>CALXJI010000004.1 GCA_944388585.1 uncultured Clostridia bacterium
AGATAATAAACTTTTATTGCTTATTATCCCTTTATTATTCTTTGTTATTTTATTATTTTTATTACTTTATACTTTTTATTTAATTATTATTGACTTAGAACTATATTTTATTATTTTTATTATTTAATATTTTTTAATTCATCACTACTCAAACCTGTTACTTTAGAAATAACTGCCAAATCTAAATTTTCTTTTAGCATTTCTTTAGCTATTTCAATACTTCTTATCTTCTTTCCAATTTTTAATCCTTCATTCTTTCCTTTTTCTATACCCTGCTCAATTCCTTCTTTTATTCCTTCTTTTTTACCATCATTATATCCACTATCTCTTATTGCCATCTCATCCATTATTGCTTTTTCTCTTAACTCTGCAAGTCTTCGTTCTTTTTTATCTTGACTTATTTTATTTAATTCTTCTTTGGCCATTTTTATCTCTTTCATAGTAGATTCCCCCACGCTCTCTGGCATTTTTATAAATTTACACCATTGTTTTAATTTTTCTTTGCCATCTTTATTCTTCAACTTTTCTAATTCTATTATATGTATTTCTAATTTATCTGTCAAGATTATGTTTCTATTTTCTTCTTCTCTTATGTTCCACTTGGTATGATAATTTGTGATTTCTTTTAGCTTTTCTATTTTAAAATCTGCTACCATTATACATATTGCTTTTTTAGTACTACTATATCCTTCTCCTTTATTTATTGAGCTTGCATACATTTTTGCCCAATACCACAATATTCTTTCTGCTATATACTCTGACTTTGTTACTTGCATTTCAATATCTATATCATTTTCTTATTTGCTACTACTTTTACATCTAATACTCACATTTTATTTTCTATTAAATCTCTTTCTAGTATTGGTGTATCTTCTAAATTTATATCACTATAATATTCATTTGTTACCGCTTCTATAAAGCTTCTTGTTATGTCTTCATTTCCTTTTTTACCAAATATTCTTTTAAATACATAATCGTTTGTAACTTTTAATAGTTCATTTTTCATATAATGACTCCCTTCTTTTTGATAAGAGCATTATATTATTATACTTTTACCTTGTAAATACTTTATATCTCATATTACAAATCTAGTTTATTCTTGATATCTTCTATTTTTCTATTTGTAAAAAAAATGATTAACTTTATGTTAATCATTTTCATCTTAATATTCATTTCCTTTTATATCTAAACCTTTTAATTGTAATTTAGCAATTATTATTTGTATATCATTTTGTACAAAATTCAAATTTCTTAATTCTTTTCTTGTATTATTACAAAGCTGTCCTATTGTTTCAATTTTATTAGATTTTAATTTTGTACATATACTGTTATTTAATTCAAGTAATTTTACATCTTTTTGCAAAATTTCTTTATTCATTATCTTCTTCATAATACTTTGCCGCCTCTTCTTCTAATTTGATCATTAACTCTTTTACTGGAACTATCTTATCTATTTTATCTACATTGCTACCACAAAATACAAGTCCATTATCTATATCTCCTTCGACAGAATTTGTTAAAGCTTTAGTTATACAATAAGGAACTGTTTTCCTATCACAAGTTTTTATACAATTATAACATTTAGTAATTTTATAGTCTTGCAAATTATCTAAAAAGTGATTTTTTATAGCTCTTCCAGGCATTCCTACCGGACTTTTGATTATTACTATATCATCTTCTTTAGCATTCACATAAGCCTCTTTAAATTTAATATTAGCATCACACTCATCTGTTGCAACAAACCTAGTGGCAATTTGTACTCCATCTGCACCATGTTTTAGTGCATTTGCAATATCTTTTCCATCATATATACCACCTGCTGCTATTACAGGAATATGCCTATTATATTTTTCTTCATATTGTTTTACAACTTCTACTACATCTTTTACTATATCATATATATTAAGACTTTTATCTTCTAATTCTTCAAGTTTAAATCCTAAATGTCCACCAGCTTTTGGACCTTCTACTACTATCATATCTGGTACATAATTGTATTTTGATGTCCATAACTTACACATTAAGTTAGCTGCTCTACTACTTGAGACAATAGGTGCTATTTTTATATCACAGTCTTTTACAATTTCAGGTAGATTCTTAGGAAGTCCTGCACCAGATATTATCATATCTGCACCAGACTCTGCCGCTTTTTTAACCATTTCTTCATAATTAGTTGTAACACACATTATATTTACAGCAACCATTCCATTGCCTTGACTTATTCTTTTTGCTTCTTTAATATTTTTTTCTAGTGCTCTATAATTTGCCTCATAAGTATTTGTTTCAAAATCATCTTCCTTAAAACCAATTTGTGCACTAGATATAACACCTATTCCACCACACTTAGCAACGTTTCCAGCTAAGTTTGAAAGTGATACACCTACTCCCATACCACCTTGAATAATTGGTACAGGAATAATTTTTTCTCCAATTTTTAATTCTGGTAATTTCATTTTTCCTCCTATATTCCCATTATTGAATAACCATTGTCTGCATAAACCACTTGCCCTGTAATAGCACTAGATAGTGGACTACATAAAAAGCTAATTACATTTCCAACTTCTGTTGTTGTTACATTTTTCTTAAGTGGTGCATTATTTTCTACCACATCTAATATTGAGCTAAAATTTTGAATTCCCTTTGCAGATAATGTTTTTATTGGTCCTGCAGATACTGCATTTACTCTTATACCATCTTTTCCAAGATTTGACGCAAGGTATCTAACAGAAGCTTCAAGTGCTGCTTTTGCAACCCCCATAACATTATATCCTGGAAATACTTTTGTAGAGCCATGATATGTTAGACATACAATACTTCCTCCCTCATGTAATAATTCAAGTTCTTTTGCTTTTCTTGCAATAAGCACAAGAGAATATGCACTAACTTCATTTGCATGTGTAAATCCCTCTTTACTTGTATTAATAAATTCTCCTCTTAGATCTTGAGTATTTGCGTGAGCTATACAATGAACTATAGCATCTAAGCTACCATATGTATCTTTTATCATTTGAAATAATGACTCTACTTTTTTCTCATCTGATATATCACATTCAAAAGCTTTAGCACCTTCAAATTCTGCAATTAATTCTTCTATTTTCCCTTTATTTTCTTCTCCCATATATGTAAAATATAGCTGTGCTCCTTGATCATATGCAGACTTTGCAGCTCCATAAGCAATAGACCATTTATTTCTTATACCCATAATTAAAATTTTTTTATTTTTTAGCATTAATAATCTCCTCCAATTTTTCTATATTTTTTATACCTATTTTCTAAAAGATCTTTTTCTTTTAATTTCATTAAATTATTAATATTTTTAATTATATCTTCCTTTATAATATTAGACATTTCTATGACATTGTTTTTAGCATTTCCATCTGGTTCTTTTAAAATCTCATCTATAACATTAAATTTTAACAAATCATGTGCTGTAAGTTTCATTTTCTCTGCTGCTTCTTGTTTTCTTGAAGAATCTTTCCATAATATACTTGCATATCCCTCTGGAGATAAAATAGAATATATAGCATTCTCAAGCATAATTACTCTATCAGCCACACCTATTGCAAGAGCTCCTCCACTTGAACCTTCACCTATAACATATGAAATAGTTGGTATTTTAAGTGATGACATAGTTTCAATACTTTTTGCAATTACTTGTCCTTGTCCTCTTTCTTCTGCTCCAATTCCGGGATATGCCCCTTTTGTATCTATAAAAGTTATTAGTGGTCTTTTAAATTTTTCGGATTGTTTCATAAATCTAATAGCTTTTTTATAACTTTCAGGGTTTGGCATACCAAAATTTCTTTTAATATTTTCCTTTGTATCTCTTCCTTTTTGCTGTGCAATAATTGTATAATTTATACCATTTAGTGTAGCTATACCACATACTATTGCTCCATCTTCTGCAAAGTCTCTATCGCCATGAAGTTCTATAAACTCATCAAATATATTTTGTATATAATCTAGAGCAGTAGGTCTATCTTTATCTCGTGCAATTTCTACTTTTTCCCACGCATTATTATCCATTATAATCCCCCTTACTCATACATATAATTTTAGATATAGTATCTTTTAAATCTTTTCTTTCTACTATTTTATCTATAAAGCCATGTTTAAATAAAAACTCAGATGACTGAAAATCTTTAGGTAGCTTTTCATTTATTGTCTGCTCAATAACCCTTTTACCCGCAAATCCTATCATTGCACCAGGCTCTGAAAGTATAATATCTGCTAATGTTGCAAAGCTTGCAGTAACTCCTCCATATGTAGGATCTGTTAGTACACTAATATATAAATTACCGGCTTCATGAAGTTTAGAAACTGCCGCACTAGTTTTAGCCATTTGCATTAGTGATATGATTCCTTCTTGCATTCTTGCACCACCTGACACACTAAATATAACTATAGGTAGTTTTTCTTCAATTGCTTTTTCTATTGAATATGTTATATACTCTCCAACTACATATCCCATACTTCCCATAAAAAAGTTAGAATCCATAGCACATATAACTGCTTTTTGACTATTTATATTACCAATTCCACACTTTACAGCCTCTTTAAGTCCTGTTTTTTGCCTTAAACCTTCTATTTTATTTACATATTCTGACATATTAAGAGGATCTTTTGTATCAATTTTCAAATCAAATTCTTCAAATGTATCTTTATCTACTATTTGCTCTATTCTTCTACGACTAGATAATCTAAAATAATGTGAACATTTAGGACAAATACTATAATTATCCCTTACGTCTTCCTTATATAATATTTCCTTACAATTTGGACATTTAACCCATTTTCCTACAGGAATATCTGGTTTTTTGTTTTCTATCATAAATCAAACTCCTCTTTAATTATAGCGGTAGTAAACTCACCACTTTTAAACTTTTCATTTGAAAGTATAGCTTTTAAAAATTCTATATTTGTATCTATCCCTTCAATAATACATTCATCTAATGCTCTTTTCATTTTTAAAATCGCATCATTTCTTGTTCTTGCATGAACGATTACCTTAGCAATCATTGAATCATAATATGGAGGTATAGTATATCCTTCATAAACTGCTGTATCAACCCTAGTCTCATTTCCGCCCGGTAAAACAAGTTTTGTAATTTTTCCAGGAGATGGCATAAAATTTTTATATGGATTTTCTGCATTTATTCTACACTCTATGCTATGACCCCTAGGTTTAATCTTGTCTTGCACAAGATCAAGTCTTTTACCAGATGCAATTTTTAGCTGTTGTTTTACTATATCTATTCCAGTCATCATTTCTGTTACAGGATGTTCAACTTGAATTCTAGTATTCATTTCCATAAAATAATAATTATTACTACTATCTACTAAAAACTCAACTGTTCCTGCCCCTTCATAGTTTGCAGCTTGTGCAGCTCTTACTGCAGATTCTCCCATAGCTTTTCTCATTGCATTATTTAAGACAGTAGAAGGTGCCTCCTCAAGTATTTTTTGATTATTTCTTTGTACTGAACAATCTCTTTCTCCTAAATATACACAATTGTTATACATATCTGATAAAATTTGAATCTCAACGTGTCTTGGATTTTGAACATATTTTTCCATATAAATTGTATCATCACCAAAAGCATTTTTTGACTCTTGTTTTACAAGACTTAACATATCTTTTAAATCTTCTTTTTTAAATACAATTCTAATTCCTTTTCCACCACCGCCAGCAGACGCTTTAAGTATTACGGGATATCCTATAGTATCTGCAAGTTTTTCTGCCTCTTTATATGAATTTAATTTATCTTTTGAGCCTTCAATTACAGGCACATTATTTTCTCTCATTAGCTTTTTACTATTTATCTTATTTCCCATAAGCTCTATTGTCTCATATGAAGGACCAATAAACTTAAGATTACATTCTTCACACATTTTGGCAAATCTTGCATTTTCAGCTAAAAATCCAAATCCTGGATGTATACTATCTGCACCAGTAAGACATGCAGCTTCTAATATATTTTTTACATTCAAATAACTGTCTGCAGATTTTGCAGGCCCTACACAAACTGCTTCATCTGCAAGTCTTACATGTAATGCATCTTTATCTACTTCAGAATATATAGCAACAGTTTTTATATTCATTTCCTTACAAGCTCTAATTACTCTTACTGCAATTTCTCCTCTATTTGCTATTAAAACTTTATTAATCATAAAACCACCTATACTACTGCAAAGGTAAGTTCACCTTTTGCAGCCACCTTATCGTTTACATATGCAATAGCTTCTCCTACTCCTATAGGTCCTTTTTCTTTTATTATATTTACTTCAAGTCTTAATACATCTCCCGGCACTACTTGCTTTTTAAACTTAAACTTATCTATTCCACCAAAAAGTGCATTTTTTCCTTTATTTTCTTCTTTAGATAAAATAGCTACTGCTCCTGCCTGAGCTAAAGCTTCTACTATTAAAACACCTGGCATAATAGGATTAGAAGGGAAATGTCCTTGAAAATGTGGCTCATTAATACATACATTTTTATATGCAATACAATATTTTCCAGGCTCATAACTTTCAACTTTATCTATCATTAAAAATGGAGCTCTTTGTGGTATTATCTTCATTATTTCGTTTATATCTAACATATCTTCCTCCTATTTTATTTTAAATAATGGTCTTCCATAATCTACCATATCTTCATTTTTTTGACATATTTCAACTATTTGACCATCATATTCTGATTCTATCTCATTCATAAGTTTCATAGCTTCTATTATACAAAGTACTTGACCTTTTTTTACTCTGTCTCCTACTTTTACAAAATCTTCTTTATCTGGAGCAGGTTTTGTATAAAAAGTACCAACCATAGGAGAAGTTACAATGTTTGCATCTTCTATTTTCTCTTTAGGTTCTATATTACTACTTTTTACATCTGTATCTTCTTGCTTTACTATAGGTTGATTTTGTACTACATTATTTTGTATAATGTTATTTTCTTTAGTAATATTAATTTTTACCCCATCTGGAAATTCTATATTTAAACTACTTAAACTAGACTGACTCATATCATTTATTATTTTTTTTATTTGTTCGTATTCCATATATATCCTCCTATTCATATTTTTTTAATATAATAGTACTATTATGTCCACCAAAACCAAGTGAATTAGACATAGCATATTTTATTTCATGTTCTACTGGCTTATTTGGAACTATATTTAAATCACAATCATCATCTTTTACTTTATATCCAATTGTTGGTGGTATTATAGATTTTTCTATTGCTTTTACACATGCTATTGCCTCTATTGCTCCTGCAGCTCCCAGCAAATGTCCTGTATGACCTTTTGTAGAGCTTACATATAATTTGTCATAGCACTTTTCAAATGCACCTTTTATTGCTTGCGTTTCACACTTATCATTAAGTGGTGTTGATGTACCATGAGCATTTATATATGTTATATCTTCAGGATTTATTTTTGCATCTTTTAGTGCATTTATCATTGCTCTTTTTCCGCCTTCACCCTCAGGTGCAGGAGATGTTATATGATATGCATCAGATGATGCTCCATATCCTACTACTTCTGCATATATCTTTGCACCTCTTGCTTTTGCATGTTCTAGCTCTTCAAGTACTAATACACCAGCACCTTCTCCCATTACAAACCCAGAGCGCTCTTTATCAAAAGGGATACTTGCACGAGTTTTATCGTCTGTTGTATTTAATGCTTTTATAGTTGTAAATCCTGCAATTCCTGATGGAGTAATTGATGCTTCACATCCTCCGCAAAGCATAGCATCTTGATATCCATGTCTAATAAGTCTTAACGCTTCTCCTATTGAATGAGTACCTGATGCACATGCTGTAACAATACATTCCGATTCTCCTCTAATTCCAAGATCTATAGCAATATTTCCAGTCGCCATATTACAAATTGCCATAGGAATATACATAGGAGATACTCTATCTGGTCCTTTTTGATTTAAATTTATATTTTGCTCCTCTATTGTACCAAGTCCTCCTATTCCAGAACTTACTACTATTCCTATTCTTTCCATATCTGTATTTTCTTTTGTTATACCACTGTCTTTTATTGCTTCTCTAGCTGCAATCATTGCAAATTGTGAAAATCTATCAAGTCTTTTTGCAGATCTTCTATCAAAATAATCTTCAGCATTATATCTCTTAACTTGTGCTGCAAGTTTTACTTTGAATTTTTCTGTATCAAATAACGTAATATTATCTATACCACATTTTCCTTCAATTAAACCATTAAAAAATTCTTCTACATTATTACCTATAGGAGTTATTGCTCCCATACCTGTTACTACAACTCTTCTTTCCATTCTTATCCTCCTACATTACCATTCCGCCATCAACATTTATTACTTGACCAGTTATATATGAACTTTCATTACCTGCTAAAAATGATACTACATTTGCTACTTCTTGAGCTTTTCCCATTCTTTTTAATGGGATTTGTAAATTTATATTTTCCTTTACTTTATCTGATAATACACTTGTCATATCTGTATCAATAAAGCCAGGTGCTACTGCATTTACTCTTATATTCCTTGGAGCAAGCTCTTTTGCAAGAGACTTAGTAAACCCTATTATTCCAGCTTTTGATGCAGCATAATTTGACTGTCCAGCATTACCAACAATTCCAACTACAGATGAAATATTTATTATATTGCCACTTCTTTTTTTCATCATATATGGTACTACATTTTTTGTAACATTAAATGTTCCCTTTAAATTTACATCTATTACCTTGTCAAATGCATCTTCTTTCATCATAGCAATTAAAGTATCTTTAGTTATTCCCGCATTATTTACCAATATATCTATTTTTCCAAATTTTGCTATTGCCTCTTTAACCAAATTTTCGCAATCTTCAAAAACTGATACATCTGCTTTTAATACCAATACATCTATACCATATTCATCAAACTCAGATTTTATTTTTTCTACATCTGTACTATCCGATACATAATTTAAAACTAAATTACATCCCTCTTTAGCAAATTTTTTTGCTATTTCACTTCCTATTCCTCTTGTTCCACCTGTTATAAGTACTACTTTTTTCTCTTCCATACTAATTCTCCTTTACCAAATTTACTAATTTTTCTATAGCTTCTACACTATCTATATTTATAACATTCGCATTTTTTAGCTGCTTTTTTACAAATCCACTAAGTGTATGTCCTGGTCCGACCTCAACATATAACTCTACATTTTCACTATTTAATCTGTCTATAATCTTATCCATTCTTACAGGACTTACCATATGTGCTGATAATACTTCTTTAAAATCATCATCTTTACAATATGGTGTAGCATCTATATTTTTTAAAACCTCTATATTGCCTTGTTTAAACTTTTTATTATCTACATAATCTTTTAATTTTTGACTTGCATCTTTTAATTTTTCTGTATGAAAAGGTCCTGCTGTATTTAATTCTATTACTCTTTTAGCACCTGCTTGCTTTAAAAGTTCACTTGCCTTTAAAACACTATCTTTATATCCTGATATAACTGTTTGCATAGAGTAATTATAATTTGCAGGTACTACAAACCCTTCAACACTTTTACAGATTTCTTCTATTTTTGAACTCTCAAGTCCAATTACAGCTGCCATTTTATACTCATTATTAAAATTACAGTTTTGCATTATATCTCCACGATTTTTAACAAGTTTTACCCCATCATCAAAATCTATGAATCCTCCCTCTATTAAAGCTGTATATTCACCAAGACTTAATCCTGTACACACGTCTGGCTTTATTCCATATTTTTCTAAAACTTTACATATTGCAAGTGATGTAACTAAAATACTAATCTGTGTATTTGCAGTTAAATTTAACTTTTCTTGTGTTGACTCGAAACACAATTTAGCAACATCTATTCCTATAACATCGCTTGCTTTTTTATATATTTGTTGTGCTTGAGTATATTTATCATAAATATCTTTACACATTCCTATTGTTTGGGTTCCTTGTCCTGGAAACAAAAAAGCTATTTTCATACTATACCTCCATTAAAATACTTCCTAAATTTAAGCCACCACCATATCCTAAAAGCAAAATTTTATCTTTAGATTTTATTTTACCTGAATAAAACAGATCATCTATAGCAATAGGAATACTTGCACAAAATGTATTTGCATATTGCCTTATATTTGTATACATTTTTATACCAGTCTTATTAGCTATTTTATCTAAAATTCTAATATTAGATTGATGTGGTATTGCAAAGCTTATCTCGTCTTCTTTTACATTAGCTTCTTTTAATAATTTGTTTATATTATCCACTGTTTTTGTAGTTGCAAATTTATATACTTTTCTTCCATCCATATAAAGATTATGTTTATCATCGCACGTTAAAATATCATTATTTTCTCCCATGCTTTCTATACAGCTAAAGTACATTTTTTCCTCTTTACATGCCTTTATTAATATGCACCCTGCACCGTCTCCAAATAACATTTTATCATTTATACTCTTATACCCATTTTTAGATAAAACTTCAACACCAATTACAAGTGCATACTTTGTTTGTGTAGTGATATATTTTTGAGCTATATCTAAAGCATTAATAAAGCCACTACAACCTGCAAGTATGTCCAAACACATACATTCTTTAACATTAAAATATTTTTGTATACAAAATGATAGTGATGGCATTACATTATCATAAGTAGTTGACGTTGTAATAATAAGAGCTATATCTTCTACATTTATATCTTTATTTTTGCTTAGCATATCATTTACACTTGATATAGCTATATCTTCTAAAGTCTCATTTTTTACATAATGTCTTGTCTCAATTCCAGTTCTTTTATATATATATCCATTTTCCAAGTTATTATCTTTTTCTAATTTTATATTTGTAATTATAGTATTTGGTAAATATTTACCAGTTGCTACTATTTCAATTGAGCTCATATTCATCCTCCAACTATAACTAATTTATACTAAATTTTTAAAAAAATCATTAACCCGACTGGTCAGTCATCTATATTGAAAAATCCATATAAAAAAAAGAAATATTGAAAAATCAATACTTCTTTAAAATTTATTTTACATATTATAACTTTAATTTTTTTCTATAATCTTATAAATTGCTCTACTATATTGTAATGCCATTTTATTTATATCTATATTTCCATTATTTTCATATCTAAGTAGTATTCCTGAACAAATTATACCAAAAATTTCAAAAGCTATAGCTCTTGTATCACAATTAGCTATTTCTCCTTTTTCAACTGAATCTACTATAATCTTCTCTATTACATCAACACAGCTATACACACTTTCTCTGCACTTTTTATTTCTCTCTTCATTTCCACAAATTTCTTTAATTATAAGATTTATTAGATTTTCATATTTATCCACTACTTTAAGTTCTACCAATATTATTGCTTCTATTTTCTCTTTAATATTATCTGCTTTTCTTGCCTTTATTTCTATACTATGCTCAAGTAATTTTAATCCTTCAACAATTAAAAAATCTAATATTTCACCCTTACTTGAAAAATGATAATATAATGTTCCTTTTGCAATTCCAACTACTGATGTAATCTCTTCTATGCTTGTAGCATCATATCCTTTTTTAGCAAATAAATCCATCGAGGTCTCAAATATTTTTCGCTTTGTCCTATTCATTAAATTCCCCCACAATCTTTAAGTATTCTTCTTCAAAAAAATTAAAGAATGTTGAAATAATATCTTCTCTTTTACATTCTATATTAAATTCTTTTTTAATAGAAGATGCTATATTTTGTATATTTTCATTAAATTCTTCCTGTAAAATATTAATTCCTATTCCAATATATAGCTTTTTTACTATACTATTTTGTACAGTTGTCTGTGTTAGTATGCCACCTATCTTTTTTAAATTACATACAATATCATTTGGATATTTAATTTGTAAATCTATGTTATATAATGTTTTAAATGTTTTTATTACACATTTTGCTATAACTATTGTTATACCATCTAATCTATTTACATCTACTTGTGGATATAACACTAAGGTAAAAGCTATATTTTTTCCAAAAGAGTCTGTATACCAAACTCTTCCATGCGTTCCTTTTCCTTTAGTTTGCAGCTCAGATATAATTACTGTTCCCTCTTTTAAATCTTTTTTACGCTTTATTTCATCTTGTGTTGAATCTATTATATCATATAATATTATATTTTTTCCTATTTTTTTTGTCGTTAATTTACTATATATTAAATCTTTATCCATTTGCTCTCCTTATTGGTTTAATAAATAATAATAAATATTTTTTGCTGCTTCTCTACCAGATGCACTTGCATATGCAACTGTTGATTTTACTCCTGCAATATCTCCTGCAGCATAAATCTTATCCATGCTTGTCTTATAATTTTCATCTATTTCAATTTTATTCCATTTATTTAAATTTACGCCAAGATTTTTTAATACTTTTTCTTCAGGACAAGATCCAATTGCCATTATAACATAGTCCATATCTATTATATAATTTGAGCCTTCTATATTTTGAGGATAAGGTCTTTTTCCTTCCTCATATATTAGTTTTGTTTTTATGCATTCTATTTTTTCTACTTTTTCTTTTCCTATTACTTTTACTATATTATTTAAAAATAAAAAGTTAATGCCCTCTGAAATTGCCTCTTCAATTTCTTTACTTTCAGCAGGCATCTGCTCTTTTGCTCTTCTATATATTACATATACATCTTTTGCACCAAGTCTTTTTAGAGTACGTGATACATCCATTGCAACATTTCCACCACCAATTACAGCAACTTTTTTTCCTTTAAAATCTGGATATTTTTTATACTCTAAAAGCTCATTTCCACCATAAACGCCATCTAAATTTTCGCCTTCTATTCCCATATAAGATGAAATATTGGCCCCTATTGCTATAAATATAGCATCATATTTATTTTTTAACTCGTCTAAAGTTATATTTCTTCCTAGCTCCATATTGTATTTTACATCTAGTCCAAGAGATAATATTTTATCATATACCTTTTTTACTATATCTTTAGAAAGTCTAAAATCTGGTATACCATGCACAAGTAATCCACCTAAATAATCTTTTTTCTCAAATATAGTAACATTTTTTACACCAAGTCTTTTTAAAGTTGCAGCACATGTAATACCACATGGTCCACTACCTATTACAGCAACTTTTTTATCTATAATTTTATCATTATTTAACATATTTATATCTATGTCTTTTTCTAACCCATAATCTCCTACAAAAGCTTCGATATCTCCTATAGATACACTTTCTCCTTTTATTCCTCTTATGCAACTTCCTTGACACTGCTTGCTATGAGGACATATTCTACCACAGATAGAAGAAAGTAGAGTTGTATTTAAAAATTCCTTATATGCATTTTCATAATCACAATCTTTAACATAGCTTATTGCCTGTGTTATATCATTAGATAAAGGACAACCTTTCATACAGTTTTTACTTTTACAACTTAAACAATAGCTAGCTTTTTTTGTAATATCTTCCATATTTACACCTCTTCTTTGCAATTATACTATATATCTACATAAAATAAAAGATAAAATAATGAAAAATATATGTTAAAATATATTGTTAATAATTTTTATGTATGCTATAATTTTGGTATGGGGGAATAGTTATGGGTAAAAAAAGAAGCCTGCTAATAATATTTTTAAGTATTATAATACTAGCAGCTGTTATATTTATAATTTTCTTATCTAATAAAAATAGTAAATTAAGTTTTTTATCTGATGACAATAGACAAGTAGCTTTCTTAAAAGAATTATATCCAGATTTCATATCTAAAAATACAAATTCTGGTATAGCAAATGTATATGCATCTGATTCATTTTATACAAATTTTATTACATATACAAATTATAACTATGAAAATCATGAAACACTTGAAAATATATTAAAATCATATTCAACAGAAGAAGACTTAAAAAACTATACCATAAGTACATCTTTTAATATTGATACACTAACCCTATCTATTACTCTTGATAATAACGATATAGTGGATAAATCTACATATCACTACAAACTTGGTATAGATAAGAAAAATAATAAAATAATATATAAAGAACTTGATTTTAAAGAACATGTTATAGAATAGTAAAAAGGATACTAGTTTTAATTAGTATCCTTTTTAATTGTTCATATATACAATTTATAAAAAATTATTATTTTACGTTTTTGACACTACCTTTTCCATAAACTATCCAACAAAATATTTTATTTTCTATATAAAATAAGTATTCTTCTTTCATCATCTTTTACAAAAGAAAAATCTTCTTTTGTATTAGAATTAAATCTCTTTTTTCTTACTATTCTATTATATTTAAAAGGTTTATTTGGAACTACTATACAATCTTTATCGTCATCATAATCATAGTCATCTAAATAGTATGGATCAAAAATATATACATTTTCTTTATCTATTCCTGTACATAATACATAGTGTTCACACTCTGACCAAACTCTAAAGATTGCAACTCCGCCCAAATCCATGTAATAATTTAACTTTTCATTATTTATATCAACTTCACTTTTATACAAAACAATAGCATGCAAACCTAATCTTGATAAAAATTCACTTTTATTTATCCAATTAGACAAATAATCCATTGCATAAGGAGAAGTTCCACACATACCTATCTGACCATTTTCTCCTATTGTATCTAAAGTATATTGAGTAATATATTTTATTATAATTGGCGGTATTTCTCCTCTATTAAATAAATATCTAATAGCATTCAATACCGTTGCTTGACCACAATCATATTCTGTTATTTGATATTGAAGTGGTGATTTCATATTGGCATGATTTTTCTGTTCCATACTCTCTCCTTAAACATTTTTATCTTCTAAATTTTTTTCTTTTTCTATATTTTTTTGTCTTATTTTTTCTATTTCTATAATTCTATCTATATACATAGCTTCAGAATTAAAAATAGCAAGATTTGTTACTTGAAAGCATCTATTGTATCTAAATCTTCTTCTTTTATCATCAGTTGTACATATATCCATTTCTGCATCAGCAGATATATATAACCCACTAAAGAATCTAACATATCCTGTAACTAAAGCACTAGTTATAACTTCATCATTATATCTTACGTCCCATTCATTTCTTTCTGTAGATATTGCTCTTGGCAGTTTATTTAATATATGCCCTTTAAACTCTTCATAATCATCTTTATATCTTTCAAAATCTCTATATATTTGTTCAAGATATGATTTTATTCTATCATAGCACTCTTCTGCAGTCTCTCCCTCTTTTGGTAAAACTCCACATCTTAAATATGACTCTCTATTTTTTGGCTCTAGAGTCTTATCATATCTTAGCATATCCAAAAATTCTAACTTTTTCTTATAAAATCCACTTTCAACTCTATTTTTTACATTTACATATGCTTTGTATTTATCTTCTTCTGTTACATGATGTATTTTATGCGGATCGAAAATATATAATTTAATTTCATTTTTTAATATATCATGCTCTATAGAGTCTACACTATCAATTACAGCAAATATATCTTCTAAAGCTATAACATCACTCATATCTGCTATCTCACATATAACATATTTTATATTTGGATTTTCAAGCTTTTTACTAATAAGACGAGCCACAGCTTGCCTTACAGACTCATCTGATGCATCTTTTAGTGTTAAAGTATTACTTACCATAGCAAGAATTTCTTTATATTTTGATGGCCTAATCATTACTGTTTCTTCTCTTAAAGAACCATATATAACATATTTTGTACCAGGATTATATTTTCCATCATCTAATACTTCATCATTATTTGCTTTACCGTCACTTAAATCTAATCTGTCATATTCTTGCCATTTAGAATAATATTCTGGTAAAGTAGATTCTGGTGTATACCATTTTATCTTATCACAAGAAGGTTTTAATCCTCCCCTTATTCTTACAATATCATCTGATGTAACATCAGCAAATGTATCATTATCATCCGTAAGTAAAACAAATTTTTCTCCCATATAATCAACTCCTAAATTCCATTAATAGAATATCAAAAAATATAATAAATATCAATAAAAAACTAATCAATTTTTTGTAAATACTAATCTTTGCAATTACCACATTTGCTACACCCATTACATATTATTTTACTGCCACATTCTCTACATTTTTCTTTAAAATACGGTACATATAGATCTTCCTTTCTAAGTTCTATTCCAAGTTCATCTTTTAAAATAAAATTCATCGGTTTTCCTACATATTCAAGTCCTGTTCTATATGCTAATTTACTTTGTAAGCTTTTATTTCTTATTTTATACACCTTTTTATCTTTAACAAATATATTACCAGTTTCTATAAAAGCAAATGTTGTGTTATTTCTTTTACATTGATCACTTAAATTTTTTACCCATTCATAATAAAGTGGTCGTGCACCATTATAATTTTCTCCACCTGCAATTATTTGTTCTATAATACCTTTTCTCAAATATTTCTCTATATTAATATTTCCTATAAATGGGGCAACCATTATTCCTTTATGTTTAAAAGGAAGTGAAAAAAGTATTGGTATACGTTCATCTGCTCTTTTTTGATTTTCACAAGTTACGTTGAAAAATACATTCTCAAGCCCGTCACCCCACCAAGGAGGTAAATTATCTTTTACTCTTTCTGGTCTTTTGGTAAGAATAAAAAATATAACGTCTGGTCTTTTTCTTATTATCTCCCATGCTTCATCTCTCCACTTGTCTGCCTCACTCAAGAAAAAATCTGATGTCATACATATTCTTATTTGCTCACCACTTTTTATTTTGTAACTACCTTTCTTATCTTTATGTAGTGGATAATCAAAATTATTACCAACCTTATATATAACACTGCCATCTTGTCCTCTTTGTTTATCTAAAGCATACATATAACAATTTTTACAACCCTCACTACATTTCACACATCCATGCCATGGATTCCATATATCATGCATAAATATTTTCCTTTCTTATATGATTATTATATCATAGTAAAACTAAAAAAATAATACCTAACTAAAGTTAGGCATTATTTTTATTAATATATTCTATGATATCATTTAAATTTTCTTCTTTAACCAGACTTCCACCATTCTTTAATATATTTATTATACCTTCATTTTCATTTTTATTTTCTTTTATAATATTAGAAGCAACCGCCTTTAATAATATCTTTTTTATACCTTTTAATTCTTTATAGTCTATGCCACCTTGAATATAGAAAAAAGATTTATCTCTTTCTATATTATTAGATTTTATTAATTCATTTTTATATTCATCAGTTAATTTAAGAATTCCCACTGATATTACACATTTTAACTTATATTTTCTAACTTTATTTAATCCCATTATAATTCCTGCAAAAATCCATCCTAAAAATATTATTTCTTCATCTTTAATATCATACTTTTTTATATCTTTTACATCTATACTTTCAATACCTAATTTATTAGCTAACATTATAGCGTATTGCTTGGTAAAACCAGTATTTGAACAATAAATTATTTTCATATTATCCTCCAATTTTATTTCCATGACATCCATTTTTATTTTCATTGCATTTATGTTCAACACAAGAATTATGATAAGACTCATGATGAGAGCATTGTACATTTTCATTATATTTTAATTTTCCATTTATAAAATCATTTACTATGCTATCAGCATTTCCGTAAACACCACCATATAGCTTTATATTAGCTTTTTTTAATGCTTCTTTTGCACCATCTCCTATTCCACCACAAATTAAAACATCCACAAAATTATCTAACAATAATCCTACTAAAGCTCCATGGCCTTTCTCATTAACGTCTATAATATTTTCAGTTTTTATATTTTTATTTTCAATATCATATATTTTTAATTGTTTTGTATGTCCAAAATGTTCATATATATTTCCGTTTTGATATGTTAAAGCTATTCTCATTTTATTTTCCTCCTTAATTTTACTTTATAATATTATACTCTATATTTCTAAAATAAAAAATATAATACCAGTAATCACTGTTTCATTTAATAACTTGTAATTATATATTTGCACTACGGCGCAAAGCTTTTACAATTACTATATACTCATTTTCATTTTCATAGATTTCTTTCAATTTACATTCAAAACATATTGAAAGTTCATTTATAATTGGAGCATTTATATATTTTGCTTTTCTTACTGTAAATTTGCTTTTCTTTAAATCTTCAATTGTATAATATTTTAGATTTCCTTTATAATTTTTTGTAGTTAATGGAAAATAGTCATCAGATATGCACAATACAAATTCTCCTTTTTCTTTTATTTTTTCTATATCTACATCTGTTTTATTTAATATAATTTTTATTGAACGTCCAAATAATAATTCCTTTTTTTCTACTGGTATTATATCTATATTTTCTTTATCATTATACATTGTAATGACTAAAAATTCTCTTTCTTTCATATGTCTTTTCCCCTTTATAATACAAATCTTACAATTTGCAATCTATAATCTTAGACTTTCTTTCGAGTCAAAAAAATTCCAATAATTAATCCAATAAAAATAATTGGTGCTATTCTTATAAATACCCATTCAAACGAATGAAAAGCAACTCCTATAACAGCTTTTTCAGGATCGCTATAATTCCAATTTTGGTATGGACTATTTAATAAAATTAGAAATATTAAAGTTATTACTATGATTATGCATAATGAAATTAATAACCAATGAATTATTTTTCTTCTAGTACTATTTCTTTGTGATAATTGTAAATTTATTATCTCTAATTTTTCAGAAATTGCTTTCAAATCATCTGCTTTAAATTCAGAAATATTTTCTCCAATTAAGGTACTTACTGGAGTTTCAAGAACTTCTGACATAGAAATTAGCATCTCCGAATCAGGAACTGACAGTCCATTCTCCCATTTAGAAATTGTTTGTCTTACTACATTTAGCTTGATAGCAAGTTCTTCTTGAGAAAGACCTCTTTGTTTTCTGATTGTCTTAATATTTTCTTTTAACACTTTAGAACCACTCCTTTCTTTTAAACTATTATATAAAGAATAGTTCGTTGCCACAAGCAATACTTATTAACATTTAAAATATGTGCTCACATTTTAATATACTACAATTAGTTTTTAACTATATAAATTTAACTGTATCTTTTAAATCTTTTCTTTGACTGTGCATAGGATTTCCTATATAATCATCTGTAGCATAACCTAAAGGTATAAGACAATTTGGCTCTATTCCATCTTCTAAGTCAAATTCCTGCTTTAATTTTTCATTATCAAACATAGCAATCCATATATTGTCTACTCCAACATTTGTAGCTTCTAACATCATATGAGTTGCAACTATGCAAGCATCAGTCTCATAACTTGAATAATCATTTTTTGTCCATGCAATATTTTTATTTCCACATACTATTAAAACAGTGTTTGCACCATATCTGCAAGGAGTTACCCTATCTATTTTCTCTAGTCCTTCTTTAGACTGCACAACATATATCATTTGTGGTTGAATATTTTTAGCTGTTGGTGCAAGTCTACCAGCTTCTAAAATTTTATCTAATTTTTCTTTTGATATTTTTTCATCTTTAAATTTTCTTGTAGAAGTCCTTTTTCTTATAACTGTCTCAAAATCTGTATTATCTTTTAGTACATTTGTATATTGCTCTACTTTCATCTTTAGCTCATATTTTTCCCTTAAAATAGCAATTTCTTTCATCATTTCTGTTTTATGATGAGCATCTAGTGCCTCTTTATTTTTCCAACAATCTATGAGTAGCACCGTTTCTGGATCATCTTTTGAAAAGAAATATTCATATCTAATATTTCCTTCCTCTGCTCTTATTTTTTCTACTATTCCCTCACTTATCATCTCATCTACAAATTTTTTTGCACTTCCATTTTTACCTGTATAATATATATTTACTATTAAACTCATAAAACAACATCTCCTTAAAAAATTTAATACAAATATTTTTTATTATTTTATATAATTATTATATCAAATAGAAAGCAAATTAAAAAGTAGCAATAAAAACTTACTAATTTAAATTTTTATTGCTACTTTATAATTATTATTTTATTAAATATGCATAATTGCTACAGCAATGTTAAAAAATACTAAAACTGAACATGTATCTAATATTGTTGAAATTAGTGGTGCTGCCATTATAGCTGGATCAAGTTTTAATTTTTTGCAAATAAGTGGTAACATTGAACCTAAACTCTTAGATATCATAATAGTAACAACAAGTGTAAGTCCAACAACTACAGCAAGTTGTAAATCATTATACTGAATTACTATTCTAATTCCATTTACAATTGCCATTATTATTCCTACAATAACTGCAACTCTTATTTCTTTCCACCATACTTTTAAAAAGTCTTTTGTCTTTATCTCATCTACTGCAATACCACGAATTACAAGAGTAGAAGACTGTGAACCACAATTTCCTCCTGTTCCCATAATCATTGGTATAAAAGATACAAGTATTGGTAAAGCTGCAAAAGCCTGTTCATAATGTGTTATAACAGCTCCAGTTACAATAGAAGAAAACATCAAAAAAAGTAGCCAAACTATTCTATTTTTAGCATGTATAAGCACTGGTGTTTTATAATATCCATCCTCATTAGGAGAAATAGCTGCCATTTTTTCAAAGTCTTCAGATGCTTCTTCCTTCATTACATCAATGGCATCATCAACTGTTACAATACCTACAAGTCTTCCTTCCTTATCTACAACAGGAAGTGCAACATAGTCATATTTATCAAAAATTCTTGCAACATCTTCTTTATCATCAAGTGTATTAACTGTAATTACATTAGTATCCATTAATTCAGTTAATTTTTGGTTTCTTTCAGCTACTAGTAAGTTTTTTATATCAATTACACCAAGTAGTTTTCTGTTTTTATCTAATACATAACAATTATATACAGTTTCTTTTTTTAGTCCTATTTTTTTAATTTTTTCAAAAGCTTGCTCAACTGTCATATTTTCTTTTAAATCAACAAACTCAGTTGTCATTATACTTCCAGCACTATCATCTGGATAATTTAATATTTCATTTATAATTTTTCTATCTTTATCACTAACATTTCTTAAAATACGCTTTACAACATTTGAAGGCATCTCTTCTATCATATCTACAGTATCATCTATAAATAGCTTATCTATTACATTTTTAAGCTCAACATCTGTAAAAGAATTTATAAGCCTCTCTTGCATATCTGGATCAAGCTCTGCAAATATCTCCGCCGCTCTTTCTTTATTTAATAATCTAAACACAATTAATACATCTTCATCATCGATTTCTTCAAAAATACTCGGGAAATCAGCACCATTTATCCTTTCCAAGTATTTTTTTAATTCATTAAACTTTTTTTGTTCTATTAACTCTAGAACTTTTTCTACTTCAAAATTGTTTTCTAACATAATACTGATCCCACCTTTCTTTTAAATAAATTTACAGTAATAAAAAAAGACTATATTTTAAATAGTCCTTATATTACTTTGTAGATTATCTAATCTACATTAATATTATACCATAATCTAAAAAAATTGACAACAAAATTTTGCAAATAATTTGCAAAAACAGACTACTAACATAAACATTAATAGCCGTTTATGCAAATATTATTATATGATTAATCTATTTATTTACTTTTTTATTATAATACACATAGCTTTATCATTTTTACTAGCAATTCCAAACAATTTCTTAGACTGTAAAAAACATCCACCACCACAAGAAAATAAAGCATCACATTTCAAGCACTCTGTTTCGTTTAAAGGATTAAATTCTCTGTAATAATGCAATTTTTCATAATTCATTATATTATTAAAGTCAAAATTATAAATATTATCTATTGTCGAATCATCATTTTTAAACTCACCATGATATATACATATATCAGCATTAGGCTTATCTACAACCTGATTTACTCCTGCTGCTAAACATCCAAAATATTTAAAATTTTTATTAACAATAACATTAATTTTGCTTTGAATAGAACTCTCTACGCATTCATTTAAAATATCATTTGATTTACATATGAATTCAGTAGCTCTTTCGTAATAATCTCTCCATTTGTCGTACTTCCAAGTAAAATGTAATGAGTTATAAGATATATTTTTAACGTTTATTTCTTTTAGCCAAGATAATATTAATTCTTGATTATTAATAATTTGATCAGTTAAAGTAATTGATAATCCAAATTTACAATTTTTATTTTTTAATTTAATGCTCTCCTGTAACATTAAATTCCTTTATTTTATTAAGCTTTATTTTATCGACAAATATAATATTCATATATAAATTATTATAAATAGCATACTCATTATCATAAAGTTCAATTTCTTTGTAAAATTTAGATATTATCATATAATTCATCACCTATTTTATTATAGCTTTATATTATCTTCCTAATCCCATCTCTAGTTTCATAGCTTCATATTTTCTTTTAGCAATTTCTCTTGTTTTTCTTATGCCATCATCTAAAATTTTGTCTATTTGATTACTTTTCATAATTTCATCGTATTTATTTTGAATTTTAGATATTTCATTAATTACAACATCAGCTACAGACTTTTTAAAATCGCCATAATTACATGAATTAAATTCTTCTTCAATTTCAGATATATTCTTATGAGTAAAAACTGAATATATATTTATTAAATTCGAAATACCAGGTTTATTATCTGGGTCAAACCTCACTATAGATTCACTATCTGTTACTGCACTCATTATCTTCTTTCTAATCAAATCTATATTATCTAATAGTCTAATTACACCATTTTGATTTTCACTAGATTTACTCATTTTATGATAAGGATCTTGTAAATCCATTATTTTTGTTCCAACCTCACTTATTAACGCATCTGGTAATTTAAAAATTTTTCCATACTTTTTATTAAATCTATCAGCGATATCTCTAGCTATCTCAACATGTTGTTTTTGATCAATTCCAACTGGAACATAATCAACGTCATAAATAAGTATATCTGCAGCCATTAATACTGGATATGTAAACAATCCAGAACTAAAATTTGTATTCTTTTTGCTTTTATCTTTAAATTGAGTCATCCTTGATAATTCACCAAAATAAGTATTACATTCTAGCATCCAAGAAACATTAGTATGATATTCATTTTCTGATTGAATAAATATAGTATTTTTATTGGGATCAATTCCACAAGCTAAATATAAAGCTAATAATTTTCTAATATTCTCTCTTAAAATCTTTGGATCTTTAGGTATAGTAATTGAATGTAAATCTGCAACAAATATATATGAATCATATTTTTCCTGAAGTTCAACTATTTGTTTTATTGCTCCAATATAATTTCCTAAAGTTATCTCACCTGTTGGTTGTAAACCAGTTAAAATTCTTTTCATATTATTTTTTTCTCCTTTTTTGAAAGTTATTATATCATAATAATAAAAAAAAAGAAACAGTTTTTTACTGTTTCTTTTTTTATTTAAGTCTTTCTTCAATTAAACTTGCAAGCTCATGTGCTCTTTTATCTAAAATATCTTGATTTTCTCCTTCAATCATAACTCTAACTAGAGGCTCTGTTCCAGATGGTCTAATTAATACTCTTCCAGTATCAGCAAATTCTTTTTCTATTTCTTCTATTTTTGCCTTTATTACTTCATCTTCTAGATATTTATATTTTTTATCTCCTGACACCTTTGCATTAACAAGTACTTGTGGATATATAGTAACAATTGACGCAAGTTCACTTGCTTTCTTCTTTGATTTTAATAATATTTCTATTAACATTAAAGATGTTAATATTCCATCTCCTGTTGGATTATAATCTAAGAATATTATATGTCCTGATTGTTCTCCACCTAAATTATATCCATTTTCTAGCATACTCTCTAAAACATATCTATCTCCTACACTTGTTTGTACAAAATCTATTCCATTTTCTTTGCAATATTTTTTAAGTCCTAAATTGCTCATAACTGTTGCAACAAGTGTATCCTTTTTTAACATGTTATTATTTTTTAAATAATTTGATACAATTGCAAGTATTATATCTCCATCTAATATATTACCATTTTCGTCTACACATAGACATCTATCTCCATCACCGTCGTATGCAACACCTAAGTTAAATTTATTTTCTACAACATATTTAGCCAAATTTTCTATATGAGTAGATCCACAATCTTTATTTATATTTATTCCATCAGGACAATTATTTATTACCTCATAATTAATTCCTAATGCTTTGAATACTTTTGGTGCTACTTTACTTGTTGCACCATTTGCAGTATCAATTACAACTTTAAAATTATCATCTAATACATCAAGTAACTTGTCTTCAAATATTTTTCTAAAGAAAAATACATACTCTTCAAGTAAGTCTTCTCTATTTTCACTTACTCCTATTTTATCATTACATGCTGTAAGTTCTTCTAATTTACCAGACTCCATAACTTGCTCTATTTCTTCTTCTAAGCTATCTGGTATTTTCATTCCTTTATTACTAAAATATTTAACCCCATTAAATTCATAAGTATTATGTGATGCAGAAATTACAACTGATGCATCCGCCTTAAATTTACGTGTTAAGTATGCAACTGCAGGTGTTGGCATAACACCTAATGTTTTTACATTTGCACCATAACTTAAAAATCCAGCAATCATAGCACTTTCAATTAAAGTACCAGATATTCTTGTATCTCTTCCAATAAAAATAGTAGGTGTGTGATCAGTATGTTTAGATAAAACATATGCTCCAGCTTTTGCTACTTTATATACAAGTTCTGGTGTAAGCTCTGTATTTGCAATTCTTCTTATTCCATCTGTTCCAAAATATTTTCTCAAAATAAACTACCTCCAATAAATTACATATCAAAATCCATTATTCTTTTAGCTCTTTTTACATCTTCTTCACTTGCTGTTCTATACCCTAGCAAAGGATATTTTAACTTTAAGTTTTCCCATTTAAATTTTCCTAAATCATGATATTTTAGTATTTCTACTTTTTCCACTCCATTTAATGTATGTATAAATTCAGACAATTTTTTTAAATCCGCTTCTACATCTGTTATAGTTGGAACAAGTACTTGCCTTATCCACATTTTTTTGCCATTATCACTTAAGTATCTAGCAAATTCTAACTCTCTTTTATTTGATACACCAACTAAATCTTTACAAATATCATCATTAATACATTTTATATCAAGTAGAAAGAGATCTGTCAAGTCTATTAACTCTTTTATTTCATCTGTAAGTGCAACATTACCAGATGTATCAATGCAAGTACTTATATTTTCTTTTTTTAATTTTTTAAATAATTCTATTAAAAATTTTGACTGAAGTAATGGCTCTCCACCACTAATTGTTACACCACCATTTGGAGTTATGTAGTTTTTATATCTTAGTATTTTTTCAAATACCTCTTCTACATCATATTCTTCTCCACCATGAATATCCCAAGTATCTCTATTTTGACAATATTTGCATTTTAAGTTGCATCCTTGCATAAATATAACATATCTAAGTCCTGGACCATCAACTGCACCTAAACTTTCAAAAGAATGTATTCTCCCCTTCATTGCTCCTCCAATTTTAAAATTTTTCATGTATAGTTCTATTTATAACATCTAATTGTTGTTCTCTTGTTAATTTTACAAAATTAACTGCATATCCAGAAACACGTATAGTAAGTTGTGGGTATTTTTCTGGATGCTCCATAGCATCTTCAAGTAATGCTCTGTCAAAAACATTAACATTTATATGATGTCCTGTTTGTTTAAAGTATCCATCTAGTAAATTAACTAAGTTTTTAACCTGTGTATCTCCATTGTCTCCTAAAGTAGATGGAGTAATTGAAAATGTATATGATATACCATCTTCTGAATATTCATATGGAAGTTTTGCTATTGAATTCATTACAGCAACTGCACCATTAGTGTCTCTTCCATGTAATGGATTTGCCCCAGGTCCAAATGGTTCTCCACTTCTTCTTCCATCTGGTGTATTTCCAGTAGCTTTACCATATACAACATTTGATGTAATTGTAAGGATAGATAAAGTATGTTTTGATTCTCTATATGTGATATGTTTTTGAAGTTTTCTCATAAATTGCTTTACTATATTTACTGCAATTTCATCTACTCTATCATCATCATTTCCAAATTTTGGAAAATCCCCTTCTACGCTATAATCTACTGCAAGACCACTCTCATCACGAATAACTTTTACCTTTGCATATTTTATAGCAGATAAAGAATCTGCAACTACAGAAAGACCAGCTATTCCACATGCCATTGTTCTTAATATATCTTTATCATGAAGAGCCATCTCTAATGCTTCATATGAATATTTATCATGCATATAATGTATTGCATTTAAAGCTTTAATATATATTTTTGCCACATACTCCATCATTTGATCAAATTTTTCAATTACTTCATCATAATCTAAATATTCAGATGTAATAGGTTCATATCTAGGTGTGATTTGTTTTCCACTTTTTTCATCTCTACCACCATTTATAGCATATAAAAGTGTTTTAGCTAAGTTTGCTCTTGCTCCAAAAAATTGCATTTGTTTTCCTATCTTCATTGCAGAAACACAACAAGCTATACCATAATCATCTCCTAGAGTCTCTCTCATTAAATCATCGTTTTCATATTGAATAGATGAAGTTTTTATAGAAATTTTTGCTGTATATTTTTTGAAGTTTTCAGGTAAATTTTTAGACCATAATACAGTTAAATTTGGCTCTGGTGCAGGTCCTAAATTTACTAATGTATGTAGCACTCTGTATGAATTTTTAGTTACAAGTGTTCTTCCATCTATTCCCATTCCACCAATACTTTCTGTTACCCATACAGGATCTCCACTAAATAGCTCATTATATTCTGGTGTACGTAAAAATCTAATCATACGTAACTTCATAACAAAATGATCCATAAGCTCTTGAGCTTCTCTTTCTGTAAGTGTACCATTTTCTAAATCTCTTTGAATATATATATCTAAGAAAGTAGATGTTCTACCAATACTCATAGCAGCACCATTTTGATCTTTAGTTGCAGCTAAATATGCAAAATATAACCATTGTATTGCCTCTTTAGCATTTTGTGCTGGTACAGATATATCATACCCATATCTTAAAGCCATTTTCTTTAAATCTTGTAAAGCTTGTATTTGATCATATATTTCTTCACGTTCTCTAATTACTTTTTCTGTAAATTCATCTACATTTAAAATTTCAAGTTCTGTTTTCTTTTCTTCGATTAAAACATCTACACCATATAGTGCAACTCTTCTATAGTCTCCAATTATTCTTCCACGTCCATATCCATCTGGAAGACCAGTAAGTAAGTGAGCACTTCTTGCAGCTCTTATATCTGGTGTATAAACACTAAATACTCCATCATTATGTGTTTTTCTTAAATTATGATATATATAATCTGTTTCTTTATCTACTTCATAACCATATGCTTCACATGATTTTTCAACAATCCTAATTCCACCATTTGGCATAATAGCTCTTTTAAGTGGAGCATCAGTTTGAAGACCTACAATTTGTTCTAAATTTTTGTCTATATATCCCGCATCATATGCATTTACTGCTGAAGGAGTTTTTGTATCAACATCCAATACTCCTTTTTTTCTTTCTTTTTCATAAAGTTTTAACACTTTATCCCACAACTTTTTTGTTTTTTCTGTTGTTCCTTCTAAGAAAGAATCATCTCCTTCATAAGGGGTATAATTTTTTTGAATAAACCCTCTTACATCAATTTCTTTTGTCCATTCTCCAGATTTATCAAAACCTGTCCATTGTTTAAAATCCATAAATACCTCCTCATATTTTTTACCATACACTATAATACCATACCAAAAACTTTTTTTCAACAAATTTTATATTATATTTTATATAATATAAAAATTATTTTCATATATATTTTGTGCAAATTTATTTAAATTATTTTTTATTTTTTTAACACATCCATTGCCTCTTTTGTATTTTTATCCATTTTAGTTGATATAAAAATAGCTAAAGCTGTAATTATAATTGTTACCACATAAACTATAATCATTGATTTAAAATTTCCAGATGCAATATTTGCTCCCGCAAGTGTTGATGATATAACAGATGGAAATCTTACAAAAGTCGAAATAAGTATAAATTTTATAGGATTTATTGGCAAAATCGCACCTATATATGTTAACAAATCTTTAGGAGTTCCTGGAATTAGAAATAATATAATCATTAAAATTTCTATTTTTTTAGCATTTTTAAATACTTTGCTATTTTTAATTTTTTTTATTTTCTCTTCATCCCATACATTATTTATTAGTTTTTCTCCAAATTTTCTAGTAATTACAACTATGAAAGTAGTAATTAAAAATACACTAAAAAATATAAATATAGTTCCCCATAAAGGTCCATAACACATACCAGCTAAAACCTCTAATGGTTCACCTGGTAATACTACAAAAAATATTTGTGCAAATTGTAATCCAAAAAGAATTAATGCACCCAAAAATCCCATACTATCTATTTTCTCTTTAAATTCAATTTGTCCTTGTGTTGTGGTAATATTTTTCATAAGTGGAAAAAGCCACAAAACAACACCAACAAAAACTAAAATTACTAATGCTAACAATATATATTTAATTATCTTTTTCTTTTCTTTATTTTTTAAGTTATTCTTTTTCATAATATACCTCAATTAACATTAATAATTATATCATACACAAAAAAAATGATAAATAGTAAAACTACTTATCATTTTATATTATTAATAATTTTCTGCTTTTATTTCAAAATATGCTTGTGGATGTGAACATACTGGACAAACAGCTGGAGCAGTTTTTCCTACATGAATGTGTCCACAATTTCTACATTTCCATACTTTTACTTCGCCACAATCAAAAACTTTTCCTTCTTTTACATTATCTAATAATTTAAGATATCTTTCTTCATGTTCTTTTTCTATTTTTCCTACTGCTTCAAATAGATATGCAATTCTATCAAATCCTTCTTCTTTAGCTTCTTTTGCCATTTTATCATACATATCAGTCCATTCGTAATTTTCTCCTTCAGCAGCAGCTTTTAAATTTTCAACAGTAGTTGGTATATCTCCACCATTTAAAAGTTTAAACCACATTTTTGCATGTTCTTTTTCATTATCTGCAGTCTCTTGGAATATAGCAGCAATTTGCTCATATCCTTCTTTTTTTGCTTTAGATGCAAAATAAGTATATTTGTTTCTTGCTTGTGATTCTCCTGCAAAAGCAGTCATTAAATTTTGTTCTGTTTTTGAACCTTTTAATTCCATTACTATTTCCTCCTTCACAATAGGATATATTCCTATTTTCTATCTTATTCTATCATAAACTACATTTAAAATCAACTATTTTTTTATATTATTAACCATTGCAATATATTTCTTTTTTATGTTAATTTAAAATTACATATTTTATGAAACTTTAGCTATTCTTGTTGCTTTTTGTAACATTTTATGATATTATTGTATGGGTAACAAATTTTATTACCCGATTTTTAATTAAAAGAGGAGGAATTAAAAATGAATATTTTACAGGTAACTGGCTTTCCAAATAATGGTGCAGGAAGTGGTACCTTAATTACCACACAAGCTGAGGGGTTTGTAAAACAAGGACACAACATTTGTACTATTCTTTCTGAAAATAGGACAGATTTTCCAAGAGTACCTGGTGTTAAATATCATCCAGTATTATTTACAGCAGAAAATGAAAATCCAGAAAAAATAGAAGGACAACTTGATTTTAACTTTCCAATGTTTACAACACATACTCGTTCTACTTCTACTTTTTGGAATTTAAATCTTGATCAAATAAAAGCTATTGAGGAAAAATATAGACACGCAATTAAAGAAGAAGCTGATATATTTAAACCAGATGTCATACATGGTCAACACAACTGGATTCATAGTGCCATAGCAGCTGAATTTAATATACCACTTATTATCACTATACATGGTACTGACTTAATGGGTTACAAAAGAAGTTTAGAAACATTAAGAGATTTAAGACCTAATTTAAAAAAAGGAAATTTATCTGCTAAAGAATTGCAAGATCTAAAAGCACAATCAGAAATATATTTTCACTTTGTAGAAATGGCAAAAAAAGCTGCTAAAGCTGCACAAAGAATAATTGTCATTTCTGAAGATCAAAGAAAACAATTCTGTGAACTTTTCCCAGATGAGGCAGATAAAGTTGTTTTAGTTAAAAATGGATATAATCCTGATGTTTTCCATGTTATGGAAGGTGTAGACAAAGACACATTATTTGATAGTCTTACATCTGATAGAAGTGAAGATGGAAAACTTCCAAAAGACTATGATAATATGGCTTTATTTGTTGGAAAATTTGCAGATTTCAAAGGAATTGACGTATTACTTGATGCTACAAAGAAAAATGAAGAAGCATGTGAAAAAGAAGGTAAAAAGCTTTTAACAGTTGTAGTTGGAACTGGTGCATTAGAACCTGAATTAAAAGCACAAGCTGAAAATCTTGGACTTAAAAATTTACACTTTGTTGGACTTCAAGGTCATGATGTTATTCGTCAACTACAAAATTTAGCGGACATCTCTGTTGTTCCTTCAAGAAAAGAACCATTTGGTCTTGTAGTTATTGAAGGTACTGCATGTGGTCACCCAGTAGTTGCTACAAATAGTGGTGGTATTCCAGATATTATGAATACAACTGGTAAGACTATAAAAGAACACTATAATCCAGAAACTGATTCTAAAGATCCAAGTATTCTTGCTCCAAATCCTGGAACAAAAGGAACTTATACAACAGATCTTGGAATGTTAGTACCTGTTGATGATAGTGATGAGCTTTCAGGAGCAATGATGGATATATTTGATGGAAGAGTTACATTTGATAATGATGCAATAGCTAAATACACTAAAGATACTTATTCTCAAGAAGCTATTAATACTGAATTATTAGATATATTCTCTCAAGCTGTAAAATCTTATAATAAACAAGCTGGTCAAACTGGTGACGAGGAAGTAAGATTTCCAAAAAGAGTAGTTGGTGGACCAAGTTTAGATGATGACTTATAATATAAAGGATTCTGTTTTTACAGAATTCTTTTTATTGTATATTAAGTTAAAAATAAGCTAGAAAAATCTAGCTTATTTTATTAATATATACCTTTTATATTTTTAAATAACGTTTAATTTTTTAAACATCCGATTGGAACTACACACACTCCTTCTTCTCTTTTATATGCATATTTACCAGTAGCAGTAAGTACTAGTAAACTTCTTCTATATTTTTCGGTCATTTGTGGGATTTTTTTTCGGTTATTTGTAGAATTTATTTATAATAATATCTTTTTTTATTTTAATATGCTTATCTACCTTATATTCTTATTTAAAATAATTCGTTTTATACTTAATTTCTATCTATTTTTATATAAAAAAATGCCATAAGATTAATTTCTTATGACATTTTTTATGCTAACTTAATACCAATAAATCCTATTAGATATCCTGCTAACAATAAAACTACTGCAGATATTACTAAATTTCTTTTACTGTGTGTTACTGTATTAAATATTCCTTCTATTTTCTTCATTTTTTACCACATTCCTTTCTACATTTATTACTACGTTTATTTACTACATTTATATTATAGCATAGTTTACGTAAAAAGTAATGTTTTTCACATATATTTCACAATTATGTTATCTAATTTATATTTATTCTTTTCCATCACCTAAAGTTTTAAAGAAATCTCTTTTATTAAATGAAGATGTCATAAATCTCCATGCTGCTTTTCTATTTGTAAGCCATTCAATATGAACATCGTTTTTTGTATTAGACAACATATTTTCTACCATATGTTTAGCAATAACATCTGGATAATCTCCTAAAATATTATATACTTTTTTAGTTTTTTCAGATAAAACAATTTTTTCCTTATCTCCTACTGCATTTACTAAAAAATCTGTAATCATTATTCCCGGTGAAAGTCTTCCTACAATAACCCCTGTATTTCTAGTTTCATTTTCTTTTGCAAGTGCTTGAGTAAAATATGTAATACCTCTTTTAGCTGTACCATATATTGAAAGACCAAGCATCATTGCATCATTACTTCCATATCCTTCAACATTATATATTGCTCCACTCTTTTGTGCTTCCATTTCCTTCATTATTAATCTTGTAGCATTTATTGTACCTTTTAGATCCACATCTAATATAATATTAATTTCTTCTTCTGTAAGTTCCCAAATCGCTTTTTCTGGTTGATTAACACCTGCATTATTAATCCATATATCTATTTTTGAAAATTTTTCCTTTGCAAACTTAATTAAATTTTCTATATCTTCTGTATTTGTAACATTACATTTACATGCCTCAACACTTGCATTTTTACTTATACTTTCTAAATTTTCTTTTGCCTTTTTTAAGTTTTCCTCATTAACATCACTTATTACTACATTTACATTATTATTTAAAAATACTTTTGCCATTTCGAAGCCTAGGCCTCTTGCACTTCCTGTTATTACTACTGTTTTCATAATATCTACCTCCTAAAAAATCCTAAATAAAATTAGGATTTTTTTAAATTTATCTTTTTAATATTATATACTATATAACCTATAGATAAAACTAATATACTACTATATAAATATATATTTATATCTGATGTATCTGGTATGTCTTCTTTTATTGGAAAATATGTATTTTCAAAAACTAGTTTATCATACTTTTCGTCACTATTTTCTTTTGTTATTGTAATTAATGTTTCAAGACTACTTAAGTCATCTGAATTAGTTACTGTTATTATTACAGTATATAAAGATGTGTCATATTCAAATTGAGGATTATCTCCTTTTACTTGATAAACTTCATATTCATAATCTCCTGGCTCTTTAAATTCAATATTAGGAATATTAAAAATACCTACACCATCTAATGTAATATTATATTTTCCATCAACACTTCCATCAGGCATAGGATTATTCTCATCTTTTGGAGTCATTACAAATTTAAATCTATCTACTATACTCTGATTAGAATTGCCATTAATTACTAGCTCAAGTGGTATATTATTACTTTCAACTGCAAAAATATTATTATTAAAAGCTAAAAACATTGATAGAAAAAATATTACAAAAAATCTAAATTTCAATTCTAATCACCTCCCAATTTAATTTTCAATTTTTACATATAAAATTTCTCTTCCATTAGTTGTGGCACTAGAACATGTTGAAAGTCCTACTACCCTTTCTTCTAGATTTATATTTAATTCTTTATAATTAATAGCATTTTCTCTTAAAAAATTTATTAACTCATCTTTTCTTGAAAAATCATTTTTATTTATACCATATACATACTTGTTATATGCATCTGTATGAACAAGTGCAAATACCTTTAATTTATACACACCATTTTCTGTATAAAGTGTACCTGTTGTATGAGTATCAAAAAAAGATTTATCTGCAAATTTTCTTATATCTCCAAACATTGCACCACCATCCATATGATGTCCAAATACAACCGAATAAATATCACTAAAATCTCTAGCATTTCTATAATCTAGATATATACTACCTGATATAGCATAATTTCCATATACATCTTTATTTAAATACTCTGCATTATTTTCTCCAATAACTATTGGATAATCTATATTTGTGTCATCTATAGTAATCCACCCACATACATCTTCATTTATCTTTTTTAAATTTTCTAAAGACTCAATTGGATCTTCTTCATTTGGCTTTAATGACATTATACTATTATTTGATGCTCTCAAATACACTTTAATAGTATCGAATAAAGCATATAAACAAAATAAAAATACAATAATTAAACATAAATACACAATCACATTTAATATTTTATCTGCAAATTTTATTAGTTTATATGCTATATTCAATCTATTTTCCTCCTGTATTAGTCTTCTTGTTTTTTCTTTGTAACAATCATATATACTGCACCTATAACAACAATTCCACATACAAATGGTAATACATTTAGTATAATTCCTGTTGGAGCTGTATATTCTTTTGTATTAGTAAATTCAACAACTTCATTAGATAATACACCATGATTCATTCCGTTATCTGAAAGTTTACCTGTTGCTGTTAAGTTTTGTCCTAAAGTAGCTTCTCCTGTTGCTGTAGAAGGTGCTACTGCTTCTTCTCCGTCTGCTGTGTATGTAGCAGAATATGTAGCTTCTTGATTTTCTGTTATTGTATATTCAGTACTTGCAGGTAACTCTTTTATAACCATATTTTCACCATGTTTTAAATTAATAGTTGTAGCTTCTCCTGTTGTAATAGTTGCTGGATTTCCATTTAATCCTGCTGTTACAACACCTTCTGCATTTTTGTACTCTACATCATAAGTACCGTCTCCTGCAACTCCACCATCTAATGTAACATCAAATTCAAATAATTGATTTGTATTTGCATAGTTACCTTTAACAAATTTTGTTAAAGAGATTTCTGCTGATGTCTCATATGAGTTTTCAAATGGATATGAAATTGTACCATCTGTACTATTAGCTATTTTTCCATCTTCATCTGCTGTTACAAGACCTGTTGTATCTTGTTGCATTCCTTTTAATGCTTCATCACTCATATTAGTTCCTCTCCAAGCAGTAATATTAGATATAGTTGTTGCACCAGTTGGAGTATTATTTTCATCTACTTGATTTATAACATAAACATTTACATAGTATAAAGTATCGTCATATGTTACACCAGTAACATCTCCTGCTACTTCTTGTAAACTATATGTATAAACACCTATTTTCTTTCCACTAAAATCTAATGTTTTTTGTGCAGTACCTTCCTTTTGATCTCCTACTACTTGTAGATTATCTACTGTAATAGTTCCACCAGCTGGCATATATGTAGCATTTGCATCTTCTACAATTTGTCCATCTTCAGCTAAAGTATAACTTACTGGTGTTAATGTAAACTCAAAAGAATCTACATCTGGATATACCCCATCACTTGGAGTAAGCACTTTGTTAATATTTAATGTAGCTATTGTATTACATGTCTCTGGTGTATTTACTGCAAATACACAGTTTACTGTAACTAAAACCATAGCCAATGCTAAAGCAAAAATCTTTTTAGTTTTCATAAATTTCCCTCTCCTTTTTACTTTATATATAAAAACATATTAAATATGTTTTTAACCAATTTAAAATCCTCTCCTACGAATAACAGTCATAACTTTTCCTTCAATTTCAGATTTTTCTACTTGTCCAAATTGTCTACTATCAATAGCACCTGTTCTGTAATCTCCCAAGACAAATACACAATCTTCATCTACTCTGTATGGAAAACTTACACCGCTCTCGTCTGGATATGTTAAAAAATATATTTCTTCTTGTTGCAAATTACCATTTACATATAGTTGCCCATCTTCAGTTATATCTACTACATCTCCTTCTTTTGCAACAATTCTTGATATATAACTTTCCTTATTTTTTCTTACTGAAACTATATCTCCAACTTGATAATTACTATCAAGTCTAAAATATACTACTACATCTCCATCTCTTATTGAAGGATACATAGCCTGCCCTTCAACAAAGACTATTCCATAAATAAAGCTAATAATAATATATACACAAATAATTATTATTATAAATTTTTTAAAAAAGCTTATCATATCTTGCTTTTCTAAAACTTTTCTTTTTCTTTGTTTAATAACTTTTTCTGGTAGAATAGATAAACTATCTGATTTATTTTCCATTTAATTTTTCCTCTAAGTAATCTATCTTTGCTTGTTGTATTTGATATAATTCTTTATATTCTAAATTTAGAGCCTCTATTTTATTCCATACTTCAAGCTCATCTACTCCACCAAAAAGCTTTTTTTTAAATTTTATTTCTTTTATGAATTTTGATATATCTTCTATTTTTTTAGCCACATTAATATCCTCCACTAAAAATAATTTACCATATTTTTATACTTTTTTCAACAAATTATTTATCATGGTTTTTTCTTCTTTTATTTCTAATTATTATTCCTATAATAACTACTATTATTAGTCCTAAAACAAATGGTAAGATATTAAGTACTATTCCTGTTGGTGATATATACTCTTTCTCATTTATAAATTCAATTGTAGTATTTTGTGTAATAACATCACTTATAGCTTTACTTTCACTATATTCTCCATTTATTTGAGTATCATAATCTATAGCATTTAATTCTTGTATAGTATAATTTAAATCTTCTGGTATTTCATATAATATTACCCTTTCATTATGTCCAATATAAACTGTACCATGACCATCTAATATTTCACCTTGAGATATAACATCATTATTGCTATCTAACAATTCATATTTTATAACTCCATTATAATTACTATTTCCGTCACTTATATTAACAGTAAATTCAAACTTTTTGTCTATATCTGCATATGTTCCTTTTACTATTTTAGAAATACAAATATTAGGCCTATACTCATATATATATGTAACTTGTGTTACTGCTTTGTCCATAATGCCAATTGCATTTTCTGGTTTTAATATTAATACATAATTTTCAAAAGATTTTTCTTGAGTCTCATATCTATCTCCAATAAATCCTTCTATTGTTATATCTTCTGTAAGTTTTTTACCAGTTTCAGTCTGATAACTTACAATAACTTTAGCTTGTGTTCTTTTAAATTCTACAGTTACATGTATATTTTCTTTTACATTTATAAAATTACTTAAAGTATAAGCAACAGTTGGATCATCTGGTAAACTCTGCTCTATTCCGTTTATACTAATTTTAGAAATTTCATATCCTTCATTTGGTGTAATAATAATAGGTTTTTGACTATTTTCGCCATGCTTTACTACTTCATATGTTTCATCATCTTGTCCTGATATAGTTCCATTTTCTCCTATTACCTGTGTAGTTATACTATATTCTATTTTTTCAAATTCTACTATAATTTGCTTATTTTCAGTAACATTACTAAATTTATTTAATGTGTAAAGTACTGTAGTATCTTGTGGTAAAGTTTGCTCTACTCCATTTATTGTTATTTTAGATATTTTATAACCTTCATTTGGTGTAATAATAATATCTTTTTGTGTTGAATCACCATTTACAACTCTTTCATAATATTCAAGTCCTTGTCCACTTACTGTTCCACCAATACCATTTACATTAGTTGTTATATCAAAAGTAATTATATTATTAGTTAAAATAATATTATCTTCTTGATAACTAATAGTATTAGTATAATAATCATTTTGATGTTCAACAACAGTATAATTTATATCTTTACCATCTTCTTTTTGATATAATCCACCTATATTTACTTCCCAATTTGAAGCCTCTTCTATAGACACAGTTTGTAAAAATGTATTATTAGCATACAAATCTATGTCAATACTTTCTGGTCTTTTATTATATAAATCTTCCTCGTCATTCCACTCTTTAGTAACTTTTATTGTTTTTGTTTGAGGTGTATGCTCATTTGTAATAGTTATATTATTATTTTCCAAGTCATAATCATAAGTTGTACTATATCCTGATACTCTTTGCTCTTCAAGTGTATAATTAATTTCTATTCCATCTTGGTATTTATCTAGCTCATTAATTTGAGTAGTCCAATTATTTGACTTATTTAAAATAATATTATCTCTTATAATCTCATTTCCATTTTTTAAAGTTAAAACAACATTTGCTGGTCTTATACCATCTCTATTGTTATCATCTTGCCATATTTTTTGTATATTTATTGTTCTTTTTTGAGGTATATGCGTATTTATTATTTTATACTCATTACCATTTATTTGATATTCTACACTATATCCATTTACAGATGTCTCTTCCAAAGTATAATCTATTATATCTCCATTTTTATATACATCTAAGTTTTCTATTATTTTTTTCCAATTTTCATCTGCAGTTATATTAAATGTTTCTTTAACTTCTCCATCTGCTTTTAAAGTAACTTCGATATTATTAGGTCTTAATCCATCTTGATTTTCATTATCTTGCCATACCTTTTGTATATTTATTGTTCTTTTTTGAGGTATATGTGTGTTTGTTATTGTAAATGTATTATCTCCATTATCTACTATATTAGGAGTATATCCATCTATTGAATCTTCTACAACTGTATATTCAATAGGCTGTCCATTTTCTTTTACATTTACATCTTCAAATGTATAAGTCCATCCATTATCTTGTGATAAAGTTGTATTTCTAACCTCTTTTCCGTTTGCAAGTAATCTAACTGTTACACTTTCAGGACGTTTTCCATCTTGATTGTTATTATCATCCCATATTTTAGTTACAGTCTTAGATATCTTTTCTGGTACATGGGTATTTGTTACAACATAAGTAAATTGAAACTCTGGATTTAATTCGTCTTTTACACTAATATCTGTTGTATATCCATCATTACCTACGTTTACTTCTTCTAATGTATAATTATATCTTTCTCCATTATTATTATATTTTTCAATAAATCCCCATGTATAGTGCCAATTATTTTCCTCACTAAGTTCTACATATCCTATATTTTGACCATCTATTTCATATGGTTTACCATCTGCATAAAGTTGTACAGATATTTTCTCAGGCCTTATACCATCTGCGTTTTCTTCATCATTCCATACTTTTTCTACAGATACTTCAAGCTCAGGTGGATATGCATTATACATTGTTAAGTTTTCTTGGTTATATATAACACCATATCCTTGTGGCACTTCAATTTCTTCAACAGTATAATTTATTTTCTTACCATTTTCATATACAAATAGATCTTCAAATGTATATTCCCACTCGTCAAAATTATCTACCATATTATCAGCTGTTAAAGTAATAACATCAGTTATATATTTACCATTTTTAAGTAATCTAAAACTTACACTATCTGGTCTTGTATTTTCTTTGTTGCTTCCATCTCTCCATACCTTCTTAACTACTCTATCTGCTCTTTCAGGAATATGCGTATTTGTAAATGTATAATTGTCTTGTGTAACTTGAACACTTGTTGTATATTGTGCAACCTGTGGTTCATTTACCTCATAATTTATTACATTTCCATCTTTATATACATCTAAATTATCAAAAGAAGATGTCCATCCATTTTCATCATTTAATACAAGCTCTTTAAAATACTCTCCATTTGCTGTTAATGTAATAACTAGCTCATCTGGTCTTTTTCCATCTTGGTCATTATTATCATCCCATACTTTAGTTACATTAATAGTTTTCTTTTCTGGTTCATGTACATTTGTTATTGTCCATTTTCTTAATGCATCATTATAATCCATATGCACTTCATAATCTTGTACAACTTCTTCTTCAACTGTATAGTCTATTATCTCTCCTTGACTATACATATCTATACTTGTCCAATTATAACTCCATCCGTTTTCATCACTTAAAGTTATCTCATCAGCAATTTCACCATTAGCAAGTAAATATATTTGTAAACTAGTTGGTCTTTTCCCATCTTGGTTATTATTATCATCCCATATTTTTTCTACACTTAATGTTGTCTTTTTAGTTTCATGAGTATTTATTATATTAAATCCTTGTTGAGTTTCTTCAACACTTGTAGTGTACTCAGGTGTCATTTCTTCATCTACTGTATAATCTATTAAAATACCATTTTCATATACAGGTAAATCTTCTACAATAGATTGCCAATTATTAGTTTCACTTAATTCTATGTTTTCAATTAATACTCCATCAGCTTTTAATACTGCATTTATACTACCTGGTCTTAGCCCATCTTGATCATTATTATCTTGCCATATTTTATTTATAACTATATCTTTAGTCTCTGGTATATGGATATTTGTTACTATAAATTTATCTCCTTGATTTATGTAACTTACACTATATCCATCTACATTTGACTCTTCAATTGTATACTCTATTTTGTTACCATTAGAATATACTGGTAAATCAGTAACTTGCTTAGTCCAATTTTCATCTGTTAATGTAACATTTCTTACTATTTCTTCACCATTTTTTATATTTATACTTACACTATCTGGTCTTAATCCATCTTGATCATTATTATCTTCCCATTTTTTCTCTATAGTTATTTCTTTAGTTTCTGGTATATGAGTATTTGTTACTACAATACTATTATCACTATATTGATAATTCATAGTATATCCATCAACATAAGTTTCAGCTATAGTATAATTTGCAACATTTCCATTTTGATAAACTGGTACTTCAATTTTGGTATTCCAATTATTATTACTATTTAATTCAAGTTTTGTATATAAATTTTCATTTACTCTCAATTCTAATTGAACACTATCTGGTCTTAGTCCATCTTGATTGTTATTGTCTTCCCATCTCTTCTCTATAGTTATTTCTTTAGTTTCTGGTATATGAGTATTTGTTATAACAAAAGTATTATTATCTTTTATACTATATTGAGCTGTGTAACCATTTACTGCAAGCTCTTCAACAGTATATTCAATTTCATTACCATGTTCATCGTATTTATCTAAATCTTGAATATAAGATATCCAATTATTTTCAGATTCTAATGTAATATCTTTAAACTTAACACCATTTAATTTTAACTCTACTGTAATCTCATCTGGTCTTAATCCATCTTGATCATCATTATCATTCCAAGTTTTTTGAACTATTATATCTTTTTGTTCTATCCATTTTGCATAAAGTTCTACATCTTGTGTTACCTTGGTATTAAAATCATAAAGTTTATCTGTAGCACTATCATACCATCCCAAAAATCTATTATTTTCCTTTGTTGGTAATGTTGGTTGCGGTGCAACCCCATTATAATTTACGTTTGTTTGATAAATTTCTTGTGTTATTTGTGTATATATATTACTTGTATCTGTCCACTCTCCACCTTGAGTATCATAACTTACATTATATACACTATTTTTAAAATATAAATTTAAAACTGCCTTATTTCCAGATGCAACAATAGCCATTAATGCTGTTGTTGTCTTGTCATCAAATTCATGTCCTATATACAAAGGATTATCTTGTGGTAAATAATTATAATAATCTGTTGCATATATATACTTACCTACAGAATCTGTTCCAGAATTTGTATAATCTGGTGTTGTAGGATAAGTTCCATCTTCTTTCATAAAGTAAAAATTCACTTCATATTCACCTTGTCTTTTTACAGGTGAATAGTAGAAAAATATGCTATTATCACTTGAATCTAAACTTTCTGAATTTGCCTCTAAAACTGTTGATTTAATAAACGAATCAACTTCATAACCATCAATTTCGATACTTTCCTCTGTTATAGTTAAACTATCAAGAGATGTTACTGTCTTTACTATAGAAGGTGATAAAAACTCATCTTCTGGTGGTATGTCGCCATTATTATATCTTTTTCCTGTATCTAACAAGTAATAAATAGTATATGATATCTTTTCTTGAGGTGTATAGAAGAAATATATAACATTATCTTCTGGATTTTGCGAAGTTGTCAATGTTATTTGCTTAGAATATCCATCAACAATAAGCATATTTACACCATTTCTTTCTACATATTCTGCTGTTTCTGTAACAGTTGTACCATATTTTATATTATTTACTACTTTATCTGGTAATAAATATTCTGGATTTTGATATCTATCTAAATCTGTAATAAGCTTACCATTTTCATCAAACTGAGCAAGTACATATTTTACTGTATAAGAGCCTTCATCTCTTGCTTCCCAATTAACTTCTAATACTAAATTATCATAAACTTTCTGAGAAGCACTAAATAAATATTCAATATATTTTCCATCCTTATCTGTATAATACCATCCTTTAAATTCGTATCCTTCTCTTGTTGGCTGTTGTGGTACAACAAGTGTTGATCCTGATGAAACACTTAAATTATATGTACCATTTTCATATACATAACTGCCATCTGTTTCATTCCATACTCCATCATTTACATCAAATGATACATTAAACTCAGGTACTTTCCAATTAGCATATAATGTTAAATTAGATGATATAACAGTATCAGCTTCGTTATCCCATTGCATTGGTATACTATTAGAAATATCTAAATACCAACCTTCAAACTGTCTTTCTTTTGTCTCAGAAGTAACTAATGGGTATTCAAATTTATTAAATAAATCTTCTTGCCATTGCTGATAAAGATTTTCTAAAGAAGATATATTAGCACCGTGTTTTGCATATAGTCTTCCATTTTCTAAATATATTCCTTCCTTATTTAATTGTTCAGGTATGCTAGATGGATTATACTCACCACTTACATTAAATAACGTTATATCATATTCATTTCTATCATAGTAAAACCATATATCTGTAGGATTATCTTGAGTTCCCCCATTATTTTGTGTATAAGTTTTTCCTATAAGATTATATCCATAAAAATTAGGTCCATTTTGTCCAGATGCTACATTAGTTGTTCTAACAATAGTTGTAGAATCTTCTACATAAAATTTATTTTCTCCAGTGTTTTCATTTGTATATGAAGATCCTGTATCAGTAGTCTGATCAAATGCCTCATACATATAATGATATCTAAAATATCTTGGTCCTGTACTCCAGTATCCATAAAGTTCATGTTCTACACTTGGGTTAGTAGGATCTATTATTAATTCTTGTGACATTATAGGATAAAGTCCTAAAACATTTTTATTAGTATGTGTATCCCAATAAATAGAATCATCACTTGTTCCCCAACTTACAAAATAATAAGTTGTATTACCATTTGTTGTATTTGATACATCTGATACAGTAGGCCATAAATCTGTAAGATATGCTTCATATTTTGCTGTTATTGTATATTCATTATTTTTATATACATTTCCATTTTTGTTAATAGTAGCCGCAGAATTTACCTGCGTCCAATTACATGCGTTTTCACTTCCACCAGTTTGAGTGGCAATTTGATATGTAATTTCATCATCTTCCCACCACCAATCTGCTTCATCAATAATTGTTCTACCTACCATAAATCTTAATGTGTATTCTTTTCTATCATAATAAACATTAACATTAGTTGTACCATCTCCTGATACTTGAACATTAAAATTTGGTAAACTTAATAACTCATTATATTCAAAATAGTCTTTCTCGTCTCCTTTTATATTTTCAAAACCTTGCTCAATAGCATTATTTAAGTTTGCTACATCAGATACTAATGTCTCTGACTCTACATTTCTTACAGTATACATTCCCGCATTTGAATATGAATCGTTATTTGCATTTTCTATCATATATGTAATTGTAAAACTTGTTTGCTCTATATCCCAATCTGCTCTAAAATAAACATCATTATTTGGCATAGTTATTGGTGCTTGAATAACATTACCCGTATCTCTATCAATACACTTCCAACCTAAAAAACTATATCCACTTCTTTGAGGTATATATTCACTCAAATCTATATTTCCCTCATAAATCATAGATATTGGCTCAAAGTATGTACCACCGTTAGAGTCTAAATATATATAATTATAATTTCTATCATAATACAAAGAAAGTTCTGTAGTTCCGTCCTTATTAACAGAAGATTCTATGACAGACTTATCTCTATTGAAAGTATAACCCTCATATTCAATAACTTCTGTTGATACATTATCTCCAATAAATACATTATCACTAAAAGTCTGTTCATATCCTACATCATATGAGCCATCAACATTTTGTAAATAATGCACTACTTTATATGAAGAAGGTGCTGGAATATATGTTATTGTATAATATATTCTATAAATATTTGTACCTTCTTGTTTAGTTATTTCAACATAATCTAAATTACTTATTCTGTATAAAAAACTATCATCTATTGTCTCATTTATAGCTGTAATATTTGATGTATATCCATCCAGTTGTGGAATTTGTATATTTAAGTCTTCGCCATTTTCATATACATATACATCTTTACTATCTGCCATATTACCATTTTGATACATATACTTTAAAGTTACAACATATGCTAGCTGATTTTCATCATAAATGGTAGAATTTCCTATTTGTTCATCCACTGTAGAAAATCTTTCAAAAACGTTAGTCTTAAAAACAGCTACATACATCAAGACAGCCATAAAGACAGATATAATACAAATCTTCTTCATCCTGTTTCTATTCATATATCATCCACTACCCCTTATTACGTTAATATATCATAAATATTATATCAAAGCTTGACAACAACCGCAATATTATTACACGTACAGCACTTTTTTGTTAAAATTGTAACAAAAAAGACACAATATTTAAACATTTGTGTCTATTTACATATACTTTGTATAATATTAATATATTTTTCTTTGCAATTTTTTAAACTTTCTATATTCACACGCTCATTAATCTCGTGAGCACTCATAGGACCTACTCCTAAAATTATTCTATTACAATCACTAATAAAGCTTGCTTCAGTCATAAATCCTGCAGTATAAGTTTTACCTAAAAAATCTATATTATTATAAAAAGTCTTAACATCTATATCTATTTCATATCTTGCATCATATTTTTTGCAAAGACTATCTAGTTTTTGTTTTATTGCTTCTACATGCTCATTTTTTATAGTTCTAAAATCTATATAGCTCATACATTGTGATGCAACTGAATTTATTGCACTACCACCATTTAAAAGTCCAATATTCATGGTAGTATATGGTACTTCATATTCTTTATTTATCTCACATTTTATATTTTCATTATAAAACATATCTAATTCATTAAGTAATTTAATCATATTTAAATTTGCACTTTTACCTTTATGGGGAGTACTTGAATGCACTTTTATACCATTTGTAAATACCTTTATAGCAAATAATCCCTTACATCCTGTCATAGCTTTATTATCTGTAGGCTCTCCTACTATAACATACTCTGGTATTTTTACTTTATCTGATACAACTTCTTTTATTCCTGTAAAAGCTATTTCTTCATCATAAGTTATAATTACCTTTATTCCGTATTTTAATTTTTTAAGATCTATATCACTTAGTGCACTAAGAAAAGCTGCAATGCCTCCTTTCATATCACATGCACCAAGCCCATATAAATTATTTCCTTTTTTAGTTAGAATAAATGGATCACTATCCCAACCATCTATATATTCTACAGTATCACTATGCCCTATAAACCCAAGCTTTGGATTTTTTCCATAGCTCATAACAAGATACTTTTTTCTTTTTTCTACTGTAAATTCTAAATTTTCAAGATAACTTTGTATATAATCTAATATTTCTTTATTTTGTCTATCTTTTATAGTATTAAAACCTACTAAATCTTTTAATATTTTTTCTTCCATAAATTTCTCCTTAATTTTTATATATAATATCACATATTACTCTATTTTAAAAGGAAAAAAGAAGTAAACTATAATTTAATACCCCATATAGCTTACTCCTTTTCACTTTTTTATATCTTTATTTTTCTAGAACATATCCATCTATAGAATAATTTTCTATCAATTCATTTACTATATTATATCTTATATTAAAATCTGTAATAACAAAGCATCTATTTTCATCTATCATAACTTTATTATTTTGACTAAAATACTCATCAATATTTTCTTTATTAGATATATATTCTCTTACTATACTACTAAGATCTATGCTAAATTCATAACTTTGAGATCTATTTGTAAAAGTTATATTTTTAAAAATAGCATCTAAGTCATCCGCATCACTAGAATAATCTATTACACTACTAATATCTTTATACATTTTACTGTATCCTTGAACATCTATAATTTCATCATCTTCACTTACAGATATACCTTCTGTATTTTTTTGTTCTTCATGTTGCTCATTACCAAAGTTTGTTATTTCTTCAATTTCCTCTTGCGTTAAATAATTATTTATTAATGTCTCATTATCTGGATTTTGCCTTAAGTATTGATATGCACCTCTAATCTTTTTTTCATCATTTTCTGTCAAAATATCTTTTTCCTTATATATCTTTAAATTATTATATTGACTATAAAAAGAAACATCATACATATTGATAAATGGTACATATAAACAAATTACGCTCATACATAAAAATACAATTAAAATATTTTCGATTTTTTCTTTCTTTTTATAATATAAAGCAATATATATAATCTCAAATATTATTAGCATTACACCTAAATATCTCATCAATGTAAACCCATATTCTATTACTCTTACAGCTATTGCATATATTTGCAACACTATAAATGGTATGAAGAAAAATGGTAAATTTTGACATATCTTACCTAATTTAGTATCCTCTTTAGTATAGTTTGCCATAGTCCAAATTGGAAGACCAATTACAAATAATGCTGTAATTACTCCAAACATTTCATTTGAAGGAACATCAAAAGTAATTAAAATTCTAATAATATATAAATATATTATCACAAAAGCAGCAATTAATAGTGAAGGTAATAAAGTTTTTACCATAAATTTAAAGAAATTACTCACATCATCTTTAACATTATATAAAGAATAGAATAAATTAGGTAAATAATAAAATCCCATAGCAAGCATTTCTGCTATTATAATTAACTCAGATTCACCACCATTTAATACAAAACTAGATAAAAGTGTTACAAGAATTGGAAGTGAAATAGCTAATATTATAAAAACAACAGTACTTTTTATTACGTTTGCACATACTCTTGTTACATATTCTTCAAATGACAAATTACTTTTCTTAAAATTAAAATATACAATAGATACCAGTAAAAAAATGGCATATAATATTATAAATTTTAATACTGGATTATATATACCTCCATATCCATCTTTTCCTATTAAATATATTAGAGTGCCTGAAATTCCAAATGAAGCAATAACCCCTAAATATATAATTTTACTTTTCTTTTTTGCAATAGTTTCAACTAAAAAAGTACCTAATACAAAAAGTTCAATAAATTGTCTAATTAAGACAACTTGTCCACTCAACATATTATCTTGTAATAATAAAAATGTATATATAATTGAACTTAAAAATATAATCGTGGTGGTTATACCAAAATCTTTAAATAAATTTTTAAATACACTTTTTAAATTTTTAAACATATTTTTTACTTTTTCCATAACAAACCTATCCTTATATTTTTATTTATCTATTCTTTACCAGGATTTAAAGCTTTATTTTTTGTAGATTTACTCATCATTTTTTTAGCTAGTGCACAAATAATCGGATTTGTTGCAGATACTGCCTCTAAATTCTTTTTAAGTCCTAATACTTTAAGACATGTATCTGTATAATCTACAACCATATCTAGACCAGAAATAAAAGATGCCATATCTGAATTTAAAAATACCATAGGATATGCCATTTCCTCAGATTTTGCAAGTCTTCCTGCAAGACCTGTTTGAGCAATTAATGCTTCTTCACTTCCTATCATATCTTGAAATTCTTGTTTCATTCCAGTATCAGTTGAAGCTGGTAGCACATTGTTAATTCTAATTCCAAGTTTTGCAAACTCTACTGCTTGTTCACATGCAAATTGAGATAGGCATCTTTTTGAATACATATATGCAAATGTTGCAGGTGCAGAAGATGCAATTTTTCTAGTTACATTTTCTACTTCTTCCCAAGTCTTTGCATGAACTACTTTGTTTTGCTCTTTTTTAAATTTCTTCCATTCAAGTCCTGCTGTCGATGTACAATATACAATAGCATCTCCACTTTTCATTCTTTGTTTTAAATAATTTAATGTAATGTACATGTTTGCTGTATAATTACAATCAAATGTAGTCCTATAATCTGTCTTTGAGCCAGAAAGACCAGCGACACCAAAAAAACAATCTATATGCTCTGGTATTTGTTTAAATGCCTCGTCTATTTGCTCTCTTTTTGCAAGATTACATTCAATAAATTTTTCTATACCCTCTACATTACAAGGATTTATATCTAGTGCATATACCTTTGCACCCATATCCACAAGTGTTTCTACTGTAGCTTTTCCCATACCACTAGATGCACCTGTTACCACACAGACTTTGTCTGTATATCCAAAATAATCTTTCATTTATATCCACCTCTTATTAATTTTTATTATTTATATAATTATTTTTTTAATTTCATTCCATCACCAAATGCATTTCCAACTCTTTCTCCAACTTTATAATATCCATGAGTATAAGGATCAAAAGCAATTGCATTTACTAAAGAAATGTCTACTTTATTTCCATTAAGTACTTCTTCCTCTGCTGATACATTTACTATTTTTCCTATAACTCCACATCCATATTTACCATCTTGATACTCTATGAATTCACATTCCATACATATTGGAAATTCATTTATAATTGGTGCGTCAACAATTTCAGATTTTGTAGCACTAAGTCCTGTATTTTCAAATTTATTTGGTGTATTGTTACCAGATACTATACCAAAATAATCCGCTTCAACCACATGTCTAGCATCAGCAATGCTGACTGTAAAAGCTTTTCTCTCCTTTATATTTTTTACTGTTTTATGTGACTCTGTTAAATTTAATATAATTTCATCTCTTTCAAGCATTGTTCCCCATGCTGCATTCATTACATCAATACTTCCATCCTCATTATATGTTGCAATCATAAGTACAGGCATTGGAAATATTGCTTCTGTAGTTTTAATCTTCTTTTTCATTATATCTTCCTCCTTAAGTTATTTCATATTAAGTATATCATAAAAAACAACATTTAAAAATATAAAAATTATTTTATATCAAAAAACACCTTTTAAAATAATTAAAAGCTAAACATTTTAAAAGGTATTTATAAATTAATTATTATTGCACTTTGTTTTTATATCAAATTTATATAATGCTATAATAGCAGATATCATTTCAATTATTGTAGCAATAAGCCCTAAAATAGCTAACACTTTTATATCATATATTATAAATAGCATACAAGATATAATTTCAACCACTCTAATAATTTTCATATTTCCAATCCACAAAGCTATACTATATATACTAACTGCTATAGTAGGTAATATACTTATTATTCCATTAAAAGTAAATACTGAACAACTAATCATTAAAGCTATAATTATAACTAAACAATAAAGTGGTGGTCTTCTATTTTTAAACTTATTAAAAATTAAATTTCTAATCATACATATTATATTCATAAAAAATCCAGTATACGCTTTTAGAAAAACATATTGTATAGCATATAGTAAACTTGAAAACATTTGCAATTTTAACAATCTTTCTTTTTTATTTTTTTGAAAACTAATTACCAAAATAATTAAAGCAACTAATCCAAAAATTTGTGCTATTATAAAATTAATCATTTCTTTCTCCCAACATTAATAATTTATATTATTTAGAAGCTAAACTAGCTAACGTCTTATTATATTTTTGTTATCAAGCTTATATTTATAAAAAATCTATTTTTTATTTAGCCAATAATATGGTTGCAATTCTTCCAGTGTTTTAAATAATACTCTATTGTCATTTGTACTTATAGCACATTTTACATCTTTTCCCCAATAAAATAATCTTTCTTGACAAATACCACATGGAGATAAAATTTCATAATTTTCTCCATCTTTTTGTCTACACACACAAAGAGAATGAGTAACTTTTTTGTTTAATTTATGAGCCTCACATATTGCACCAGTTTCTGCACATAAGCCTGCACTTGAATTATCACATTCTGGCCAAACACTAATTAAATACTCACCATTTTCAATTCTTAAAACTGCTACTCCTCCAGCTTTATCTTTACCATATCTTTCTTCCAAAAATTCTACTGCTTTATTAAACATTTCTTTTTCAATATTCATAGTTTATTCTCCCAATTTATCATATTCTTCATCATTAACTGGCTCTAGCCATTCATTTGATGTATTTTCTCCAGGAACATCAAAAGCAATATGACTAAACCAAGAATTTGCTTTTGCTCCATGCCAGTGTTTTGTATTAGCAGGTATTGTTATTACTGTACCTGGTACTAAACTAACTGGTGCTTTACCTTCCTCTTGATACCAGCCTTCGCCATCTGTGCATATAAGAATTTGACCTCCTCCTTTAGTTGCGTTGTGTTTGTGCCAATTGTTACGACATTTTGGTTCAAATGTTACATTTGCTATACCTATTGCAGGTTCACCTGCTTTTGTTAACGGATTTAGATAACTTTGTCCAATAAAATATTTTGCATAAGCATCATTAGGTTGCCCAAGCCCAAACATAGGACTAAAATTATTACTTTCTTCTTCATCTTCACCATATACTTCTGCTATCATTGGAAATACTGTCCAAGCATTTGCCCAACCAGTATAAAAAGCAAGTTGAGTAACTATTTCTACTGCTTCTTCTTTAGTTACTCCATGTGCTTTGCCCATTTGTAAATGTGATTTAACTTGTGGAAAGTTTTTTGTTCCCATAAGTGCAGCAATAGTTATCATTGAGCGGTCACGTAATGAAAGTTTATCTTCTCTTGACCATACTTCACCAAATAAAACATCATCATTATATCTTGCAAATTCTGGTGCTAATTTACCAAGATTATCTCTTCCTGCTGTTTGCTTTTTCATATAATATTCCCCCTTTTTTCTTAACTATTATATCATACTATCATTTAAATTTCACATTTTATTTTTTTGTTCCAAATATAAATTGTTCCACCTCTTTTTTATACATAATCATAAGATTAGATGATCCTACAAATAAAAAAATGGTAAGAGCTCTCTTACCATTTTTTATATTCGTAGTTTAAAAGTCTTTGGTGCAAATTTATATGCTATAAATAAAGAAATTAAAGAATAAGCTATACAAAATATTATTGTAGCTATACCAAAAGAAAATATAGGCATTCTTATTTGTATCATATACCAACTTACTAAATACGTTAATCCTTGTACTACTTTATATGTACTACTTTTTATTTCTGTACTTACATTATATGGTTGTAATAAATAGTACATGACTAAATAGTGAACCGAAAAGAATATACTCATTGATATAATTGAGACAAATAAAATAACATAATTTAATGGATTATCTGTTCCTCCAGATAAATATAATAATAGTGCTAATCCTCCACCAATAAGAAATGCTGGCAATAAATTTATTACAATCAATGTTTTAAGTCTTTCTTTAAATATTCCAAGTATAACTTTAGGAGTCCTATAAATTCTATATGTTAACATACTATGATCACAATTCATAAACATTGCTTGAGTAACTGATGAACTTCTATTAATAATGTACATTATAAATACAAAATATGGTAAATATACTAGTAAAACTTCATTAGTTTTTGCTTTAAATTCACTATTTACATTAATTCCAATAATCATTGCAACAATTAGTGCTAATATAACTAGAGATTGTTTTTTTACTGCTGTTGTCAATATTTTCCTATGCCTCTTTACAAACAACTCATGAAAATATGCAAAACCAAATTTATTGCTTGTATATCTTTTGTCTAGCTCTATTTGGTTTAAACTTACATTTTTCATAGCTTGTGTTCCAGTATTTTTTTCTTGCATATAAACATTAGATTCTGTTAATATCTTTTTATACATCTTTTTATAATCTTTAAAACTATGTATTTTTATTAAACTATATATTCCAAGTATTATAGAAATTATACAAATAAATAAGAAAATTGTACTATTTATTGTTATACCTATTGCTGGTAGTCCATATCCAAGTAATAAACAAATTCCTATAAAGCTCCATACAAATTTATTTGGTAAATTTTCATTTGATGCTTTATTAGTTTTCTTAAAATTATATATACAATAATTCATTACAATTAATTTTACTGATAGTATAAAAAATGGTAATATTAACTGAACCCACAAAGGAACATTTGCTATCATACCAAACATAATTGTAAAAGGTAAAAATCCAACAATCAATTTTAATAATTGATAGTAGTAATTAGACAGACCATATTCTCTAGCATTTATATTCATTAGAATTATTGCATAGTATTTATCCTTTGTAGGGTTTAGCATATAAGTATTTAAAACTCCACCTGCTAAAGTTAAAAACACAAATAAATGTATAAAAGTATCTGAACTATTTGTGTTATATAACGATAAAGCCATAAAAATCATTGAAGCAATATATATAATTTTCCCTATAAATACACTAGTTAACTCCCATAATGCACTAATGATATTTGCAAATATTTTTAATCCCCTACTTTTATACAAGCTATTTGGTAATATTCTCTTTACAACTGGAAGCTGTTTTATAGAATAAATAATACTATTTACTCTATATGTATTTTGGAGTTTAAAAGAAGTTATAAATGTTTTTAGCATTTTACTCCTCCTCCTTTAATGCATCTATTATCTTATTTTTTAAATGTTCATTATCTAAATTATTTTTATCTATTTCTTCTAACAATCCCTTATTTAATATAACTATATCATCACATAAATCTAATGCCAACTCCATTATATGTGTTGAAAAAATTATAATATGATCTTTTTTTATTTCTTTTAGCATTTGTTTCATCTCTTCAGCAACCACAACATCAAAAGATGTTAAGGGTTCATCTAATAATAAAACATTAGGACTTGCAATTATATTGACAAGCATCTGCATTTTATTTTTCATGCCATGCGAATAATCTTTTAATAATCTATCTCTATCCTCATTTTCTATTTTCATAAAGTCAAAATATTCATCTATTGTCTTTTCTTTTTTAATTCTTTTTTTATTAATATCAATAAAAAACTTTAAAAACTCTCTTCCAGTTAAAAATTCTGGTACATTTGGTGTAGATAAAACATACCCTATATCATCTGCTTCCATTTTTCTTTGTTTTCCATCTTCTTCAATAAAAAATTCACCTGAATCTATTTCTAAATCCTCATTTAAGCAATTAAATAATGTTGTCTTACCTGCCCCATTTCTGCCAAGTAGTCCATATATCTTTCCTTTTTCAAACTCAAAATTTATATCTTTTAAAACTTGTTTTTTATCAAAAGATTTCTTTAAATTTTTAATTACTAATTTCATAAATTTCCTCCATTTCGTATATATTTTATTGCACTTGGAATAAACTCAATAGTATCTGATGCCTTCATTGCTATATCAGTATATTTTTCTTGTGCAAGCTCACCTGCAACCCCTGCAAGATAAGCACATGTTGCAGTAGACAAAACAGATGCATTATTATATCCGTGCATACCTACAAGTATACCAGATAAAACGTCCCCACTTCCAGCAGTTGCCATTCCAGGACATCCCCTTTTTACAAGATACGTTATATCTCCATCAGTAATAATTGTTGTATCCCCTTTTAAAAGTAAAATTATATTATATTTTTTAGCAAACTCTCTAGCTAAATTTATACTATCTTTTTTTATTGTATCAATATCTATCTTACTTAATCTTTCAAATTCTTTTAAATGAGGTGTCAATATAACATTTCCTTTAGCATTCAAAAGTATATTCATATCCATATTAGACAACGTATTTAAGCCATCTGCATCTATTATAATTGTTTTATCAAAGGTATTTAATATTTCCTCTAAAATTTTAGCATTTTCATTACCTGCTCCAAGCCCCATTCCAAAAGATAAGGCATTTAATTTATTCAATGCTAATTTTAGCTTTTCCTTATCAAATACCATATGTCCTTTACTATCTGAATCCATTAAAAACAATGTTTGCTCAAGTAAAAATGGAGATACAGATTTTTTTATAGAATCTGGAATAATAACTCTAGATATCCCACATCCTGCCCTTAGTGCAACACTACTCATATTAGCAAGTTTTATAGCACCAGAATACTCCTCACATCCTCCCATTATTCCTACTGTACCAAAATTTCCTTTATTAGAGTCTTTATCTCTAAATTTAAAAAATTCTTTTATATCTTCAACTTCTATTTCAAATATTTTTTCATCAATTTTCTTCATTTTTTCTCTCCCTATAATGTTTATATTATAGTAGCATAAAAGCAAGTAATTATCAACAAATTACTTGCTTTTTACTTTACTTTAAATATTTAATCAAAAAATACTTGTTAAGTTTTGAATTTTCCTTATTTTCTCGTATAAATTCCACTTTAAAGCCACATTTTTCATAAAATTTTGGAGCTTGAAATCCATAAGTTGTTAAATTAATATTTTCAAATCCTTTATCTTTATAATACTCTTCTACTTTTTTTACAAGTTGTGTTCCAATATGCTTATTTCTATACTCTTTAAGTACAATTAAATCACTAATATGCACCTCATCATAATATGAATGTCCATTAATTATTCCAACTACTTTTTCTTCATCCTTTGCAATAAAGTTAAATGACAAATAATTACAAATCACTTCATTTTTTTGTGCAAATTTATTAAATTCATCATCTATCATTATCTCTAAGCTTTCATCTAATTTTTCTTTAAATTCTATACTTATCATTTTTTCCTCCACTAATTATAGAGTTATTATATCATTTATTTTTTTTAAAGTAAACGTAAAAAATACTCTATACACATGTATAAAGTATTTTTATTACTACTATTCTATTAAGCTTTTTATATCATCTTCATTTTCTCTACCAGTAAATCTCTTTCCTTTTTTCCAGTTATATTTTGGATATAAATTCTTTAAATCCCTCTCACATGTTTCAATACCAGAGCCTCCTGAAGTACAAAAAGGTATTAATGTCTTACCAGTAAAATCCATACTCTCAATAAATGTATTTATTACTTTAGGAGTTGTATACCACCAAACAGGAAATCCTACCAAAACTATGTCATAGTCATCTAAATTAATATTTTCTTTTTTAATTAGTGGTCTACACGATACATCTTGCATCTCTATTGAAGATCTACTCTTTTTGTTTGTCCAATCTAAATCCTCATCTGTATACTCTCTTTCAGGTTTTATTTCATATAAAGTACCACCTAAAGCATTTGCAATTTTTTTTGCAATATTTTCTGTTACACCACTTGCAGAAAAATATGTAACTAAAATTTTACTCATTTTATTTCCTCCTTACTATTTTAATTCTAAATGACATTTTTTAAATTCTTCTTGTACATTTTTTGGCATTTTATCTAGATCAATATTTTTTACATTTATTTCCGTTCCATCATTTAATGCTTGTGTATAATACCATTTTTTAAAATTAATTAAATTTAATGTCTCCTCTAACTGTTTCATCTGCTTTAGTACATTTTCTTTTTGCTTTTTAAATAATTCAAGTCTTTTTAAAATAGTACTATCTCCCTCTTTACACCAATTTATATATTCTTTTATTTCTTCAAGTTTCATTCCAGCTTTTTTCATATACTGTATAACTCTTAATGTTTCAATACTATCTTTATCAAAAAGTCTATTTCCAGATTTATCTTTTTTTAAATTTGGAAACAGTCCAATATTATCATAATATCGTAAAGTTGAAATAGATACATTCATTTTTCTTGATACTTCTGAAATAGAATATTCCAAAAAAATCACCTCCAAATTTTAAATTTATTATACAACCTAAAGTTAACTTTATGTCAAGACATATTTTTAAATTTATGTAAAAAATACTCTACACATTTTAGTATAGAGTATTAATTTTATTTTGCAAATAAAACCTTTTCAGATTTATATTGTTTTATTATATATGCTAATACTGCTGTTATATATATAATAGTTGAAATTGCCATAAGTGAAATATTTAAAACATCTATATTTCCATTATTAATATCTGTAAATATTAAAGTATAATTTAAAAATGGTACTATTGAAAGTATAGGAGTTGTTGTAATACCTATCATAAATGCAATCATACCAGGAAATAATGATATAAATGTTAAAGGAGTGAGTGCACTTTGTGCCTCTTTAAAAGTCTTAGATGTACTTGCAATAGCAATACAAAGTCCACTTATAAAGAAAGAATAAGCAATAATTATTATAAGTGCAAATACAATACTTGCAAAAGAATACATAATATCTATTCCTTCATATATAGTAAACATATCCTGTGAAATTATAAGAGAAATAATTGCTAAAATCAAACTTATTACACCTGTAACAATTGAAGAAATACTAACACCTAAAAATTTTCCTACAATTATATCTCTACTTTTTATTGGAAAAGTAAGTAAAGTTTCAAGTGTTCCTCTTTCTCTTTCACCTGCAGTCGTATCTGTTGCTGGATATGTAGCAGATACTGTTATTGCCATAATTATAAATAAGAATGCATAATTTTTTATATAATTTGCAAAAAAGTTATCTTGCTCCACTACATTTTCTTCTACAGTTATAATATTTAATACTTCATTTGGATTAATATTATTTTGTTGTAAGTAACTTTGCTGTAAAAACTGCTTATATGTATTAAAATATGTCTCCATAAGACTTGTAGAATATGTACTATTATCTGAGGCATCACTATTTATAACATACTTATTTTCATTTTTTGTAATATATAAATCAATTTCGCCTTCGTCATACATTTTATTTAATTCTTCTTCAGTACCATTTACCACACTAATATTCATTTGACTTGCTATATTTTTTTCTTCATCACTCATATCATATGCAAATCCTATTTTATTATATTCTTCTACATTTTTATTTACTTGAGACTCAAATAAAGCTGACATTCCAACAACCAAAAGAGGTATAAATATTGGTATTACAAGCATCATTGCAAGTGATTTTTTATCTCTAAATAATTCCCTTATTTCTTTTTTTAAAATATTAAATAAATTACTCTTCATTTAGGACACCTCCAATCATAGCAAAAAAAGCATCTCTCAAATTAGTAGTATTAGTATCTTTTTTTATATCACTTGGTGTTCCAGATTTTATAATTCTTCCTTTATTTATCATTATTACTCTATCACAAATATTTTCTGCCTCTTCCATATAATGAGTAGAATATATTATTGTCTTTCCTTTTTCTCTTTCTTTTTTTATAAAATCCAATATAATTTGGCTGGAAATAATATCAAGTCCTGTTGTTGCTTCATCTAAAATATAATATTTAGGATTATGTATTAAACATCTTGCTATATTTACTTTTTGAGTTTGACCTGTAGATAAATTTTCTATTTTATTATATAAAAACTGCTCCATTTTTAATACTTTAGATATTTCTTCTATTCTTTTTTTACTCTCTTGCTCATTTACACCATATATATCTGAACACATTTTTAAAAGTTCATATGTTGATAAAGTATCATATAACTTAGTATTTCCAGACAAATATGCTATACTTTTTTTAATTTCAATTTCATTATCTTTATAATTTAATTTATCAAATGTAATTTTGCCCTCACTAGGCTCTAAAATTCCAGCAATCATTCTAAGTAAAGTTGTCTTACCAGCACCATTTGGTCCAAGTATTCCAATAATTTCCCCATCATTTGCACTAAAACTTATATCTTTATCCGCACAAAATTCTTCTTTTTCTCTTTTATTTTTGTATCTTACAAATTTTTTTGTTACATGCTCTACTTTTATCATTTTTTTCCTCCTAAAATTAATATTCTATGTTATTTTAAAATTTTTAAACAAATAGCATTCTTCATCATGAGAATAAATAATCCCTATTGCTTGCAAATATGAATATATAATAGTACTTCCTACAAATTTCATACCTCTTTTTTTAAGATCTTTTGAAATTTTATCTGATAAGTGATTAGTTGTTTTACCTATCTCATATATTATTTTTCCATTTGTAAATGTGTATAGATAATTATAAAAAGAACCATATTCCTCTTTTATACTTTTAAAAATCTTTGCATTATTTATACTAGCTTTAATTTTTAGTTTATTTCTAATAATACCCTGATTTTTTAGCAATTCATCTATTTTTTCATCATCATATAAGCAAACTTTTTCTAAATCAAAATTATCATACGCCTCTTTAAAGTTTTCTCTTTTATTTAAAATACACTCCCATGAAAGTCCAGCTTGAAATGATTCTAAAATTAGCATTTCAAATAAATACTTATCATCAAAATTTTGAACACACCATTCATTATCATGATATTTCACATATAATGGATTTTTTAAATTACACCATTTACATCTTTTTTTATCCATAATAAACTTTTCCCACTTAAAATTTAAATAAATTTAATCCTATATCTTCATCAAAATATCTATCTACTCTTCCATCAATAATATTTATTACCATCTCACATGTAGCACTAACAATTGCACTATTTAAATGACCACCAAATACTTCTCCTTTATCATTTCCAGCACTCATATGAATATGTGTATAAAACTCATTATTCATTGTATTTATAGTTCCTGTTAAAGAAACTATCTCAAAATCTCCTTTAAATTCATTAGAATAATATTTTTTCTCATTAGTTTTAAATACTCCAACTGTAAAATCATTTGTTGCACCAAGTGCATTAACGTTTGCAAGTTTTATATTTTCTTTTGACGCAATCTCTTTTATTTTCTCAAGTACTTCTTCTCCTTTATCTATTCTTGCAACTATGGTGTTATTAAATCTTCTATAATCCATAATGATTACCTCCTATTAAAACTTATATATCATATTAATCACATAAAAATTATACTATATTTTATTTATAAAGTCTAAATATTTACCTAAAAATGTTATTTATTATTTTTTTAAAAAATAAGGCACTTCCTTTTTTAAGATAGTGCTTTAAAATAAATTGTTTAAAAATATAAGCTTAAAAATATTTAACTAAAAAATATTTAGTAAGTTTAGGATTTACTTTATTTTCTCTTACGAATTCAACTTTAAATCCACACTTTTTATAAAATTCAGGTGCTTGAAATTCATAAGTACTTAAATTAATATTTTTAAATTCTTTATTTTTAAAATAATTTTCAACTGCTTCTATAAGCCTACTACCAATATGTCTGTTACGATACTCTTCAAGTATAATAAGATCACTTATATGTACTTCATTATAGTATGAATGTCCCGTTATTATTCCAACAATATTTTCATCTTCTTTAGCCACAAAATTAAATGATTTATAATTACAGACCACATCATTTTTTGCAGCAAATTTATTAAATTCATCATCTATCATATCATTAATATTGTCATCTAGATTTTCTTTATATTCTATATTTAACATTGCTATCCTCCTAATAAATTACTTTTTACTTAATATATATTTTATTATATTATATATCTTTTCACTATGAACTATATAACTACTATGATTTTCTTTAGGAATTATTTCTAATGTACTATTTTTTATATTTTTTGCAATTAATCTTGTATGTTCTTCTTTTATAACATCTTTCTCTCCTGCTAAAATATAAGTAGAAACTTCTATTTTTTCTAAATCTTTAATAGTTATATTAGGTTCTTGTATCATCATTTTAAATAACTTGTTTCTGGTAATAAAATACCCTATCTTTGATACTATCAACATAGATTTAGACATTCCATTTGGATTTAAGTTAGCTCCACTTACAATTAGTTTAGACAACAATTTAGGCTCCTTTATTGCAATTAACAGTCCTATTATACCACCATCACTAAACCCATAAAATATAGGTTTAGTGATCTTCAATTTTTTTATAAACTCAATCATATCTTCAGCCATTAAGTCATATGATATTGTTTTTGTCTTTTCACTTTTCCCATGACATCTACTATCAACAGCATATACTTTATAATCTTCTTTTAATTTGTCTATTAATACATCGAATATTTGATGTGTTTCACTATTTCCATGTACTAATATGATTGGCATTCCACTTCCATAAACTTCATAATATAAATTTACACCATTTACATTAATATACATTCTAATCTCCTCTACAAATCACTATTTATCTTTTTTAATTAAAAATCCTATTCCTAAACCAATGCATAAGCCTATACTAATTCCAAAACATATACAGATAGGAATATTATCAATAAACACACCTATAATTATCCCTAGTGATGTTCCAATGCACATTCCTATTGACATTCCTTCTAACATATATGTTTTTGTTCCATCTTTAATTTCTTGCTTATTAACTTTCTTATTTTTCATAATATCCTCATTTTCAAATCACTATTTTATAACTAATCAATAATTAGAAATTTCTATAATTATATACTAAATATAATTTCATGCTTTGTTATTTTTTCAATATCTTCACATAATTTATTTATATTATTCATGAATACAATTTCATACTTTGAAAATTTTTTATCTTTGCTAGATATTACCATTTCTTTATTTCCAATAAAAGATAATAAATAACAATTATTCTCCTTATCAGTAATGCATTCTATTTTTCTTACTTGTTGCATATTGATAGTATAGCTTTCTTCCAAATATTTAATTATTATTTTATTGTCTTCTACATCAACTTTTGCCACTACTATTATTTTCTTTCTTAGCTTATATGCAAAATAGATACCTACTATTATAGGAAAAATAACAATATCAAACGCATTCCAAGTATTTTGTGGCTCTTTCCAATTGGTAACTATTTCCTTAATACCATCATTTTGGCTATGTAAATAACTTATGCATAATAAAAATATTAATGTTATTAATAATATAATAATACAAATAATATTTAAAATTCCAAACTTACCATCAACTTTAATTTTATAATTATTCATTTCAATACTCCTAACAATTAAATTACTATTTATAATATTAGCTACTATATTTCAAATTCTTTTCCATATTTAACAATGCCTTTTATTTCTTTATTTGTATCATTTAATTTTATTGCCATAAAATTTTTATAAGGTACTTCAAAAGGAGCTTTTATTCCATATTTCACTGCTGGAACATAACCAAATCGTGGATAGTAATTTTCACTGCCCAAAACAACAGAATAGTGATATTCTAATTTTTTTGCTACTTCATGACCTTTTTCTATTAATTTTCTTCCAATTCCTTGTCCTTGATACTCAGGTAAAACTGCTAATGGTGCTAATGCTAATTCTGTATTTTTACCTATTTTTATTTTTGTAAACAAAATATATCCTACAATTTTATTATCTTTAATAGCAACTAAAGATAATTTTTGAATAAAATTTTCACTTTTTCTTAGTTCTATAACTAAATCCTGTTCATTACCATCACTATGTTCTGCTCCTTCAAATGCAATTTTTACAACATTATATACATCTTCATAGTCATCTATATTCTCTTGTCTTATTTCTAACATTATATTCTCCTTTAATCCCTAGTATTTTAATATTAATTTATTACTTCTTAATACTACCATAATAATATATAATTATCAATCAAATTTATAAACTTTAACTGTTTTTATCTTCACCTATAAACTTTAGCCACCAATTTTGTTTTTTAAGAAATCTATCTGCTATTTTAAATATGCCATAACCAATAACTCCACCTAAAAGATTAGTTATAACATCATCTATATCTGCTGCTCTACCTATAAAATACTGAATAAATTCTACTCCAAATGTTACAAAAAATGCTATTATAGTTATTTTATATAGTTTTCTTTTACTTTTAAATACAATAGGAAGAAAAAATCCAAGCGGTATGAATAACATAATATTAGGAATCTTTTCATTTATAAATTGATACGGCCCATAAATATTTTCATTAAAATTAAAAGGTATTAAATTTAAAACATACCTTTTTGGTGGAAATTCAATTGGCATATATAGTATAGTTGCAAATATAATTAAAAATAATGAACAAATTAATCCCAAATAGCTTAATTGTCTAATAACATTTTTACCTTTCTTTTTTAAATAAAATAATATTGGTAGATATAATATAGTTATAACTATAACGAATATAATAGCTAATCTAACATATGCATCTATCCTTTGCATAAAAATTACCTCACTTATTTTTTTAAAATAATATCATAATAAAATGACTTTTTTATGACTTTTATATAAAAATAGACGACAATATGCCGTCTATTTACTTTTTTTTGTATTTATTTAAAATGCTACCTATAAAAGTACCAATTAATGCAAAAATAAAATACACTATCATATATATATAAGCTGTCTTGTTATAAAAAATAAACATAGTAGGTAAAAATAATAATGCTATAATTATAGATATCCATATTTTAAATCCATACTTTTTACAAAATACAATTGCCGCAATTAATGAATAAAGTGAGTTAATAAACCATAAATCTAATAAAAATGTATACGTAACAGTTTCAGGAAATATATCATTTAAAATAGGAATTATATTATATATTACTAAAGATAAAATTATTATACCAATTATTTTTTTACTCATTATCTACCTCTATTTTAATAATTTTTACTTTCTAAAAACTCTTTTAATTCATTTTCATCTTTAAATATCTTATCAAAAATAAGATATAATGAATCAGTTACATCATATTCTCCTATAGCATAACATTTTTTCCCCATTCCATATGCAATGCCAGCTTCAATATGTGCAGATTTACCAGCTGGAAGTACAATTAAAAAGTTTTCAGAATTTTTCTCTCCATCTAAATCATGTTCAAAAATTGTTCTAACTCTAGGATTATCAAGTCCTAATGATTCAAAAGTATCGGCAAGATGACTATCATTTATATCAAGCCCTGCCTCTTTATGTGATGCTTCATTTTTTAAAAAGCAATAATGTGAAATATTTAAATCCTCAAATATTTTACAAACATTTAAAATATTCTCCCTATTTCTAGTTCTACCTGCAATAAAAAATTTATACTTATACTCCATAACTTCCTCCTATTTATTAATATCAACAAATTCTTCCTTCAATAATCCAGTAATACACTCATCAACATAATCATTAGTTGCTAAGCATAAATATCTTTTTCTTCTTATTCCTTCATCTTTATATCCAAGTTTATACTGCATATTTCTAGATTTTTCATTTTCCTTAAAATATCCATTTTCTAATCTTCTTAAATTTAGTATCTCAAAGCAAAACTTAGCTCTTATACAAAAAGCTTCTATGCCATATCCATTTTTTTGATAGCTTTCATTTAGCCAAATTCCACCACCAGCCGTACCATCTTTTTTATTTATATTTTCTATTGTTGTACCACCTATAACTTTACCATTTTCCTTTAAAACTATAGCAAGCATTATATTATTTTCATTAGTCATATTTGAATATTCAATAAAATCTTTTGCATCTTGCTTTGTATATGGATACGGTATATTTGCAAGCCACTTTGATACATTTATATTATTAATATATTTATTTATAAAATTATTTTCTCGTTATTTTTTGTACTTAAGTAAATTTTAATCTGTCGTATTATATGAGGAATATTATAATTACCAGCAAATTTATCATTATTTAACAAACTATCATTTATATCTAACCATTCTAATTTATTTTTTTCTTCTATTAGCTTTACTTCATGATTTAAAATACCATAAAAAACTTGTAAATTATTTTCATACTTAAAATAATTTATATCCATAAAATGATCTAATTCTATATCTTTATTTGATATTCCAGTTTCTTCAAATAATTCTCTGTATGCTGCTACATAATTTGATTCATTTTCTTCTACTTTTCCACCAACAAAATTATATAGACCTTTGTATGGCTCTTTTGATCGAATACAAAAAAGAGCTTTATCTAAGTTTTTATTAAATACAACTATTAAATTTAACTTTCGCATATTACTTCTCCATTTCAAATAGAAATTTAGCTTATTAAACCTTTTTTATTTAAATCGTCAAATATTAATTTATCTACTTGAGAAATTTTTTCTAAATCATTACAGTTTAACCAATTTATACTTTCAATTTCACTACTAGGTTTTATATCACCATTAAAATCAGCTATATAGCATGTCATTTTTACTAATATTCCTTCATCTTTTGCATGTGCTTGTGCTTCAAATGTTCCATAATACTGTATAGTATCTTTAATAATTTCAACATTTAGTTCTTCTTTACATTCTCTTATTAAAGTATCAGTATCTGATTCATCTTTTTCTCTTTTTCCACCAGGTAAATAATATATATCTTTTCCTTTAGATAATGTACATAATATTCTTTTGTCTTTTACATATATAAGTGCTATTTTATCTATTAATTTCATATATTCTCTTCTCCTTATTTATTTGCATTTTTTAACATTAACAAATGCTCAATCTGCCATTTTCTTTCATTTTCCATTATTTCTATAACATTTTTCTTATCCTTATTAATATATTTAATAGCAGAAATAACATACATTGCTGTACCTTCCGCATGTGTAGGAACATGGCATGTAGCTAAGCAATGACTTGTTGCTCTTACTATTTGGCAACAAGCTTTGTCTTCATTTTCAATTTTTCTTGCAAATTCTAATACTTTCCAACAATATTTTCTTGCCTCCCACATTGCTATTTTTCCACTCATCCAATCTTTTAAAATATTAATAGCATTTTGTGGAATTTTTTCATTAGGATATTTTTGTTCAAAAAGGTAAAATACCCTATAAAGGCAATCAATAGCCCATTGAGCTAATATTTTTTGATCAGTTGTCTTTATTAATTCTTGAATTTCTGGATCATGCTTAGCTAACGAAAATTTTTTCATATCTATTGACATATTTTCTCTCCAATAACTATAATTTAAATATTATTTATATAATCATATATTTCTTTCCAACCACTTACTCTTTTAAAATTACAATCTTGTTGCAAATTTATTTTGCTATTAAATAGTAAAACACTATCTACTATTCCTTTTACACTATCTAAATTTTTTATATTATCATCTATAAATAAATCTATTTTTTCATCAATACAAACTTGTCTTTTATTATACGTACAAAAAAGTTTATCATAATTAATACCAAGATTATTTAATTGATTTGACGTAAATTCAAACGCTTTATCATAAAAAGCTTTATCTCTTGCTGTAATAATTATTATTTTGTTTCCTTCAGATTTTAATTTATCTATAATTTCTTTTGCATCTTCTTTTAATGTAACATTTGGTAAAACTTGTTCAAACATCACTTTTCCTATCTCTTTTATTTTATCTTTATATTGTTCCAAGATTTTATCATAAGACATTTTATTACTTTCTTTTAATTTACCTATGTCTAATGCACTATTTTTTGAAACATATGGTATCAAAATCTCTAAAGTATTAGTAATTGTGTCATCTATATCTATTCCTATATTCATAATTTCCTCCAAATATAATTTTTTGCTAATTAAATCTTACTTCATTTTTTAGTCTATCTTTTTTGTCTTCATTTACTTTTTTCATTTTTTCATAGACTTCCTGCTTTAAAATTTCTATTTTTTGTTTTGTATCTCCTTGTTTTGGTGGTTCGATTGGTTCTACAATAGTTAATGTAACATCTTTTTTATATTTAAATAATTTTCTTATTCCTCGTGGTTCTCTAAAAGTAATAACTATTGGAACAATTTTTTTATTATTTTTAATTGCTATATTAAATGCCCCGTTTTTAAAGTGGCGTATTTTACTATGATATGGAATTAAAGATGCTTCAGGATACAAATGTACACTTTTTCCACTCTTTAAAATATCATCTATTGCATTCAAAAAATACTCTTTATTTTTTATACCTTCTGGTATTGGAATTGCTCTTAATAACTTTATTAATTTTCTAACACCAGGAATTTTAAAGCTTCCCTCTCGTGTTGTAAAATACACCTTTTTAAATCCATAGGCAAGACCTACCATTGCACAGTCTAAAAATAATACATGATTAGACACAGTAATTACGCTCTCTTTTATATCTCTTAAGTTTTCTTTTCCTTCAATTTCTAAATCATATACCACTTTAGTCAGTACTTTTAATATAGGATATGCTACTATATAATATACAAAATTAGATAAAATAGAAAAGATTACTCCTTTAGATACAAAATTATATTTTTCATCAATATTAAAATCTAATGGTTCCCACAACTTAATAATATGTTCATTTTCATCTTGAATTTCTAAATCATCAAGTTCTGCTACATTTTCATTATTATCCTGTCTCATTATTCTCCCTTTTCTTTCAACTCTTTACATATAAACTCTGCAATATCCATGCTTGCATTTCTATTTATGTATTTTCTTTGGTTTATTACCATCTCTTTTTGTAATTTTTCATCAGTTAATAATTTCTTTGTATTTTTTATAACTTCTTCTTTAGTATCACTTTTTATTGACATTTTTAAATTTTGAAAAAAGTTAGAATTATAGTTTTCGCATCCAGGTATTGGCATTGTATGTATAAAAGGCTTACCTATAGTTGCAATTTCTGTTGTTGTTAGACCTCCAGGTTTTGTAAGAATAATATTAGAAGCCTTTATATAAAGATTTAATTTATCTGTAAATGGTAATAAGATAATTTTATCATTTCCTTCATATTCATTTTTTAGTTCGTTTAATAACTCATTGTTATTTCCACAAGATATTATAAAATTAGCATCTTTTATCTCGCTAATTAAATCTTTGATTAATCCTTTTATATTCCCAAATCCCATACTTCCTGTTAAAATTAATATATATTTTTCATCATTTTTTAAATTTAGTTCTTTTCTTACTTCTTCTATTTTATAATCTTGACTACACTCAAGTTGCACTGGTATTCCTAAAGGTATAAGCTTTTTTTCTTCTATTCCTTTTTTCATAAAATCTGCTTTTAGTTTTTCACTTGGAATTATGAAATAATCTGGATTAGTTTCCTCCCAAAAAGGAATACTTACATAATCTGTTGCAATAGCAATAAAATGAATATCATGCTCTTTTTTTATTGCAGTTAAAGCTTGAGCTGCAAATAGATGTGTAGTAACAACATAATCATAAAAATTATTTTCTATATAATAATATAATTTATTTCCATTTAACTTATTTAATGTATATATTGGAGATTTTAATCTTGTCTTTTGATACAACTTTCCTAAATTATATACATGCTTAAATACTTTGCCTTCATTATTTGTTGAATTTATATATAAATTATTTACAGTATCTTTTAAATTAGGTCTAGTTATTTCTAAATATTCTTTAAAATCTGCTTGTATATTTTTTACATTTAAAGCTTGTTTTACTGCTTTTGCTGCTGAATTATGTCCTCCGCCTGTGCCACATGAAAGTATCAGTACTTTTTTTGGCTTATTCTTTTTAATTTGTTTTAATATCTTATTATAAAAACAATCTAAGCTTCCAATATATTCTTTATTCCATGGTTTATTTCTTCCACAATAATGTATAATAACTGTATTTTTTATAATCCATTTTAAGGTTATTTTATTTTTTGAATTATTAATATTGAATTTATACCAAGCTATCTCACTTAAGTTATATTTTAGTTCATCTATTAATTTAATTTTATTTCCAAAAAGAGATACTATTATATCTTGATCTGGTAAAAGTAGTCTTTTTTGATTTTTCTCTATAAATTTTATTATTTTATCTTTTACATCTATTTTTCTTAGTTCTTTTAAATTAATTAGAAGAACACCAGTATTTACATACGGTTCATCTTCTTGAATATTTAGTCTAATTTCATTAAATTTATGTAATACTTTACTTATATGTGTAGCTGCAATATAATAATTATCTTCAAAATCCATATTATATAGTTCTTTTAAATCGTTAATTACAACAGTATCACAATCTAAATATAATATTCTATCTATATCACTTGGTAAATAATCACTTGCAAATAGTCTAAAATAAATTTCTACAGGATATCTTTTTTCTATAACAGGAAATGTATCAATTTCACTATCAGGTATTTTTACATCTATTACACTAAAGTTTTTCGAATCTAAATTTACAGTTATATTTTCAAGATCATCCTTATCTAAATTTTTATTTAAAACATATATATTAAATTTTTCTTCTTTATTAGAATATGCTATTGAATTTAATAATACATTTAATTGCCTTATATATTTTTTATTTACTGATGTTAAAATATTCATATTTTTCCTTTCGCTATATTTTGATATTATTCGTCAACTCTTTTAAAATTTTACCATATATTTACTAATTTGTCTATTTAATTATACTGTCTAAAAATTTAATTATTTCTAAATTTAATATAAAAAATAAAGCACTTTAAACTAAGCACTTTACTTTTTTAACTCTAAATTTGTTACAACTTCACAATGCACACTATTTGGAAAAAGATCTACTGGTACTACTTTACCTATGTCATAATATGTACTTAAAAGCTTTAAATCACGTGCAAGTGTTGCAGGTGAGCAACTTACATAACCAATTTTTTTAGGTCTAAATTTTATAATATATTCTATACTTTCTAAATCTAAGCCTTTTCTTGGTGGATCAATTACTATGACATCCGGATGAATGTTTCTTTTTTCAAATTCTACTATTTTCTTATCTACGCTTCCTGCAATATACTCTGCATTTTTTACATTATTTGCCTCTAAATTTAAATTTGCCATTTTAACAGCCTGCTCTTCTATTTCAATTCCGTATACTTTTTTTACATTACTGCTTAAAAATATTCCTATTGAACCTACTCCGCTATATAAATCAAAAAGAATCTCATCACCTTTTAAATTTAAAAGCTCTTTTAATTTATTATACAATACTTCTGCTTGTACTGTATTTACTTGAAAAAAAGATTTTGAGCTTATATAATACTTATATTCTCCTATATAATCTGTAATGTATTCTACGCCATATACAAGCTTTTCTTCTTCACCTAATATTTCATTTGTTTTAGATGGATTAAAATTTAATATTATGCTTTTGATTTTATCGTTACTTTCTTTTAAGATTTTAACTATTTCCTCTATTCTTACATCTTCAAAAATTTCTTTTTTATTTACTACAATAACTATCATAGTCTCGTTTGTATGATATCCTCTTCTAATTAGAATATGACGTATATCTCCTTGATTAGTTTGTTCATTATATCCTACAAATCCTTTCAAAAGCAATAATTTAAATACTTCTTTAGAGAGTCTATCAATATCTTGATTTTGAATTAAACATTCCTCATTTTCTATTACTTCATGGCTTCTTTTGGCATAAAATCCTATTTTATTTTTTCCATCTTTACCAATTCTTACAGGATACTGTGCTTTATTTCTGTAATTATATGGTATTCCCATTCCTATTACTTTATCTAAAGATTCATATTTTACATCCTGTTTTTCCAAAGTATTTTTTACATTTTCATACTTTATTTCAAGTTGTGCCCTATATTTTATATGCTGAGCTGAACACCCACCACATCTTTTATATACACTACAAAAAGGAGTTTGCCTTTTAGAACTCTCTTCTATTATTTTTTCAATTTTCCCTATACAAAAGTTTTTATTTACTTTTATTATTTTAGTAAGTACTTTTTCTCCCTTTATAGCGTCAGGTACAAATACCACTTTATTGTCTACTCTTGAAATTCCCTCAAAATTTATTCCGTTATCTAAAATTTCTAACTCAATCTCATCATTTTTATTCAAAATTATTCCACCTTTTTCCTAACTTTTAAAATTATATCATAACATAATAAAATAATTCAACACTTATTTTGTAACCATTTATTTTTTTTTGAATATAGTATAGTAGTTGAAAGTCAACTAAAAACAAAGGAGTTGAAATGTATGTGCATAGATAGTGATAATATTATATGGCTAATAATCCTAGTCTTAATACTCATTATTTTATACTTTATATGTAACGAAAGAACTTCATCTACACCATTAAACTTCGATACTTTCTTTGAAAGTAATTAGAAGTTTATATATAAAGAGAGGTGAACAGAATGATGGATGAAAGATGCGGATGTGGCAACTGTGGTGGTTGTGGATGCAATAACTGCGGATGCGGCGGATTCGGTGGTAATGGATTCTTCGGAGGAGGAAACTGCTGCTGTATTTGGATCGTATTAATAATTATAGTTCTTTGTTGCTGTTGTTGCTAATTGCACATAAATACATAAAGGTGGAAGAAAAAAATCTCTTCCACCTTATTTTTTTATAATATTTTTCTTAAAAATTCTCCTGTATAGCTTTCATTTACCTTTGCTACTTGCTCTGGTGTTCCTGTTGCTACAACTTGACCACCTTCGTCTCCTCCTTCTGGACCTAAATCTATTATATTGTCTGCACTCTTTATTACATCTAAGTTATGTTCAATTACAACAAGTGTATTTCCACCATCAACAAGTCTTTGTAATATATCTATTAATTTATGTACATCTGCCATATGAAGCCCTGTTGTTGGCTCATCTAATATATACATTGTTTTTCCTGTTGATCTTTTAGATAATTCTGTTGCAAGCTTAATTCTTTGTGCCTCTCCTCCAGATAAAGTAGTAGATGGTTGACCAATCTTTATATATCCAAGTCCCACATCCATTAATGTTTGTAGTTTATTTTTTATAGTAGGAATATTTTTGAAAAATTCAAGTCCTTCTTCTACTGTCATATCTAATACATCACTTATACTTTTTCCTTTATATTTTACTTCTAAAGTTTCTCTTGAATATCTTTTTCCTTTACAAACTTCGCATGGAACGTACACATCCGGTAAAAAATTCATCTCAATTTTAATAATACCATCTCCTGAACATGCTTCACATCTTCCACCAGGTATATTAAAACTAAATCTTCCCTTAGCATATCCTCTAAGTTTTGCCTCATTAGTATTAGCAAATATTTCTCTTATTGCATCAAACATTCCTGTATAAGTTGCAGGATTCGAACGAGGTGTTCTTCCAATTGGAGATTGATCTATATTTATTACTTTATCAAAAAAATCTAAACCTTTTATTTTATCATACTTGCCAGGTCTTTCAAATGCCCTATTAATATCTCGTGCCATTGTTTTATATAGTATCTCATTTACTAGTGTAGATTTTCCAGATCCAGATACCCCTGTTACACATGTAAATACTCCAACAGGAATTTTTACATTAATGTTTTTTAAATTATGCTCTTTAGCTCCCTTTATTTCTAGATATCCTACACTTGTTTTTCTTCTTGTTTTTGGTACTGGAATTTTTAACTTTCCACTTAAGTATTTTCCGGTAATTGATTCTTCACAATTTAAAATATCTTGTGGCTTTCCTGCAAAAACTACCTCTCCACCATGAACTCCTGCTCCTGGTCCTATATCCACAATAAAATCTGACTGTCTCATAGTATCATCATCATGTTCTACTACAATTAATGTATTGCCTAAATCTCTCATCTTCTTTAAAGAGTTAAGAAGTTTTTCATTATCTTTTTGATGCAGTCCAATACTTGGTTCGTCTAGTATATATAATACTCCTGTAAGTCCTGATCCTATTTGAGTTGCAAGTCTTATTCTTTGTGATTCTCCTCCAGATAAAGTTCCTGCACTTCTTGCAAGAGTTAAATAGCTAAGTCCAACATCTATTAAAAATTGTAATCTTGAATTTAGCTCTTTTACAATTTGCTCTGCAATTGTTTTATCTTTCTTGCCCATTTTTTCATATTCTTTATTTATATAATCTTTTATATATACAATATTTTTACAACATAATTCATGAATATTAAGTTTTCCAATTGTTACAGCTAAACTTTCTTTTTTAAGCCTTGCACCATCACAATAATCACAATGAGTACTAGACATAAATCCCTCGTAAAATGTTTTCATTCCTTGAGATTTTGTCTCATTAAATCTTCTTTGCAAAGTATTTATTACTCCCTCAAACTCATTTTCAAACTCACGTTGCATTGTTCTTGTATTATGCTTAAATTTTATTTTCTCACCTTTACTTCCATAAAGTAATACATCCATAAAATTCTTTGGTAAGTCTTTTAATTTTGTATTTGGATCTACATTATAATGCTTACATAACCCTTCTATATACATCTTGCTTATTCCATCTATAATACTTCCAGATCCAGTCCATCCTTGAATTGCTCCATAATCATTTAAACGTTTTTCCTTATTTGGCATAATTTTTTCTGGATCAATGCTTAATATTTCACCAAGTCCTGTACAATATGGACATGCACCAAATGGACTGTTAAATGAAAACATTCTTGGAGTTAGCTCTTCTAGGCTAATTCCACAATCCACACACGCATAGTTTTGTGAAAATACCTGTTCTGTATCATCATCTAATCTATGTATAATAACTAAGTTTTCAGCATATTTTAATGCAAGTTCTACTGAATCTGCAAGTCTTTTTCTAATATCATCTCTTACAACAAGTCTATCAACAACCACTTCTATATTATGCTTTTTTTGCTTATCTAATTGTGGTATCTCTTCAGATAAATCATAAGTCTCTCCATCTATTCTTGCACGTATAAATCCATCTTTTAATACTCTTTCAAATACTTTTACATGTTCTCCCTTTCTTCCTCTTACAATAGGAGTCATAACAAGTATTTTAGTACCTTCTGGATATTCAAGTATTTGATCTACCATCTCATCTACAGTCTGTCTTTTTATTCTTTTTCCACATTTGGGGCAATGAGGTATACCTACTCTTGCATAAAGTAGTCTTAAATAATCATATATCTCTGTTACAGTACCAACAGTAGAACGAGGATTTTTAGATGTTGTTTTTTGATCAATAGATATTGCAGGAGATAATCCTTCAATATACTCAACATTTGGCTTTTCCATTATTCCTAAAAACTGTCTTGCATATGAAGACAAAGACTCAACATATCTTCTTTGTCCCTCTGCATAAATTGTATCAAACGCTAAAGAAGACTTTCCTGATCCAGAAAGTCCAGTAAATACAACAAGTTTATCTCTTGGTATTTCTAAATCAATATTTTTTAAATTGTTTTCTTTTGCACCTTTTATAATTAATTTATCGTTCATATTCTCACCTTTTTTATTCTTACGTATTATACCACACATATTATTTTTTTACAACATTTATTAGAACAAATGTACGTTTTTAAATAATTAAAATAAAACACCACTAAGGTGAATTATTTTAATTTTCTTACTTCTGTTCTCATCACATTATCGTTTACAAATGAATTTACCACCTCATACTTATCTTCAGGTAAAAGCTCCTCTATAAATGTAACAGACGGTACATAATGCCATTTGCCTCCAACTTTAAGTGAATTTAATATGTTCATATATGTTTGAGCATATTCGATACATTCCTCATCGTTTTGTTCTTCTAAATTTGCTTGATTAAAATACTTTGTAAATGATAAATTTGATGTAATAAGGCTATATGTATCTTTTGGATATTCTTTTTGTAACCAATCCTCTTGTTCTAAAATGTCGCTATCTTCACAGTTCATATCCACTCCATATGCCTGTATCCCTTTTTGTCTTAAAAAATTTACAAGTTCTCCTTTTTTTCCACAACCTATATCTAATACTTTTCCTTCTATATTTTCTAGATTAACATTTAAAACTTTTAATATAAATTCTGGTGAATAACTTAATTTTTCTTTATCATCATCACTTTTAGTTGTAAAATCATTTATAAAATTTCTTACTCTTACAAAATGTTCTAAAGCAATTTTTTCATAGTTCATATTAAAATTTGAAACATCTTCAATAAGCTTATGATAAATATCTAATATTTCATTGCAGTCTTTTTGTGTAAATCTATTAGTTTGTGCTCCTTTTGCAAGATTTGTCATAAAGCTTTTAGCAAGTTTATTCATTACTTTAGTATACTCATCAGTGTTCATAGCATTTATAATTTTTTCACGATACTCATTTTCAAATGAATCTTTATACTCTGTATTTCTTTTATTTAAAATTAAATTCTCAAAGCTTTTTCCCTCAAAAGCAGTTAATATATATGAATATATCTCTTCTGTATTCATTTTTTCCCTCCAAATCAACAATAATATTATATCACATATTATGTCAATTTTCTAGATGTGGAGTATAATTTTGATAATCATATTTAATATTTTTATCATCATCAATTACTATTTTTGAAATAGATGTTTTTGCTATCTTTAAAACTTTAACTTTATTTGTCCATTTAATATTATTTATCACGTGATAAATAATAGAGATAACACCAGCATGGGTTACTATCATAAGATTTTCTATATCACTATTTTCATCTATAATTTCAAAAAAAGCTTTTTTTATCCTTTCAAAAAACTCTCTTGGACTTTCTCCTTGTGGAAATCTTTCATCATATTCTAAATTTGAAAAAAATGCATTAGGATATTCTTTTACTGCCTTCTCATTTAACATACCAGCAAAAATACCATTATTATTTTCTCTTAGTCTTTGATCATACATTATAGGTACTTGTAATTTTTCATTTATAATATCTGCTGTCATTTTTGCTCTAGTTAGATCACTACTAATTATTTTTTCTATATTAAATTCACTTTTGTGATTATATAAATACTCTCCTAATTTTTCACATTTTCTTATTCCTTCTTCTACAAGTGGAAGCTCACTCCATCCACCTCTATACCTTTCATCATCGTCTCCATGTCTTACTAAATAAATATTCATAAACTCTCTCCTAACTTGATTTTGCTTTATTTTACCAAAATATTTATAGTTTTTCAATAAAATTAAAAATATATGTTAATTTTAATTTTTATTTAAATTACTCTTAATATATGATATTATATTATTATGTATTTATAGGAGGTAGACATGAAAACTTTCAAAAAAATAGTTAAAATATTTTTTGTCTATATGATATTATTTTTTGTTTTTTACACTTTACATTTTTGTGATGAAAATGGCGTAATAGAAGAACTAATAGTAAATGGCTCCAAAGTTCCAACAAGTAATGTAATTTCTTATATTGCAACTGCATTAATTATACCTTTAATTGTGACAATAGCGTTAAATATGCCACTTATTATTGCAATTATAATTGCAAACATAGTATTAAAGAAAAATAATAAAGAATTTTACAATAAAGATTCTATAGATAAAAAAACTGATGATTTACAATATTATAGAGAAGTGCTTAGTAGCTACTCACCTGCTGAATTAAATTATGTTTATTCTGCAAATACACAGTTTCCAAAAGATGCTGTTACTACATTGCTTTCTTTAAAGTTAAAAAAAATAATTGATTTAAATAATGAAAATAATACTATAACAATTCTTAAAGATGACGCTAATATTTCAAATTCAGAAAAATATGTACTAAATAAAATTAAGGATGAAAAACTAAAAAATTTTGAACCTATTAAATACCAACAAATAGTACAAGAAGATGTAGAAAATAAACATCTTACTAATAAAGGATCTAAAAAAAACATGTCCGCATTCTCTATGTTGTTTATTGCTATAATTATTATTTTACTTTTCTTTATAATAGTATTTGCATTACCAAGTGAAGGAATTTTAGGATTTATTTCGGTTATATTAATACCATTAATTTTTATTATTTTATCTTTGGGAATTCCTGGTATTATATTATATTGTATCTTAAGAACATATAATCCATATAAATTATCCAAAGAAGGAAAGCAACTAAGAAAAAAACTTTTGGGATTAAAAAACTACATTACTCAATTTTCTTTATTACAAGAAAAAGATATTAAAGACTTAATAGTCTGGGAAGATTATTTAATATATTCAATAATTTTTGATTTAAATGATGACTTAATATCTAAAATACAAGAAAAATATATAGTATTTGATACAACTGATACACAAACAGCCAAAAACTATTGTGAAGACTCTAACAATGAAGAAAAACGAATAAGATATGTAAATAGCAATAATGAAGAATTTAACAAAGCTGCAGATAAAATAATTGGAAATATTATTAATTATATAAAAAACATAAAAAAAAGGAATGAAAAATAGTTCATTCCTTTTAACATATTTTATCATGACGTATTTCAATTCCATTGGTATTTAAATAATAATCATGTTTTGCTATTATATCATTAATATTACTTTTTATATCCATAATATTATAACAGTTTATAACTACTATATGACTTTGTAAAAAGCACATATATCCATTTACCTTGTTAATAAAACTCTCACTCCCATTTATTACTAATATTATATTCTCATTTACATAGTCATTAGTAACTTCCTCATTTAGCCATTCCATGTATAATATTTTTTCATTTAAGTTTTTAAAATATTTATTAACAATATTTTTTAATTTTTCTTTTTCACTCCTCTCATTTATATAAATTACTTTTGCATTTGAAAACTCCCTTGAAATAAAATTATTTGCTACTATACACGAATGTGTATAATTTGCAACAAAAGAACAAACCTTAATATTTTTCATTAAAAAACACCTCTGCGCTATATTTTAAAACATCATGAGTAAGAATTTTGTTTTAATATAGTATATGACATTTTTAGATCTTTTTATTTTTTTAAATCATAAAAAATTACACATCATATTTATAGGTGATAAAATGAAAAATTTAAAAAAATATATAACAATTTACCTATATGTCTTTATAATATTTACATCTATACTACCTACTAAAGAAAATATGATTAATTTAAAAGAATTAAAAACTATAATTCCTGGTATACAAACTCTATACAATGATGAAGATAATTCTAAAAATAACAATCAAAATAATGAATATTCATTTAAAATATTAGAAATTTTTAAAAATATTTTTAAATTGTAATATATATTCAAAAAACACACAAAATATTTATGACAAATATTTTTGTCAGGAGGTATTTATGAAAGCTTTATATAATATAATGCTAACTCTAGTTATAATAGGTGCAATAAACTGGGGAATATTAGGCTTATTTAAAATGGACCTTATTGGTTCCATATTTGGTGGAATGACTAGTACTATAAGCAGAATAATATTTGTTCTTGTTGGCTTATGTGGACTTGGAGCTATAGCTCTTTATGGTCCAATAAACGAAGAAGAAAGAAATCATTCTTAGTACCTATTAAAAAAACATCTAGATTTTTATTTTCTAGATGTTTTTTTATATTGCTCATATAATATAATTGATGTTGCTACACCAACGTTTAAAGATTCTATTTTCTCACTCATTGGTATTTTAACCACAAAGTCTGATATGTCTATAATTTCCTTTGATACTCCATTTGCCTCATTTCCCATAACAAATATATATTTGTTATTATAATCAATACTATCTATACTATTTTTTGTATTTAAACTTGTTGTAACAATTTTATATCCTATTTTTTTTAATAAATTAATTTCTTCTATATTTTCTAAATATATAATTTTTACATTTAATATTCCACCCATTGTAGCTCTTACAGCTTTAGGTGAGTAAACATCAGCTGTTCCAGAAGTGCATAATATAGTATCTACATCAAAAGCATTACAACTTCTAATAATAGTTCCGATATTTCCAAGATCTTGAACTCTATCTAAAAGTACCATATTTTTATTATTTTTTTCTTTTTCTAAGCAATATTTAGGAATTCTTGCAACAGCTAAAATTCCTTGAGTATTTACTGTATCTGTCATATATTTAAAAACATTTTCTTCAAATTCCAAAACTTTGATATTTTTTAAACTATTTATTCTATTTAATAATGCTTGTCCACCATTGGTTGAAATTAACAAAGATTTAGAATAAGCGATAAACAAAATGTCTATCGCTTCATTTTTATCTAATATCTCATTTGTAACCTTTACACCTTCTAAATAAAAAGCATTATATTTTGTTCTATATTTCTTTTCATTTAAACTTCTAATAAATTTAACATTATCATTAGACTTACTAACTATTAATTCCATGTTCTCTCCTATTGTTCTGTTGTAGTATCTGTTGATGTATCATCAGTTGTTGTATCTGTTTCCTCTTCTGTTGCATAAGCATCAGGATCAATTTCCATTACAAAAGATTTTAATAATTCTTCATTAATATATAAGTTTTTTGTTTGAGCTATATCAGTAAATAATGAATTTGCATAAGCTGTCCTTTCTGTTGAATTATTTACTCTTCCATTTTCAGCTATACCATTTAATTTAATAATATGATATCCATATGAACTTTCTACTAATTGAGGATATACTTCTCCTACTTTCATACTTTTTACTGCATTAGAGTATTCTTCAACTGTATTTCCATCCATGTACATCTTATATTGTCCGCCATTTGAGGCAGTAGAATCATCTGAATTTTCTTGTGCTAATGTTGCAAAGTCTTCTCCATTTAATGCTCTAGCAAGTACAGCTTCAGCTTCAGTTTTTAAAGTTGCTTTTTCTTCATCATTCATTGTAGTATTATCTTCTTTTGTGAAAGAGAATAGTATATGTGATGTATCATATTCATTCATATCAACTTCTTCTCCTTCATCAGCTTGTGATTTTATATAATTAGCTACATCATCTGCAGAAGCTTCATCAGCTAACTTTTGTATATAATCTTGTATTATATAATCGTTATAATATATTTTTCTCAACTCATCTATGTCAAATCCATAGCTTTTAAAATATTCTATATAAGATTCATCTTCAAAGATTGAATCTACTTCTGCTTTATTTTCATCTGTTAATGTAACACCAGCTGCTTTTGCATCTTCTAATATCATTTTATCTGTAGCTGCTTTTAATGCAATCTCATTTGGTATATCGTTTTGATCATATCCATAGTATTGTAGATATGAAGAGAACATCTGATAATATATCTTGTACTCTGCCTTTGTTACTTTGCCACCATCAAATGTAGCAACTCCTTGGTTATCTTTTGCTACATAAACTCCTACAATAGCAAGTACTATTATTAGAAGACTGGCAAGTATTATTATTATAACACTATTCTCACTGCCGGATTTTAAACTTTTTGTTTTAATATTCATATCTTTACCCCTTTTCTTTTATAGTATTTTCTAATTTACTAATCTCTAACTGTACACGGATAAGTATATCATTATTGCTAGAGTTTGTCAATGCGATTTTTAAATTCATTGGTTCAATTTTAATTAGTCTATCTGTTGCTAATATTCTTGTAATTCCAAGCTTTCTAGCTTTATTTCTTATTTCGACAATTTTTATTAAATTTTCTGTTTCTTTAGGAATATCTCCAAATCTATCTAATAGTTCATCTACTACTTCCATAGATTCTTCCTCATTTTTTATATCTGATATTTTTTGATACATATCAATTTTTTGAATAGGATCTTTAATATACATATCACTAATATATGCAGACACATTTATATCTATTTTTACTTCTTTTGATATTTCTTCTTTACTTGTTTCATCTTTTCCTTCTTTTTCTTCTCTTATTGCTTTTTCAAGAAGTGCTAAATATAATTCATATCCAACCTTTGCCATATGACCATGTTGTTCTTTTCCAAGTAAATTTCCAGCACCTCTTATCTCTAAATCTCTTAATGCTATTTTAAATCCACTACCAAACTCTGTAAAATCTTTTATTGCCTTTAATCTTTTTTGAGATACTTCAGATAAAGCTTTGTTAGGCTCATATGTTATATACGCATAAGCAAGTCTATTTGATCTTCCCACTCTTCCTCTTATTTGATAAAGCTGTGCAAGTCCTAACGTATCTGCATCCTCTACTACTAAAGTATTTGCATTAGGAACATCTATTCCAGATTCGAGGATTGTTGTACAAACTATAATATCTATTTCATGATTAATAAATTTAAGCATTACATCTTCTACCATATCTGGTGGCATTTGTCCATGAGCTACTCCAATTCTTGCTTCTGGCACCAAATTTTTAAGCTTTGCACTAATTTCATCTATTTTACTTACTCTATTATTTAAATATATTATTTGCCCATCTCTTAATAGCTCTTTTTCTATTGCCTCTTTAATAATATTATCATTATATTCAAGTACATAAGTATGAACAGGTAATCTCTCCATTGGAGGCTCAGTTAAAGTACTCATTCCTCTTATTCCAATCATTGACATATGTAATGTTCTTGGAATAGGTGTTGCTGTCATAGATAATACATCGACTGTCTCTTTTAATATTTTTATCTTCTCTTTATCCTTTACTCCAAATCTATGTTCTTCATCTATGATTAAAAGCCCTAAATCTTTAAAAAATACGTCTTTAGATAATATTCTATGTGTACCTATTATAATATCTATTTTTCCATCTACCAAATCTTTTAAAATATCTGTCTGTTCTTTTTTAGTCTTAAATCTACTTAAAAACTCAACCTTAATACCAAAAGATTTCATTCTTGATTCAAACGTTCTATACTGCTGAAGTGCAAGTACTGTTGTTGGTACTAAGTATGCAACTTGTTTTGAATCCATTACTGCTTTAAATGCGGCTCTTAGTGCAAGCTCAGTCTTTCCATATCCAACATCACCACATAAAAGTCTATCCATAGGTTTGTCTGACTCCATATCTTCTTTTATTTCTTCTAATGAAGTCTTTTGATCTGGGGTAAGTTCATATTCAAATGAATCTTCAAACTCTCTTTGCCAAGGTGTATCCTCTCTAAAAGCATAACCCTTCATTTTCTCCCTTTTAGCATATAATAACATAAGCTCTTTTGCCATTTCTTTTACATGTGCTTTAACTTTAGTTTTTGTCTTTTCCCATTCTTTTGTACCAAGTGAATTTATTTTAGGCTTTGCTCCATCATCACATACATATTTTCCAACACAATCTAATTGGTTAATAGGTACATACAAAACGCCTCTGTCTGCATACTCTATTTTTATGTAGTCTTTTTGTGTATCTTGTACTTTAACAGTCTCTACTCCTCTGTAAATACCAATACCATGATTTTCATGAACTACATAATCTCCAACTTGAAGATCTGCATAAGTATTTATTCTTTGACCTACACTACTCTTTTTTATTTTTTTTGTTGTAGTAGAAAGTCCACTAACCGGCTCTGCAATAACTAGTATTTCAAACTCATCCGAATAAAATCCTCCAGATAATATTCCCTTTGTTATATATACATGTCCACTATCTAAGTCATCACAAGACAATATATCTAAAATTTCTTCTACCTTTATATTATTATCCATAAGATAATTTTTAACTTGATTATATCTTGTATCTGTAGGAAATACTAAAAGTACTGCTTTATCTTTTGCTCTTGATACATCTAAATTTAATACCTCCATAGAGCTTTTATAAAAGTTTGCTTCTTTTATGCTAAAGTTATATACTTTTCTATTTCTTAAAATAACTTTATCTATATTTATTCTTTCTAGATAAATGCTACACATTCCATTTTCAAGTTTTGCTTCTACCTCTTCAAAAGATAAATATTTATTTACAAAAGGCATATATATATAATTTCTTTGAGCAAGTACTTTTATTGTTTCATTATTTTCATAAGTTATACTACTTGCTTTTTCTTTGCATTTTGTTGGCTCATCAATAAAAATATTATATTCTTTTAAATAATCTAATAAATTTTCTGGTCTTTTAACGAGTAAATTAAAATATTTATCTACTAAATTATCTAAAGCTCCTTCTCTTATTTTTTCAATATCTGATTCTATATTTTGCTTTAGCTCTTCATTTAAATTATCTTGTCTTAAAAAATTTTTTAACTCAGAAATTACAGCATTTATCTTATCTAAAGTCACATAATTTTCTGATACTTGAGACATATCTATCTTTTTTACTGTATCAATACTTCTTTGAGTTATTGGATCAAAAGTTCTTATACTATCTACTTCTTCTCCAAAAAATTCAATTCTAAATGGTAAATCATTATTTATACAAAATAGATCTACTATTCCTCCTCTTATGGCAAATTGACCTTTTCCTTCTACATTTTCAGTTCTTTCAAATCCAAACTTAGATAACTTTTCTACAAGTTTATTCATAGAGATATTATCTCCAAGCTTTATACTAAACTCTTCTCCTTTATATTTAGTGTTTGGAAACATTTGAACAAGTAGTGCATCTATAGTAGTTACAACAATTATTTTTTTACCACTAAGTATTCTTTCTATTGCATACATTCTTTGATTAGAAATTTCTTTACTTTCTGCTTCTATATCATAATACTGTAACGATCTTGGTGGTAAAAATACCACTTCAATTCCACTTGCATAAAATTTTAAATCTTTAATTATTTTATTTGCTTGAAATACATTACTACATACAATTATTGAATTTTTATTTGTATTTTGTGTAATTGCATAAAGCATCCAAGCCTTACTGCTATCAGTAAGGCCTACAATACTTAACTTTTCATCACTTTTTTTAATAATTTGCTTTACAAGTGATGTATAATTACTACTATTTGCTAAAGTTTTAATAAGTGGATTCATTATTTATTCCCTTCTTTATTTATCATATCTAAAAACTCATCTATTGTTACTACTCTTATTCCAAGAGTAATAGCTTTTTGAAGCTTAGAACCTGCTGCTTCCCCTGCTATTAATACACTTGTCTTTTTTGATACAGAAGTAGTAGCTTTTCCTGAATTTTCTTCAATCATCTTTACAATATCATCTCTTGAATAGCCATCAAAAGAACCTGTTACACATATATTCATATTTTCTAATACATTAGATTTTCTTTGCTTCTTTTCTCCTTTAAGATTTACACCTGCATCATCTAATTTTTTTATTATCTCCATTGTTTTTGATTTATTAAAAAACTCATGAACAGACTCTGCCATAATAAGTCCAAAATCCTCTAATTCATTCAAATCCTCTACACTTGCAGCTTTAATATCATAAATATCTTTAAAGTTTTCGCTTAATATTTTAGATGCTCTTTTTCCGATATGTCTTATTCCAAGTCCAAATATTAATTTATCCAAAGAATTAGACTTTGTTTTTTCTATAGCATTAATTATATTTGATGCAGATTTTTCCTTAAAGCCATCTAATCCATATATATCTTCATATTTTAAATAATATATGTCAGCTACATCTTTTAATAATCCTTTTTCAATTAAAGTATCAACAATAGCTTCTCCCATACCAGATATATCCATGCAATCTCTTGATACAAAATGTGTAATACTTCTATAGATCTGAGCAGGGCACTCACTATTTGTACACCTTAGTGCTACCTCTCCTTCTTCTTTTTCTAGAGTTTCCCCACATACTGGACATACATCTGGAATTTTAACTTCTCTTTGAGTTCCATCTCTTTTTTCTTTTAATACTCTATATACCTCTGGTATTACATCTCCTGCTTTTTGTATAACAACAGTATCTCCAATTTGTATATCTTTTTCTTTCATAAAATCAAAATTATGAAGTGTTGTCTTAGATATAATACTTCCTGCAACTCTTACAGGCTCAAGTATTACTACAGGTGTTACCTGTCCTGTTCTTCCAACCTGAAAAATTATATCTAATACTTTAGTTTCTTTTTGTTCTGGTGGATATTTATATGCAACAGCCCATTTAGGTACCTTTATTGTTTGACCCATTTCTTGTCTTACCTGTAAATTATTTACCTTTACAACTGCACCATCAATATCATATTCTAAAGAGTCTCTCATATCTCCTATTTTTTTTATAGCAGATATTACCTCATCTTTATTCTCACATAAAAATCTTAATTTTATTGTGTTCATTCCAACACTATCTAAATAATCTAAACTTTCATAATGAGTAGTAAATGATTTACCTTTTTGAACATTAAATATAAATATACTTAAATTTCTTTTTTTTACAAGCTCACTATCTAATTGTCTTAGAGTACCTGCTGCTGCATTTCTTGGATTAGATAATTGTGGCTTATCTTTTAGTAATAGTTCTTCATTTATCTTTTCAAATTCTTTTCTTGGTAAAAATACCTCTCCTCTTACCTCTATAGTATCATTACTTTTAAGTCTATAGGGTATATCTTTTATTTGCATTATATTTTGAGTAACATCTTCTCCAACAAATCCGTCTCCACGTGTAGACCCCCTTTTAAGTACACCATTTTCGTATTCTAGGGACACAGATAAACCATCTATTTTTGTTTCAACGCAAAAGTCAGTTCTATCTCCATACTCTTCTTTTACTTTATCTACAAATTCTTCTACTTCTTCTAGTGAGAATACATCCTGCAAACTTTGCATTTGTACATCATGTGTTACTTGCGTAAATATGTTTTTAGTTTTTCCTCCAACCTTTTGTGTAGGAGAATTTTTAGTTATAAGCTCTGGATGTTCTTTTTCAATTTGTTTTAGCCTTTGTGTTAATTTATCATACTCATAATCTGATATTTCAGGACTGTCTTGTTCATAATATAATTTGTTATGATACTCTATTTCTTTTCTTAATTTTTCTAGTTCCTTTTTTACATCATCTATATTACTATCAAAAAGATTAATTTGATCACTCATTTTTTTACACCTCTAATATACGCACAGAAAACATAGAATATAGTTATTCTATGCTTTTATTATATACATTTTACTATAAATTATATATTATTTCAAGAAAAAATAATAAAGAGTAAAATAACAAATAAACAATATATTGTTTTCTATCCTAAAGCTATATCTAATATCATCATTAAAACAAATCCTATAGCTACCCCTATTATTCCAACATTACTATGTTCTCCTGATTGTGAATCTGGTATCAATTCTTCTACTATAACATAAATCATTGCACCAGCTGCAAATGCAAGTAAGTATGGAAGTAATGATACAACTTGACTTGTTAAAAGTATTGTAAGAATAGCTCCTATTGGCTCAACAATTCCAGACAACGCACCATAAGCAAAAGATTTTACTTTACTCATTCCCTCACTTTTTAAAGGCATAGAAATTATCGCACCTTCAAGCAAATTTTGAATTGCAATACCAATAGAAAGTGCAAAAGCTGCAGCTAGTGTAATACCTGAATTTTGAGCAATTGCTCCAGCTAGCACAACACCTACTGCCATTCCCTCTGGTATATTGTGTAATGTTACAGCTAATACTAACATTGTTACCTTTTTAAATTTACTTTCTATTCCTTCTGGCTTTTTACTGCTTATATGTAAATGTGGAATAATAACATCTAACACAAGTAAAAAAATTATACCTAATGAAAATCCCACTGCTGCTGGAAACCAACTAATTTTTCCTTGTTGTTGTGCCATATTTATTGAAGGAATAAGTAATGACCAAATTGAAGCTGCCATCATAACACCTGAGGCAAGACCAGTCAAAAATCTTTCAGTCTTGTTACTTATATTATTTTTCATAAAAAATACTAATGCTGCTCCAAATGCTGTACCTAAAAATGGTATTAGTACTCCTAGAAAAGTTCCCATTTCCATTCCCCCTTACATATATAATTATACTCCAAAATGCAACAAAAAAATAGATAGTTAAAAACTACCTATTTACAATTAATTATTTCTTAATTTTCTACATCTATGTCTTCTTTAAATCTTAAGAAATAATCTACAAAAGACCATATTGTTGCTATTAAAGCAAATATTAAAGTTACACTCATTGCAACATTTATTATAAGTTCAAGTATACTCATGTCTAAAGAGTTAGACATAAAGCTTCCTATTCCCATTGTTGGCATCATCGAATAACTTAATAGTGCAAATACTATTGAAAGCATTTGAAATAATGTTTTTATTTTTCCACTTAGTCCTGCAGATACATCCTTTTGATTATCTGATCCAAACATTCTTAAAGCATTTACAAAGAAATCTCTAAATACAATTATAGCAGTTATAAATGCTGGAACAATTCCAAGTCCTGTAAGCATTATAAATCCAGCTGATACAAGTAATTTATCTGCTAAAGGATCCATAATCTTTCCAAATTTAGTAACTATTCCTTTGCCTCTAGATATTCTACCATCTAAAAAGTCTGTAAATGCAGCAATAGCAAATATTCCTAAAGCTACATATCCCATATAATCGTATACAACTTCTATTTTTAAGAATTCAAAAAATTCCTTTGGAATACATAAAACTAAAATAAATATTGGTACTAATATAATTCTTAACATAGTTAACTTGTTAGGCAAGTTCATTTTACTAAGCATGTTTATACCTCCTCTTTCACTTGTAAATTATAACAAACTAAAAATATATAGTCAATAATTTACCTATATTTCACATTATTTTCACTTAATTAAGTTCCACTATACAAGCCATAGTTGCATAGTCTTTTTTACCAGACTGTGTCGCTTTTCTATAAGAAAAAAAGTTATCACACTCACATCTGGTACAAATATTTGCTACGTGTATATTTTCTTCTTTTATGCCTATATTTTTTAATTCTGTCTTTAAAATTTCAATTAAATCAATATGAAATGTTTCTTTATCATCTTCATACGTTAAATATTTATCTTGATATTTAAAAACATTAGTAAACTTCTCCTTAAAGCTTTCCTCTTTGCTAGTAAAACAACACTTTCTAATAGATGGACCAATGCATACTATTAAATCTTCTACTTTACTATTATATTTTTCTTTCATAATATTTATTGCATTTATATATATTTTATTTATTACACCTTTCCATCCTGCATGAATATTTGCAACTATATTATTTTTTACATCATATATAATAATTGGATTACAGTCTGCTACTGTAACAAGAGGTGCTATGCCCTTGTCTTTTATAATATATCCATCAACTAAAGTAGTATTTAATTTTTCAAACTTATATTCATCCTTATTATTTTCATCTAAAATAATAACATTATCTGTATGATCTTGTTTTCCCTTACAAATTTCATTAAAACCTATAGCCTTTTTTATAATTTCTACATTTTTAAGTACATTTTCTATTTTATCATTTCCAACTGTTCTAAAATTTAAGCTATTATATTCACCAGTACTTACACCACCATGTTTTAGAGTAATACAATTTTTAACATTATATTTATTTAGTACCTTAAACTGAATATATTCTAAGCCCCCAGCTTTTACATGTAAAATTTCATCATCTTCATATTTATTCATCTTTATCCTCCTTAATCTCTATTTCTTTATTTAAATTAAAAGAATATATATATACTTTATCTACATTATATTTAGTCAATTTATTAATTGCCTCTTTATATATGTCAAGCTGTATCTTATATCTTTTAATAAATTCGCTTTCATCTTCTAGCCTGTCTGTTTTAAAATCTACAAGTATAGCTTTTCCGTCCACAACAAAAAACAAATCTATAACACCTTGTATCAAGCTATTAGATATAGTTTTGTCATCTAATATAAACTCATACTCTCTAAAAATAGCAGTTGCATTTTTTATATTTCTTCCGATATTTGAATTTAAGAAACTATATATTTTATTGATACTTATATATTTTTTATCATACTCATTTATTATCCCATCTTCATATAGATTATCTATATATTTTTTTATTTCTTGTTTAGTATTAAGACTAAAATCTAAATTTTGAAGTATAAAATGTATTAAAATACCTTTTCTTACAGCAGTATATGTATTTTTATCTTCACTTAGCTCATATGGCATTTTAAATTTTTCATTTACTAATTCTTCATCTGATTCATCTTTAAATTTTACCACCACGTCTTGACTGTTTTCCTTTTTTAAATTACTAACACTAATTCTTGCAGGAGACATTGTATCTTCAATATATTTATATTCTCCATCAAAAGTATTTTTTAACTTTTCTATTATATTTTCATCTCTTTTTAACTCTTTACTTTTAAAGATATCTTTTAATTTGTCTGACATAGATATATTGGATAAATTTTCTTCTTTTATCTTAAATAATTCTTTTAAATTGTCATCAGTAATTTTAGAGTTAATTTTTAAATGTACAATATCTAAAATATTTTTGTCTTTATCATATTCGTTATAATATTTTATAACTGGTAGTAGATTTTTATAATAACTTGTATTTAGAGATATAAGTGTTTCATTAAATTTATTATTTTTTAAATTAATAGATTGCATGTTGTAATCTTTTTCAAAATCACTTACTGTAGCAAATAAATATAATTTTTCTTTAGCTCTAGTAAGTGCAACATATAATAGTCTCATCTCCTCAGATTTTGTCTCTTTTTCTATTACAGCTTTTACAGATTGTTTTATAACTGAAGGATATGTAACTCCTAGGTTTTGATTTACTACATCTATTCCTATTCCATAACTATGATGTAATAACACTTTTTGCTGTCTTGCATCTTTAAAATTATATCCTTTTGCACAGTCCGCCAAAATTACAATAGGAAATTCCAAGCCCTTTGATTTATGTATTGTCATTATTCTTACTACATTTTCATTTTCTCCTATTATCTTAGCAGCAGAACTTGAAGTATCTTGTTTATCTTTTAAGCTATCTACATATCTAATATATGAATTTAATGTATTACCTGCAGATGAATAAAAATTTGAAGCAAGCTCTATTAAATAATCCAAATTTGCTTTTTTAGACTGTGCATCTTCTTCCAAGTCAAATTGATAATATATATTTGTATCTTTATATATTCTAACTAAAAGATCTGAAATATTATATATTTTAGAATATTTGATATATTTTTCAATTAATCTTAAAAAAACATCTATTTTACTTACCAATTCTTTTTCATCTTTTATAAACTCATCATCATTTAATATATTATTTAGTGTATCATAAACATATGATTTGTTATCATAAAGTCTAATCTTTGTAATTTCATCTAATGTAAAGCCACCAATAATACTATACATGATACTTACCATATAAACATCTTGATACGGATTATCTAATATTTTTAAAAATGATAATATTAGTTTTACTTCATCTCCTTCAAAAATACTACTAGAAGTATCACAAAATACTGGTATATCGTTTTCTTTTAAGACTTGTTCTATTATATCTGACTTATTTTTTATTCCTCTTAAAAGTATTACTATATCTTTATATGTAGCATTTCTTAATGTATTATCTTGAGATGATACTTTAACATTTTGTATAATATCCTTTATTCTATATGCAATACATTTTGCTTCAATTTGTGTAGAGGTTAAATCCTCATCTATATCTTCTTGCTCTTCATTTTCTTCAAAAATACTTTTTTCTTCTTCTTTTAAATCTATTATATTTATTTGAGTATTATACATATCTTTTTCGTTTTCAATATAATTTGTATTTCCACACTTTAAAGTCTCATCACTGTCATAATTGCATTGACCATTTTTCATACTCATTATTTTTTCAAAAATATAATTTATCCCGTCTATTACTTGATACCTACTCCTAAAATTTTTAGAGAGTATTATTTTTGAGTTTAAATCTTCTTCACTACACTCATCGCTCTTTTTATATGTAATATACTTTTCATTAAATATATCTGGACGTGCCTGTCTAAAACCATATATACTTTGCTTTATATCACCTACCATAAATCTATTATTTTCTTTAGATATAGCTTCTAATATTTTTTCTTGAACAAAACTTGTGTCTTGATACTCGTCTGTATAAATTTCTTTATATCTATTCTTTAGAGAAACTGCTATATCTGTTAAATTATATTGTTTATCTAACAATAGTTCTAATGCATAATGCATTATATCATTAAATTCAGCTACCCCTTGTACTCTTTTTTCCTCTTTAAACCTTGCATCAAATTCTACAAGGAAATTGTACAAATAGCTTAAATAACTGTATGCTATTTTATTATCTTCTATTATCTCTTTACTTTTTGCATATATTCTCTTTTTACATTTTTCTACAACATCTTTTACTTCACTTTTTCTAAAAGTAGATATTTCTTCTTTTAGATCTATATCTGATACTTTACCAATATTAAATCTTTTAAACTCAATCTCATTTATATTATCATATAAAATATCCCAATTTGGCATGTCAATATTTATACAATTTTTAAGCATATAAACATCTTCATTTAAAAGTTCAAAACACTTATTAAACTCTTCATTTGACTGTATTTTATCTAAATATTCATCATATTTTATAATACAAAGTTCTATCTCATCTACTATATCTTGATAAATATCTTTTCCAAAATCTGTGTTATATAAGTCAACATCTTCATTTATATTATATTTTTCTATCTGTTCTCTTAACCATTCAAAAGGATAAGGAAATGACTGAATATAGTTATATATTCTTAATATATTTTCTAAAAGTTCCTCATCTTTTCCATTGAATAATTCTAATATATTATATAGCCCAAAAGCATCTTTTTTATCTACATATCCTTCATACTCATTTTCTAAAAGCTCTTCTAATATTTTTGCTTTTATTAAAATACTTTGAGATTCCTCACATATTTTTATATTTGGATCTATATTTAAAATATTAAAATTCTCTTTTACAAGTCTTAAACAAAACGCATCTATTGTAGTTATGTTTGCTCTATTTATATATATCAATTGATTTTTTAAATGATTAATTTGCTTTATATCTTTTTGTGTATTTAAAGCTTTATATATAGCATTTAATATCTTTTCCTTTAACTCTTGTGCTGCAGCATTTGTAAATGTAACAACCAATATCTTATCTACATCTAAATACTCATTTACAACTTTTTGTATTATTCTTTCAACAAGTACTGCTGTTTTACCACTTCCTGCAGATGCACTTACTAAAATATTTTTATCTCTTTTTTCTATTGCTTCACTTTGCTCTTTAGTCCACTTAGTCTTTGACATACTCTCTCTCCTTTTTTATATATTTTATATTTTCTTTTTCAATTTTGCAACCATTTTCTATGTTTAATTATTAAGGTTATAAAATGTATATTGTAATTGCTATTTACTAACATTTTTGGTATAATTATATTGGTGATTTTCTTGGAAAAAATAACAGATAAAAATGTAGATAATATACTAGATATAATATTCAATACTAAAAATTCTTTTGAATATGAATATATATCTAAAAATGTAGATGACACAAAATGGCTTGCAAGACTTTTTGCAAAATATCTAAAAAAAGGAGATATTATAACGTTAAATGGAGAACTAGGATCTGGAAAAACTGTATTTTTAAATGGTATAGCAAGTTATTTTAATATAGAAAATGATGTATGTAGTCCAACATTTACAATAGTAAATGAGTATAACATAAATAAAGAATATCCTATATACCATTTTGATGTTTATAGAATTAAAGATAGTCAAGAATTTTTAGATGACATTGGAACTGAATATTTTGAGGATGGAATATGTTTGATTGAATGGGGAGATGAAATAATACAAGACATCTTACCCAAAAATACAATTCATATAGATATTCAAAAAGATAACGGTAATATAAATACAAGATATTTTAAAATTTGGAGGAAAAGCTAATGAATATTTTAGGAATAGATACAACAACAAAGATTGCAAGTTGTAGTGTATTAAATGATGAAAAATATTATATAAAATCTATAAATAATGAAATTACACACTCTGAAAAATTACTGCCAATAGTTAATAAAACTCTAATAGAGTCAGGCACAGACTTAGATGGTATAAATATACTTGCTTGCATAAATGGTCCAGGATCTTTTACAGGACTTCGTATAGGACTTGCAACTATTAAAGCTTTTGCACAAGTTAAAGACTTACCAATATTTTCTATCTCATCTATAGATTTAATCTCTTACTGTGCTTACACAAAGCTTGACGAAAAAAAAGAGTCATATATACTTTCTCTAATTGATGCAAGAAACAACAGAGTATATTATGGCATAAACAAATTAAGCTTTAAAGATAATAAAATATTAATAGAAAAAGTAAAAGACGTAGATAATGATACAATAGACAATGTTTTATCTAGTATAAAAGATAAAGATTTAGTTATAGCTGGAAATTGTATAAATAAATTTAGAGATAACCTATCTTCTATCTCTACCAAACTAATAGATATATATCCTACAACTAATGATTTAATAAATTGTTATTTAAATTTAGCTGATACATCAAAATATATGTATAATGCTTATAGTCTTGATGCATTATATGCTAGAAAATCTCAAGCTGAAAGAATGTCTGCTCATGAATAATATTAAAATATATAAAATGACAAAAGACGATATACAAGATGTTTTAAATCTAGAAAAAAGTCATAATATAAAAATACTATCAAAAAATTTGTTAGAAAATGAGATTGAAAGCAAAAATGCATATTATATAGTTGCTAAAGTAAATGATAATATAGTAGGATATGCAGGAATATCTTATGTATTAGATAATGCAGATTTAATATCTATCGTTGTAGATAAAGATAAAACAAATATGAGCATTGCAACACATATGCTAAACAATATTATATCTTTTTGTAAAAATAATAATATTATTGAGATTATGCTTGAAGTAAGATGCTCTAACATCCCTGCACAAAAACTATATAAAAAATTTGGATTTAAACAAATATCTATAAGAAAAAAATACTATGATAATTTAGAAGATGCATATATAATGAAACTAAATATAAAAAGAGCTTAACATAGAGTTAAGCTCTTTTTTTATAATTCAATATTTGTTTGTTCTACCTTTTGATTATATTCATCTATAAATGTTTGACTATTAGATTTTAATGTGTCATTTTCAATAAACCAAACATCTTTATTATCTTTCATATAAGTTAAAACATCTATTAATGAATTTAAATATCCATCAAATTTAGCATCTGTTTCTTTTATTTTATTTACTCCATCAGCTAATTTTATTTGTGCTAATATATCTTTATATTCTTGTACATATTTTCCTTTAAGTCCATTATTTGCAGCTTTTTCATCTATTTTTGTCTCATCAATTAAATCATTTAATGTTGCAATTAAATTTTGATCCTCAGTTTTAATTGTGTTTAATGTTTCAAGTGTAGTATTAAATTCTGGTCCGTCATTTTTATAATTTTCTATATTAAGAGCTTTAATATTTGCAACTTCATCATAATTTTCTCTTAAAGCATTAATTGAATCATAATATGCTTTAAAGTCTTCTTTTACAAGTTTTTCAACAATTCCATATTGACCAGATGTTTTTATCTCCATATTGATATTTGTTTCAGATAAACTATTAATTTCTTCTGTTAATTTATTTTTAGCACTAATGTCTCTATAAACTAAAAATAAAACCACTCCTATTACTATTATAGCAACTACAACTAAAATAGCTATTATTGTCTTTTGCTTTTTCATACATCACCTTGTAAAGTACTTGTCTACTTTACTCTCCTTTCTTTCTAACTTAATCAATGCATATATTTACATTTTTATATACATTTAAATTATACAACTAAATAAATTTAAAGTAAATACTTTTATTATTTTTTACCTTTTTCGATGAATTTAAACAAAGAAAAAATTTTTCTGTAATTTAAGTTGAATATTTTTTACATATACTATACAATGTAAGTAAGGTTTACAAAAGAAAAAATTGGAGGTAATAACATATATGAAGAAAATTAAGGAACTTAAGTCTTCTAGTTTAAATAATACTTTTAACGTAGATAGTTTACAATTTACAACAACAGATGAAATTGAGCCATTTAATGGAATTATAGGTCAAGAAAGAGCACTTGAAGCAATAAAATCTGCAATGCAAATTCCACAAAAAGGATTTAATTTGTATATATCAGGTACACTTGGAATTGGAAAAACTGCATACGCTCTATCTGTAGTAAATTCTTTAAGTGAAAAATTACCAGTACCCCAAGATTACTGCTATATTAATAATTTTGAAAATCCAAATGAGCCTATAGCAGTATGTCTTGCTCCAGGTGAAGGTATGGAATTTAAACAAGATATGAATAGATTTATTAACTCAATAATTACACGTATTAATAAAGAACTAACTGGTGATATGTATGAAAAAGAAAAGAAAACTATTGTAGATAGGTATAAAAGAGCTAAAGAAAACTTAATGCGTGAGTTTGATAAATCTACTTTTGAAAAAGGATTTAAGGTACGTAACACAGAAAATGGTATTTATTTCTCACCTGTTCATAATGGTGTTGTACTTGATGAAAAATCTTTTAAAGTATTAGACGAAAAAACAAAAAAATACTTTGAAGAAAAAAGTCCAGAAATTCAAGAACAAACTCTACAAGTGTTAAAAGAATTAGATGCACTAGATAAAAAATGTGAACAAGTTTTAAAAGAATGGGAAAATAATCTAGCTACATTTGCAGTAACACAATGTATGAGTGATTTAAAAATAAAATATAAGAAAAATCTAAAAATACAAAATTTCTTATACTCTATTCAAAGTGATGTTGTAAAAAATGTAGAATTCTTTAAAAAAGATAATTCTGAAAAAGATTTAAAAATGATGAGTAATCCTTATCTTATGCAGCAGATGATGAAAGCAAAAAATCAAAAGCCATGGGAAAGATATCGTGTAAATTTAGTAATAAATAATGATAGACTTCAGCATGCACCTGTAGTTTTATGTAAAAATCCAAACTATTTTGACTTATTTGGAAAACTAGAGTTTGAAAGCACTCCTCAGGGCACTAAAACCAACTATAGTATGCTAAAACCAGGTCTTATTCACAAAGCAAATGGTGGTTTTTTAATAATAAATATAAGAGATCTATTACTTAGTGCTCCTACTTGGGAAGCTTTTAAAAGAGTATTAAGAAATCAAGAATTAGCTATTGATAGCTCACGTGATATTCATCAACCAATTACTGTTGTATCTTTAAAACCAGAGCCTATACCAATAAATATGCAAGTTATATTAATAGGATCTGAACTTCATTATCAACAACTTTGCGCTATGGATGCAGACTTTAAAAAACTATTTAAAGTAAAAGCTGATTTCGATGATACATACGATAGAAATAAAGAAAATGTTAAAAAACTTGTTCAATTTATAGCTTATGTTTGTAAAAAGCATTCTCTTCTACCTTTTGATAAAACTGGTGTAAAAGAAATAATTGAATATAGTTCAAAATGTGCAGGAAATCAAAATAAATTAACTGCAATAATGCAAGATATATCAGATTTAATTATAGAATCTAACTTCATTGCAACAAGCTCAAGAAAAAAAATTATAACAGATTACGAAGTACAAAAAGCACTTGAAGCTAAAACAAAAAGATTTTCTAAATACAATGATGCTTTAAATAAAATGATTAAACAAGGTGATATAATAATTTCTACTAGTGGTAAAAAAGTAGGTCAAATTAATGGTCTTACTATAGCAGTATCAGGAGATTGCTCATTTGGCCAACCAGTAAGAATTACTGCTAATACATTTATTGGAAAAAGTGGAGTTCTAAATATTGAAAGAGAAGTATCTATGAGCGGTAAATCTCATTCAAAAGGAGTTTTTATCCTTTCTGCATACATAGGTGAAAAATATGCACAAGATATACCGCTTTCTCTTACTGCAAGTATATGCTTTGAACAATTATACAATCCTATAGACGGTGATAGTGCTTCCTCTACTGAGCTTTATGCTATATTATCTTCTCTTGCAGATGTACCTATTAATCAAAGTCTTGCAGTAACTGGATCAGTTAACCAAAAAGGTGAAATACAGCCAATCGGTGGAGTTACAGACAAAATTGAAGGATTTTTTAAAGTATGTAAAGAAAAAGGACTAAATGAAGAAAATGGTGTTTTAATACCATATCAAAATATAAAAAATCTAACTTTAAGTGATGAAATAGTTGAAGCAGTTAAATCTGGAAAATTCCATATTTATCCTGTAAATTCAATTGATGAAGGAATAGAAATATTAACTGGAATACCAGCTGGAAAACAAAATGAAGATGGAACTTACGAAGAAGGAACTATTAATTATTTAGTATATAAAAAGTTAGAAAAATACGCACAAAATAGTGCAAAATATAATAATTAGAGTACCAAGTTAAAAAGTTACTTATATATAAAATACCTTAACTAAAAAAGTTAAGGTATTTTATTATCTATATATTATAATTAATATATTTATATATTATTGATTAAACTCTCAAGTATAGTTTTAGCTATTACTTTTGTCTTACTATCTATATCCCTTAAAGGGTTATATTCTACTAAATCTAATGATTTCAATTTATTTTTATATTTTATTATTTGGTCTACTGCCTCATATGCTTCTTCTAAATTAATTCCATCTTTTGCTGGAACTGATACTCCTGGACATATAACAGGATCAATTACGTCCAAATCATAACTTATATGCATTCCATTTGTATTATCACAGGCAATTTTTACTGCCTCTTCCATAACTGCTTTCATTCCTTTTTCATGTACTTCTTCTGTAGTAAACACTGTAACTCCTGCATCTTTTAAATTTTCTTGTTCTAATGGATCTATATCTCTTCCACCAACTATCACAGTATTTTTAGGATTATAAAAAGAACCATTATGAAAATCTGCTAAATACATCTTTTCATATCCATCAATTACTGCAAGTGGTAATCCATGTATATTTCCTGTTATAGTTGTTTTGAATGTATTATAATCTCCATGTGCATCTATCCAAATTATTCCTAAATTTTGATTTTTCTTTATTGAAGCAAGTGCAGATGCAATAACTAAACTATGATCACCACCTATTGTAAGTGGAAATTTCTTTTCATCTATACTTTTTAATACTCTATTATATAGCTCTATATTAAATTCGTTTAATTTTTTTAAATTTTTCTTTTTATTATCTTTCTCTTTTTCTTTTCCATCTTCATCAGCATGTAATATGTATATATTACCTACATTTTCGTTACTAAAGTCTTCTGTTAATATTTCAGGTCCAAGTGCCGCACCATCAACTGATACACCCAAGTCTGTACATGCATCTATTATGTCTATCTTTCTCATCTTACTCCTCTTTTCCTTCATGTCTTTTGTCATATTCACCTAAGAATTTTTCTGTATATTCTACATCTGATGTACATGGCAAATATTCACTTCCATATTTTTGTCTTGTTTCTCTTCCCTTTCCTGTAAACAATATTATTGTTGGCTTTTCTTCTTTTTCTGCTTTTAAAATTGCATCTTCTAATGCTTCCCCTCTATCTTCTATTAGAGCATAATTATTAGTATATTCTTTAACGTATTTTGCAATCTCACTAGATATATCAATAACAGGCTCCGCACCTGGATCTTCTGCTACTAAATATACAAAATCTGAATATTTACCTGCTATAAGTCCTAAATCTTTTCTTCTAAGTAAAGCTTTCTTTCCAGGGCACCCAAATATTGCTACTATTCTTCTTCCCTTATATTCTTCTTTTACAGAGCTAAACAACTTCTCAAAGCTTAATTTATTATGTGCATAATCTACTAACACAATTATTTTCATATCTTTTGTATGGAAAAATTCCATTCTACCACTTGATCTTGCTACCTTTAACCCATGCTTTATAATATTTACAGGTATATCCATTAAATACGCTGTTGCAATAGCTGCAAGTGCATTTTCTACATTAAACAGTCCAGGCATTGTTAATATAAAATCCTCATCATATGTTGGAGTATGTACTTTAAATAATGTATTAAATCCATCTTTTCTAACATCATAAGCATAAAAATCTGTATCTTTTTTCTTCATAGAAAAAGTAAATACTCTTGCACTATCTCTTTTTGCTACTGCTAATGTGTTTTGTGCTAAATCTGCATCCATATTTACAATTGCATTTTTAGTATTTGCAAACATCTTTAACTTAGAATTATAATAATCCTCAAAATTAGGATGCTCTATAGGGCTTATATGATCTTCACTTATATTCATAAATATCCCAACATCAAAAAATACATCTGCAACTCTTTCAAGTTTTAAAGCTTGAGATGATACTTCCATAACTAAATTTTCCATACCAGAATTATATGCATTAAATAAATGTTTTTGAATATCATAAGACTCTGGTGTAGTAATATGAGATTCAAAATTTTCTACACCATCATATGTATCTATTGATGAAATAACTGCTGTATCTTTTTTATTCATTTTTCTTGAATACTCATCAAGTATTGATTTTATATAGTATGTAGTAGTAGATTTTCCCTTTGTTCCACCTACTCCAATTATATTAACTTTTTCACCAGGATAATTAAAATACATAGCAGACATACAAGATAATACTTTTCTTATATCATTTACTATCACACATGGTACATCTACATTATATTTTCTTTCTGCTACATATATAAATACTCCATTATCTATAGCTTCTTTTAGATACTCATCCTTAAAATTTATCCCTTTGCAAATAAATAAAGTATCTTCTTCAATTTCTTTTGAATTATATGATACTAAATTAACTTCTTTTTCTAAAATATCATCACAATTTATAACTTCACTTATTAAATTTTCTTCTTTTAATAAATCTATATAATCTTTTACTTTATATTTCTCCATAATAAAATCTCCTTTTTACATAGAAAATTATATAATATATATACTTCAAAATCAAGATGGAATAGATATACACAAATCCACAATTTACTACATTTATTATACAAAAATTCACAAAAAAACACCTGAAAAAAATTCCAGGTATTTTTTCATTATATTTTATCTATTATCTCATTTTGATTTTTATATATACTATTTGGTGGTATTACTCCTCTTACAGAAGAAAGTGGATAAATATTAGTATCTCTTCCAACAACACTACCTGGATTTAAAATAGAACCACATCCAACCTCTACATTATCTGCAAGCATTGCTCCTACTTTTTTAAGTCCAGTTTCAATTTTCTCTCCCATATTTTTTATTACTACTAATTTTTTATCTGATTTTACATTAGAAGTAATAGAGCCTGCACCCATATGAGATTTATATCCAAGTATTGAATCACCAACATAATTATAATGTGGTACTTGTACTTTATTAAATAATATAACATTTTTAAGCTCTGTAGAGTTTCCAACAACTGCACCTTCTCCAATAATTGCTTTTCCTCTAATAAAAGCACAATGTCTAATCTCTGCATCTTTTCCTATTATTGCAGGACCTTTTATATATGCTGTTGGAGCAACTTTGGCACTTTTTGCAATCCATATATTATCTTCTTTTTTTTCATATTCATCTTCACTTAAAGTATTTCCAAGCTCTAGTATAAAGCTCTCTATTTTTGGTAACACTTCCCATGGATATGTTACTCCATTAAATATATCCTTTGCTATTGTTTGATTCAAATCATATAAATTTTCAATTTTACACTCTTCCATTTTATTTTCCTCCTTATTTATTTGCCTCTCTTATCATATCTAGTACATAAATTTTTTCTAATGCACCTGTACTTCTATCTACTACTTTTCCATTTTTCACAACAAGTAACGTTGGAAGTGAAATAATTCCATATTTTTGTGCAAGCTCTACCTCTTCATCCACATTTACTTTTACAACTTTAACATAATCATAATCATCTGCTACATCTTCAAGTATTGGTGAAAATACTTTACATGGCTCACACCAATCAGCATAAAAATCTACAAGTACTATTTTATCACTTTGAAGTACTTCACTATCAAAATTAGTGCTTGTAACTTTTGGTATGCTTACAACTTCTTGTTCATTTACTGAATTATTTATATATATATTTAAAAATACTAATCCTAGTACAAAAATAATTATTATTATAAGAATAGATATTTTTTGTTTCATTTAACTCTCCTTTAAAAAAATATTGTATAAATACCAATTACTATTAAAATAGCTCCTGATACTTTTTTTATAATATTATAATTTTTCTTTATAACATTAAATACTTGTTTTAACTTTTCAATTAAAGCTACAGATACAACAAAAGGAATTCCAAGACCTATTGAATATACTAGCATAAGTAATATTCCCTTTAACATATCTTGATGTTTTGCCACAAGAAGTAGTGCAGAACTTAAAAATGTACCAATACACGGTGTCCAACTAATTGAAAAAATTGCACCAAATAAAATTGCTTTTAAAAAATTTAAGTTTTTCTTATCTGCATCTATAACTTTAGTTTTATTTAAAAACTTTATATTTATAGCTTCCATATAGTTTAGTCCTAAAAATATTATTATTATTCCAAATATTATTTTTATATATCGTATATTCTCGCTAATAATCATACCTAAACTGCTAGCAAATATAGATAGAATTAAAAATACTAATGTAAATCCAAGTACAAATCCTAAAGCATTTATTATTTTTTTAGAACTCTTTTTTTCTTCTTCTCCAATAAAATATGAAATATATATTGGAAGCATTGGAAGTAAACATGGAGATATAAAACTTGCTATTCCCTCTAAAAATGTAAATAAGTATTCCATAAATTCTCCTTTTCTGATATTTTGATTATAAACTAAATTAATTTATAATTCAAGTAATATTATTTTAATCTATCTTTTTCTATTTCTTTATATAAATTATATCCTCCCATTATATTTTTCACTTTAAATCCATTTTGAATAAGTATTCTGCAAGCAATATAACTTCTTACTCCTGTTTTACAATATACTAAAATTTCTTTGTTCTTATCTAATTTATCTATATTTTCTCTTAATTCATCTACTGGAATATTTATTGCCTCACTAAAATGTCCACTTTCATACTCTCCCTTTGTTCTAGCATCTAAAACATAAGGAGTATCTGTATTTTCAACATCTTCCCAAAATATATTTTTAACAAGACCGTTTATCTCATTTTCTATTACATTTCCAACAATATTTACTACACTTTTAGCAGATGAAAAAGGTGGTGCATAACATAGTTCTAAGTCTTCTAAATCATAAATGTTAATCTTACTTCTTATAACAGTAGCTAAAATATCTGACACCTTATCTACTCCCTCTTTCCCTATCACTTGTGCACCTAAAAGTTTTTTTTCTTTTTGAGAATATATAACTTTTACAATCATTTCACTTGCTCCAGGATAATATGTAGCATGGCAAAAAGGTGTTATAATAATCTTTTTATAATTTATATCTAACATCTTACATTTTTCTTCACTTACTCCTGTAGTTGCTAAAGTATAATCAAAAAGCTTTAGTATACTACTTCCCATAGTACCATTATATTTTGAATCTAATCCACATATATTATTTGCAACTATTCTTGCTTGTCTATTTGCAGGTCCTGCAAGTGGAATATAATCTGGCATATTTGTTATATAATTTTTTATCTCTACTGCATCTCCCAAGGCATAAATATCTTTATCATTTGTCCTCATATGCTCATCTACTATAATACTTCCTCTTGAATTTAATGTAATTCCTGCCTCTTTAGCAATACTAGTTTCTGGTATTACACCAATAGATAAAATTATATAATCTGCTTTAATTTTTCCATCATCTAGCAAAATATTAAATATATTATTTTCCTCTTTTATCTGTCTTACTCCATTACTTAAAATTAAATTAATATTATTTTCTCTAAGTCTATTTTGAACAAAAGATGCAATATCTTTATCTATAGAAGCTATAACATGTGGTGCTTTTTCAACAATAGTTACATTTATACTACCATAATGTTTTATATTTTCTGCTACTTCAACTCCTATATACCCACCACCAATTATTACAATATTTTTTGGGTTATTTTTTTGTATATACTCTTTTATTTTCACACTATCATTTACATTTCTTAGTGTTGCTATTTTCTCACTTTTTAGCAATTTAAATGGATTTATTGGCTCAGCTCCAGGAGATAGCACAAGAGTATCATAAGTTTCTATATATTCTTCTCCACTATCTACTTTTCTTACTAAAACCTGTTTTTTATCTCTATCTATTTTTACTACTTCATTTTTTATTCTTACATCTATATTAAACCTATTCTTAAAAGATTTTGGCGTTTGAAGCAATAGCTCTTTCTTTTCTTTTATTACATCTCCAATATAATATGGAAGTCCACAATTTGCAAAAGAGATATGCTCACCTCTTTCAAATATTATAATTTGAGCCTTCTCGTCAAGTCTTCTTAGCCTTGTTGCAGTTGTAGCTCCACCTGCTACTCCCCCTACTATTAATACTTTCATATACACACTCCTTTATATTAAAAATTTAATTTAATTTTACCATAGTAAATTTAAAAACACAACTTTATGTATAAAAGATAATTTTATCTCATATACTCAAATGAAACTTGTACAAAGGAGTGATTTTATGTGGCATACACTTTCAGCAGATGAAGTAAGAAAAAAACTTAATACGGACATATATAAAGGACTAACAGACAAGGAAGTATTAAAACTAAGGAAGAAATATGGATATAACAAACTAGATGAAAAAAAGAGGGAAAGTATATTTTTTAAGTTTATATCTCAATTTAAAGATTTTATGATTATTATCTTACTTATTGCAGCTTTAATTTCTGCAATTGTCTCATATTTTGAGGGTACAAAAGAATATACTGATTCAGTAATAATTGTAGTTATTGTTGTAATTAATGCATTAATTGGTGTTATACAAGAAAGTAAAGCAGAAAAATCTCTTGAAGCACTAAAAAAACTCTCTTCACCAACTTCTAAGGTGTTAAGAAATGGAAAAAATATAACCATAGATAGTACTTTGCTTGTTCCAGGAGATATAATAGAGCTTGAGGCTGGCAATTTTGTTCCAGCAGATTGCAGACTTATATCCTCATATAATCTAAAAATAGAGGAATCAGCTCTAACAGGTGAAACTGTTCCAGTAACAAAAGATGCAAAAGTAAGACTTCCATCAAACATAGCACTTGGTGATATGATTAACATGGCATTTTCAACAACTATTGTTACAAATGGTCATGCTCAAGCAATTGTTACAGAAACTGGAATGAATACAAAGGTAGGTAAAATTGCTAAAATGATAATAACAGATGAAGCACCTCAAACACCACTTCAAAAGAAACTTGCAGGTATTGGAAAAAGCTTAGGTATTATATGTCTTGTTATATGTCTTGCAATATTTATTATTGGTTTATTTAAAGGAATATCTATAAGTGAAATGTTTATGACCTCAGTTGGCCTTGCTGTTGCTGCAATACCTGAAGGGCTACCCGCAGTAGTTACAATTATGCTTTCAATTGGAGTTACAAAAATGTCTAAAAACAATGCAATAATTAGAAAACTTCCTGCAGTAGAAACTTTAGGAAGTAGCTCTATTATATGTTCGGATAAAACAGGTACACTTACTCAAAATAAAATGAAAGTTACAAGAATTTGTAACTATAAAGAAGATATAACAAACGACATACACTCTCAAAATTTTAGCTTTATATTAGAACTTGGAAGTATGTGTAACGATTGTAAAGTAAATGGAAAGACAGTAATTGGTGAACCTACAGAATCTGCAATAGTTAATGCTGGTCTAAAATATGGAAAAAATAAAAATACTTTATATGAGCAAATGAGGCGTGTAAATGAAATACCATTTGATTCTGAAAGAAAAATGATGACAACTATTCATAAAATAGGTAGTAAATATAGGATTATAACTAAAGGTGCACCTGACGTTATAATTTCAAAATGTAATTATATATATAATAATGGTTCTACAAATTATATGAATAGTAGTACTCAAAATAATATACTAAATACTAATGAAAAAATGGCAAATGAAGCTTTACGTGTTATTGCAATAGCATATAAAGATGTATCATCTCTTCCAAATAATATAAACTCGGAAAATATAGAAAAAGACTTGGTATTCGTAGGACTCATAGGAATGATTGATCCACCACGTGCTGGAGTTAAAGAAGCAATATTTACGGCAAAAAAAGCAGGTATTAAAACTGTTATGATAACAGGAGATCATATTCTAACTGCCAAAGCTATAGCAAAAGATTTAGGAATATATTCAGATGGAGATATTGCAATAACTGGAAATGAGTTAGATAAACTTTCTGATAGAGAATTTCAAAAAAATATAATGAAATATTCTGTATTTGCAAGAGTATCTCCTGAACATAAAGTAAAAATAGTAAAAGCTTTTCAAAAGACAGGAAATATAGTAGCAATGACAGGAGACGGAGTAAATGATGCACCAGCACTAAAAAATGCAGATATCGGTGTATCAATGGGTCTTAATGGCACAGATGTTGCAAAAAATGCATCAGACATGGTACTTACAGATGACAATTTTGTAACTATAGTAAAAGCTGTAAAAGAAGGAAGACATATATATGATAATATAAAAAAAGCTGTGCATTTTCTAATATCTACAAATGTTGGAGAAATTGTTACTATATTTTTAGGATTAATTTTAGGACTTGAAACTCCTCTACTTGCTATACATCTGTTATGGATAAATTTAGTTACAGATTCTTTTCCAGCAATAGGTCTTGGACTTGAACCAGAAGACAAATATATAATGAATAGGAAACCAAAAAATCCCAAAAAAGGATTATTTGCTGATGGATTATGGTTTAAAATCTTTTTTGAAGGTTGCATGATAGGAATACTAACATTATTAGCTTTCTATATTGGCTCAACTCAATATGGCATAAATGTTGGAAGAACAATGGCATTTTTAACACTTGGACTTACAGAGCTTATACATAGCTTAAATATTAGAAGTGATGAATCACTATTTGAAATAGGATTATTTAAAAATAAATACTTAATATTTGCATTTTTACTAGGTGCCATATTACAAATAGGTGTAACAATAATACCTCAAGTAGCAACTATTTTTGATGTTGTACCTCTTTCAATAACACAATGGATTTTAACATTAATTATTTCTATTTGTCCACTTTTTATTATGGAATCTAAAAAGAAACTTCATGAAATAAGACACGGAAAAGTAATTTATTCATTTAACACAAAAAAAGTATAAAAAAACTAAAAAGGTGATTAAATTGATTAGTCAATAAAATCACCTTTTTTAATTTAATAAATTATTCTTTAATTTGTTTTTTATTTAAAACATAAGCAACACTCATAATAGAAATACCAGCTACTAAAAATATAACAAGTCCAATACTACCAGTTTCAGGTAATTCAAAACCTTTACCATTTTCTATTTGTACAGCACTCTGATGAGTAGTCTTCCCTACCTTTACTTCAACTGGTGCTTTTAATAAGTTATAATATTTAGTTACTCCATCTTCTACATAACTTGGTGCTTGTGTTTCTACTAGCCAATATAATGTATCACTTCCATCATCTGCATATTTTAATCCCTCTATTGTAGCTTGTCCATTTTCTCCTGTTGTTACTTCTATATCTGCACCTGTTTCGTCTTGTACAAATATTCCATCTTCTGCATTTTCTTTTGTAGTAGCTATTTTAAACTTAGCTCCTGAAAGTTTTGTTGATGCATTTCCTTTTTCTACTTTTTCAAGTAATACAGCACCAGTATGTACTTCTGCTGTGTCTGATACTGTTGTTGTGCTTTCTTCATCTCCATTTTCATTTATTTTATTTGTATATTCCAATGTTGCTGTATTTATATTTCCATCTCCACCTATTACTATATTATCTTTATCTATTGTTGCTTCATATGTTATTATTATTTTAACAAGACCATAATAATTACTATATTTATATAAATTATCTGTATTAAAATTTAATTCTAGCTCTTCTTGAGATAATGTATACAAATCCTCCGGTAACGTCACTATGCTATCATTTTCTAATAATTTTCCTTCAATTTTTATACTTTCTCTATTTAACATTATTCCATTAGGTAATTCATCTGTTATTTTATATGTTGGCATAGCTATAAAAGCCATTTGAATTGGCACATCTGCTGTTATTTTAAATGTCAATCTATCTGTTACGTTTGTACCTATACTATCTACAAATTCTCCATTGCTATTTTGAACTTTCTTTTCTATTTCTGGCTTTTCATTTATATATGTAACTTTAGTTAAATTTTCTTCTTCTACATAATCAATAAAATAATCGTCTGAATGCTCTACATAAATACTACCATCTCCATTTACAGTAAAATATAATTGAGATAAAATAGCGTTATTAATTATATATCCGTCGGGTGCTGATACTTCTATTAATCTATAAATTACATAATCTGTATGTGGGAGAGAAGCAACTTTATAATAACTAGGTAAATTATTCAAATAAATCTTTCCATTTTCGTCAGTAGTTAAAGTTAAAACTTCATCACTGCCTTCAGGAATATAATCTGCCCATATATTAGGCTCTATGTCTTCAAGACTATACTCTAAAATTCTTTTCATAACTTGAACCTTAAAAGTAACTCCTTCTATAGGATTGCCTTCTGAGTCTATCTTAGTTAATTCTAAATTACCAAAAGCAGTTTGAAATTTTGGTTCTACAATTATATCATAATCCCATCCTGTACCCTCTGCATTTGTCATTGGTATATCAATTAGAAAATCTGAATAATGCTCATCATATATAGCACCATCAGATACAGAAGTAACGTCTACAAAATATCTACCTAATTCTAAATTATCAAAAATCACTGTTCCATCTTCTCCTGTAATTTTAGATATTCCTTCAACTTGATTATCTTCTATATAACTTTCTGCACTATTATTAGATTCACATGTTTCATCCACCTTATATACAGTATATTCAATACCTTCCATTGGTGGATTTGTTGCTGTATCTCCATTTTGTTGTTCATGAGCTATTATTGTAATTGATCCTGTTGTTGGATCTGCTGCATCTACTTGTATAGCTAATACTGATACTAATATTAATGTTATTATTCCCATTAATATGCCATACCTCTTTAACTTTAAATTCATATATTATCCTCCTTCATTATATACCTCATTTATATTTTATAATATATATTTACTTTATTTTATATTTTTGTTTCATTTTATATCACTTTGACCTTTATATATCATTAGTGTTACTTAATTATTACATTATTTTTTAAAAGTAATATTATTATTACATCTTGGATATAAAATAAAAAAATTGCCTTATATAAATATATAAAGCAATTTTTTTACTATTTATTATTTAAATATTTATTAAAGAAACTCTCTATCTTATCAAAAGGTATAACATCTAAATTATCATATAAATCACAATGAACTGCGTTTGGAATAATCATAAGTTCTTTATTATCATTATATTTTCCATTTTCTGTCATTTTTTTATAAGCATCTTTACTAAAATAACAAGAATGAGCTTTTTCTCCATGTATCATTAAAACAGCACTACGTATTTCATTTGTGTATGTAAGCATATGTGTATTCATTAAAGAACTTAATGAAGAATAAGTAAATCCATTATTTGAGCCAAGTGATCTTTTATGATATCCACGCTTTTTATAAAAATCAATATAATCTATTAAAAACTGTGGTGCCCCATCTGGTGCCTCTTCAGGATTTCCTCCAAGCAATGTATATTTTTTGTTTTTATAATCTAGTGTTCTTTGTCTATTATAATCTATACGTGCACTGTAACGTGTATCTTCATCATTTACATCATTATATCCATAAGAAGTTACTCTACTCATATCATACATTGTAGAAGTTAATGTTGCTTTTACTCTTGTATCTAATGAAGCTGTCTGAAGTGCATAACCCCCCCATCCACATATTCCTATAATTCCTATTTTCTCGCTATCAACTTCTTCCAAATTAGATAAATAATCTATTGCTGCTTGGTAATCTTCTACACAATGATCAATTGAATTCATATAGCGAGGTAATCCTCCTGATTCACCATAATATGATGGGTCAAACGCAATAGTTAAAAATCCTCTTGCTGCCATCTCTTGTGCATATCTTCCTGATACTTGTTCTTTTACAGCACTATAAGGTCCACAAACTGCAATAGCTGCAAGTTTTCCTTCATAATTTTTAGGTGTGTATTTATCTGCTGCAAGTGTTATTCCAAAATGATTTACAAATGCAACTTTTTCATGATTAACATTTTCATTTTTCGGAAATACCTTATCCCACTCCTGTGTTAAAACAATTTCTTCTTTTTTTATTTGAATATCTGTCATTTCTCCATAGTTAATTTTTTTATTTTCCATAGTATTCCTCCTATAATCCAATTCTATCTAACCACTCTTGAACTTCACTTTGTGAGTTACTAGCATTACTACTACTTATAGATAAACCACCTGTAACTGTTGCATTTGGCTCTTTTGTTTGTATAACTACTGGTGTACCAGAAAGTCCTGAGCCTCCAGATGTGCAAAATGGTGCTATTGTTTTTCCAGATAGATCATATTCATCTAAAAATGTATACAGTGCCATTGGCATATCTGAAAACCATATTGGATATCCTAAAAATATAGTATCATACTCATCTATATTTTCTATATTAGTACTAAGTTGAGGTCTTGCATTATCGTCTTTTTCTTGCTGAGCTATTGTTGATAATGTACTATAATCTTCAGGATAAGGCTCTACTGTTTCAAGTTTTACAATATCGCCACCAACTAAGCTTTGAATAATATTTGCAACTTCTTGTGTATTTCCTGTTTGAGAAAAATACACAATTAAATTCTTTTTCTCATTTGTTTCATTTTGAGTATTTTCTTCTTTTACTTCATCTGAAACAATTTCTTCATTATTAATTTGATTTTCATTTTCTTGAGTAATATTATCATCATCTTTTAATACAGTAACCCCCACAATAATTCCCATAATAAGGACTACTAAAATAACTAATATTAAAATTAATATTTTTTTATTCATTAATTTTCTCCCCTTATTCTGCTAAGCTATATTTACTAATTCATATTCTCTTGTACCAAAACCTAGCTCTGAGGCAGCTTCTATTGTATGAACTCCATGTAAAGACTCAATTCTTTTTATTAGCTTATCTTTACCAGGATCTGTAGAATTATACACTAAATCTAGACATGCTTGATCAATTGCAATAGGGTCAGTACTTATAAGTATACCAACATCTTTCATACAAGGTGCAGACGCATTGCCATCACAATCACAGTCTACTGAAATATTTTTCATAACATTAACAAATACAATATTTCCTTTAAAGTAATTTACAACACTTTCGGCAGCATCTGCCATTGCTTCTAAGAAACGATCTTGCTCTGGTAGATTGTTAAATAATTCATATTGATTATTTGTAACTCCAGCTGTATGAATTAAAGTTTTACCTTCTGATGAAGCACAACCTATTGAAAGCTGTTTTAAAGCTCCACCATATCCACCCATAGCGTGCCCTTTAAAATGAGATAGCACAAGCATTGAATCATATTTTGCCAAATCTTTTCCAACATAATTCTTCTTTAAAACTTTGCCATTTGGTACATCTAATACCATATCTGGTCCTTCTTCATCTAACAGATCAAACTTAAAATATTTGTCCCATTCATGCTCTTTAATAAGTTCTTTATGTTTTTGTGTAGTATTTCTTGCTCCTTCATATGCAGTATTACATTCTACTACTGTTCCATCTACATAATCTACTAAAGGTTTTACAAATTCTGGTCTTAAATAATTTTTATTTCCTTTTTCTCCAGAATGTAATTTTACTGCTACATTTCCTTTTAACTCTTTTCCTAATACCTTATACATTTTAACTAAATTTTCAGGTGTTATTTCTTTTGTAAAATATACTTTTGCTTTTTCCATATAAATCATCCTTTCTTATATACTATATTTATATCATATAAAGTATACTTTAGGTCAATACTTTATATATTTATTATTTGTTTTTTATTATTATATTACAATTATCTTCCATAATTGAATTTTCTTTTATTATTTTTCCTACGCTATCTGCAATTATTTCTCCTGATTTTGGATTTTTAATAGACTTTATATAGCCACTGACTTGAGCTTGTACATCTGAGTATTCAAATGATAAATCTGTATCTTCCATTATACAGTTTACAAGTTTTAAATTCTTACAATAACATAGTGGCTGTGTACCTATAATTTTACAATTAATAAGTGTAAGACTATCAGAAAACCAAGCAAGATATTCTCCCTTTATAACTGAGTCTTTTACTGTAACATTTTTACTGTGCCAAAAAGCATCTTTAGTATCCAGTGTAGAGTTAGTTATCTCAACATTTTCCATATACTGAAAAGAATATTTACCTGTAAAGTTTACATTATCTAGCTTAACATTTTTACTATCTAAAAAAATATATTCAGATACTATATCTGTATTTTTTACCTCAATATTATTACATTTCCACCCAAACTCTCTTGAATCAATATTTGAATTAATAATTTGTGTATTTGTACATTCTCTTAAAAGTTTAACTCCCTTTATATTACAATTTTGTATTATTCCATCATTTGAATACCAAATAGGTGCTCTTGTATTTTCATCAAGCTCTGAATTTAACAGTTCATATTTTTGTACATGCCATAAAGGATATTTTAGCGAAAACTTACTATCCATTACTTTAATATTTCGACTTTCCTTAAGTACAGACTCCCCATCTTTTGGCCCTGCAAATACGCAATTTTTAACTGTTGCATCTTTTAAATTATATAAAGCTCTTTCTTCATCATATGTTTTGTTCTCCATTACTTTCATTAACTATCACCTCTTTTTAATTATTTACATTTTCAATTACAACATTAACTGTTCCATTGCCTACTATATTTTTTAATCCTTCTGGATTATCTAAATATCCAATTTTAGTATAACTATATGATGTAGAAAAACTATCATAAAATAGTACCAAACAATCTGACCCATATAACATTAAATCTCCAGATTTTATTGTTCCTACTCTTTCTGGTAAAGTAGTAAAATTATCATTAAAATAATAATATTTTTCATTTCCATTTAACTCACTCATATTAATTGTTAATGGTAGTTTATTTATTAATTCTTTTACTGCTTTATTATCATATAAAGTTGCACTAAAATTTTGACCATTGATTATAACATTAATTTTAATCATATTATCCTCCTCTACACTTGTATCTTGTTCATTTTCACTTATTTTTATATCTTCAGTATCTTCTTGTATAATTGGTATATTATCTACATCCTTGCTAATATCACTTGATAAAGTATGTATGTTTTTATTTATAATTAAAATTACAAATATTAATATTATAATAATACATAATATACATATACTTATTATTAATTTATTTTTCATTAATAACTTCCTCCCACATTTATTATATTACAATATCTTATCTATTACAAATACTTATTTTCTATATACTACTATAAAAAATAAGCATAATAAAAGATTACCATATTTTTATGATAATCTTTTTACTACTTTATATTTTTTTACTTACCTTTTCTGCTTTATATATTACAAAAGCTACCACAACACCAATTGATGCTGTAATAAGTTGTGTTAGTCCCATTGCATTTTGAAGTGTTGAAACTAATTTTTCTGGAAATACATTAAATAAATTTAAAACATTAAAAAATAAAAAAATTACTGCAACCTTTAATAACACACCAGCTATTCCTGCTAGAAAATAATTCAATTTTTTATCTAATAATAGTAATTTGTATAAATATACTAATATAAAATTTCCTATCCATATAGCAGGTATCATATACACCATATATGTTGATGCACTACCAAATACATAACCACTTAAAATTGTAGAAATACTTGGCATTGTAACAACACCCAAAATTTTTGCCCAACCATTTAAATTAATAGCTGTCATAATTAAAGCAGTATTTACAATTGAGCCTATTATTATTTGTGAGTTTTTTGCTATTACACTTTGTGCTCCAAATACATTAGTAATTAATTCACCTAAAAATGTTGGAACTAAAAGTGCAATAAGAAAAATTAAGATAGTTTGAACTATATCTGTAATTTTAGAAAAACTTGATATTTTTTTATTGATAATCTCTTCCATATTCTTTACCTCTCTTTTTATAAGACGGCTAATATGAATATCTTTAAACATTTGAATACATAACTTTACTTGTTATTCCAGATAATTTTCCAATTTTACCAGATAATGTATTTATCTCATCTTGTGGAGCATCAATTATAATTGTAATAATATTTATAGCTCTTTTAGGATATGGCATTCCCATTCTTCCTATAATCCTATTTGAATAATCATGTAAAATAGAATTTAGTTTATCTACATTATCCTTTTTTTCAAGTATTATTCCAATTATAGCAACTCTTGTATCCATCTTTCCCCCTTTACTTTTACCTCAATTTTATTTTGGTATTAGAATAAACAAATAAATTACTTTGCTATAAAGTTATTCTTACTAGCTCAGTTAAATTAATTATATCATATAAAGAATTTTTTTCAATGAAAAAAACTGGCAAAACCAGTTTTTATTCATTTACAGTGATATCTATATTTCCCATTCCACCTTTAATATCTATATTATTTTTACCATTTCCATATGTCTGATTATTTACAAATTCTTGTTGGTTAACTTTAACATTTCCAATACCTTTTTCTATTCTTATTTTACTATTATTAATATCAAAATCACTAAGATTGATCTTTCCATTTCCTATTCCACTTTCTATTTTTGCTACTCCACTTATGCTTGAATTTAATATATAATTTCCCATACCAGATTCAAACTCCAAATTATTAATTTTAGATTCTACTATCTCAAATTCTCCAATACCAAGTTCTATATCACATTTGTTTAAAGATGCTAAATATTCTATTTTAGTGTTTCCAACTTCTGAAGTTATATCTACATTATTTGAAGATATATACTCTACATTACAATTTCCAACGCCAAGCTCTAACTCCACATCATTAAATGTTGTACCTTCTGGAATATATAAGTTTATTACTGTCTCTTCTTGACTATTCTCTCCAAAATTTAAAAATTTTTTATCCTCTTCTTTTATTACTAACTTATCTCCTTGTATATTACAAGAGAATCTATCTGTTACATTTAAGGCTTCTACTCTTAAAATATCTGATTGTATTATATTAACATTTGCTATACCTGACTCTATTTCAAGTCTCTTTACTTTATTTATATCAAATACTTCATCATAATTAATGTTTATGGTATCTTGGGGTGCTATCAAATTAGAAATATATGTAATCCCAGAAATTGCTCCAACAAAAGATATTATTGCAATTAATATATTAAATATTATAAATACAGCAAGTGCAATAGCAAGTCCTTTTATTATTTTTTGTGTAGTATTCATCGTATAGTAACACCTCCAAACATTGCAAAACTTTCTATGTATACAGTATGTTTTTCGTCACTTTTATTATCTTTAATTTTATTAGATGTTCCACCAAAAATATTTGTCGATTTAACTCTTACATTTACATTTTGTGGTACTATTATTTCAACACCCGCAAATATTGCACTTGCTTTTATTATTTTATCTTCGTCAATATTACACTGTGAAATATCAAACTTAATATTTCCAAATGTTGAATCTAAATTTGCATTTTTAAATTCGTCACCAACAAGTTTTACCTTATTTTCAGAAAAACTTGCTACATATATTTCCATTCCATCAGTATCAATATTTTTCATCTTTTTACTTATTTTTTCACTTGTTATATTTTTAAAAATAAAACTAATACCAACAATTACCAAAATGGCAGGTAATAAAAGTTTTCTTATTAACTCAAACGATAATATTCCCCTTGTGCAAAGTAATAATACTACTCCTAATAATAACCATACATAATTTGAAAACTCTCTTACATTCTTTATAATTCCAATAATACTTGGAACTATTATAAATAGAGTCCACCATCCCTTGAAAAATATGTTTATATGTACTATTCCAAGTGAATTTATTCCCCATATTATTCCAATTACAATTAATACAATTCCCCATAATATATTTGATTTATTTTTCATATAACTCTCCTTTTTTAATTTATACTAATATAATAACATTTTTATTTTACATTAACAATAAAAAAGTAAATATTATTTATAATTATGACAAAATAAAGGATATATAATCTCTCTATTATATATCCTTTTTTATTAAATATTTTCTTTTATTATATTTTTACTTTCAAAATATGTTGCAAGAAAATATATTCCATATATAAAGCCTATGATTACTACAGTTGCTATTATTGATGGTAAAAGATCTGCTGCATCAGCAATACCAGACATTGTAGATAAAGCAAATTGTATACCAAATATCGAATGTATTATAGCTATAACAATTGGAAAAGCAAAGAATATTCCTATTTGTAAAAACAATGAGTGATTAATCATTTTATCATCTGCACCTATTTTTCTTAAAATAGAATATCTAAGCTTATTATCTGAACTTTCTGTAAGTTGCTTTAATGCAAGAACAGCAGAACTTGATATTAAAAATATTATGCCTAAATAAATTGCCAAAAACACAATTATTGTTGCAATTCCCACACTTCCATCATAAATAGATATTCTTGTAGCACCTTCAAGGTCAATTCCGTTTTTATCTAAGTTTTGTATCAAAATTGAATCATCACTTGCAAATAAATTTTCTATTTCTTGTTTTTGTTCGTCAGTAGTTGCATTATAGTTTGCAATAAGTATTTGTTGCTCTTGCATATCTTTAGTTAAAGGACAACTATCAGGAACAAGTATTATTCCTGTATTTGTATGTGATGTAGACATCATAATATATCCGCTTTTACATTCTTTGTATTTGGGTGTATATTCCTTTCCACATAAAGTTATAATTCCATCTATTTGTAACTCTTTATTTCGTATATTTACCATATTATCAAAATCACAAAGCATTACATATTCATTATCATTTAAATGAAATTCCTCAAGTCCATATAACTTTGCTACCTTATTATATTCTGACTCTTTAACAATTAATTCTGGCGTACCATACGCAAGACCCGGAAACTGAGCTTTTACCTCATCAAAAACATCTTTTAAATATGTCTCCCAAGTTAGATTTGGACTTGTATAAGTAGAAATCTCAACAACATCTTTAAGTAAATTCATGTCTAATCCCGCATTTTCTAATGTATATTGCACAGATTCTTGCGAGTCTTCTATTTGTTCTTTCGTATATACTATTTCTTCTCCATATCTATTTACATACCTTTCTGGAAGACTAGCTGTTTTATATAGATTAATATCTACTGGTGTCATTTCAACTAATTCTCTTGTCATTGTATTTTTTATTGATAAAGCAGTTGAAAGTATTGTTATTGTTATAAATAACATTAAACATATTATAGTCATGCTTACAACAGTTGTATTAATTTTATTATTAATTTGCCTTAAAACAAACATATTAGCATCTTTTAAATATGTCTTTTTTCTAAACTGTATCAATTTTATCATAAGTCCAGATAAAGACCAAAATAGTAAAAGTGTTGCTACTGTTCCCATAACAAGTATAGGCCAAATTTTTGAAAAACTTGTTAAAGTATATGCCTTTGCACTTACTATATAATATGCATATCCAAGCACTCCACAAGATAACAAAAATATAATGGTACAAATAATTGGATTTTTTATAATTACTTTTTCATTTTTCTTAGCTGCATTTAAAAGGTCAATTAATTTATATCTTGACACTGATATAGTATTAAATATCATAACTGCAAAATACATTAGAGCAAAATAAATACAAGTTTTAACAAAAGCATCTTTTGAAAAAATAAACTGAAATTCTGTCATATCTACCTCAAATAATTTTGATACCAAAATAGACATAAGTTGTGAGCCAAATATTCCTATTACAAGTCCTATCCCTAGAGATATAATTCCGATTAAAATTGTTTCAAATAACAAAATTTTAGATATTTGCCTCTTTCCCATACCTAAAGTCATATAAATACCAAATTCTTTTTTTCTTCTTTTAATCAAGAAATTATTTGCATATATTATTAAAAAAGCAAGTATTATAGCAACAAAGCCAGATACAAATCCTATAAGTTGAGTCATAAGCTCTATGATCATTTTTTGAGACTGATTTACTTGCATCATAGCTTCTTGACTTTCAATAGAATTAAACATATAAAATATTGTAACTCCAAGTATTAAAGTCATAAAATAAATTGCATAATCTTTAAAGCTTTTTTTAATATTTTTTAAAGATAGCTTAAATAACATCATTTAGTTCACCTCCAAGAAGAGTTTGAACATCAATTATCTTCTCAAAGAACTCTTTTCTTGAATCATCTCCTTTTATAATCTCATTAAATAACTTCCCGTCTTTTATAAATAAAATTCTATTTGCATAGCTTGCTGTAAAAGCATCATGAGTAACAACAAGAATTGTTGTATTTAGCTCTTTATTTAACTTTTCAAATATTTCAAGAAGTTGTCTTGCTGATTTTGAATCCAGTGCTCCTGTTGGTTCATCTGCCAAAACTAAACTTGGACTTGTTATAACTGCTCTAGCTGCTGCACATCTTTGTTTTTGTCCACCAGATATTTGATATGGATATTTATCTAATACTTCTGATATTTCAAGCTTTTTTGCAATTTCTCTTACCTTTTTATCTATAATATCTGGCTTTTCTCTTTGAATAGTAAGAGCAAGTGCAATGTTTTCATACACAGTTAGTGTGTCAAGTAAATTAAAATCTTGAAATATAAAACCAAGCTCTTCTCTTCTGAATTTATTTAATGCTGTGCCTTTAAGTCTTGTAACATCTTTTCCATCTACATTTATTTTTCCAGATGTAACCTTATCTATTGTAGAAATACAATTTAAAAGAGTAGTCTTACCACTTCCACTTGCTCCCATTATACCTATAAATTCACCTTTTTTAACATTAAAGCTAATATTATCTACAGCTTTAGTTAAATTAGATTTATTTCCATAGTATTTTTCTATATTTTTTACTTCTAATACATTTTCCATAAATTTTACTCCTTCCTTTAAATATATTCTACAACTATATACTCTTACTCGCTATCGATTATCCTTACACCTATCTTACATTTTTGTAATATAATTTATAAGCTTAAATGTGTACCTTTCGGAAATTTTAATGTAACACATGTATTTTCATTAATCTTTGATGTAATTTCTATATCAATTCCTAATTTATCACAAAGTTTTTTACAAAGATACAGACCAATTCCAGTAGATTTTTTAGATATAATTCTTCCATTTTTTCCAGTAAAACCTTTATCAAAAACTCTAGGTAAATCTGAGATATCTATTCCTATACCATTATCAATTATATAAAGTTCTACTCTTTGTTTTAATTCTTTACTATATATTTCTATTTGTCTATTTATATCTTTACTATATTTAATACAATTTTGAATAATTTGATTTATTATAAAAATAATCCATTTACTATCTGTATAAACTATATTATCTAAGTCATGAACATTTATATTTATATCACTTTGTATTAAAACATTTTTATTTCTTTTGATAGATATATTTACCATATCTTTTAGTGAAACTTTTTTAATGCTATAATCTTTTTCCACATTGCTACTTCTTGCATAATATAGTGCTTGTTCTATAAAGTTCTCTATTTTATCTATTTCTTCTTCAATACTTTTTGTTACTTCATTTCTATTATTTTCTATTATAAGTTTAACTACAGAAATTGGTATTTTAATTTCATGAATCCACATTTCTATATACTCTTTATACTCATTTTGCGAAAACTTATATTTATTAACATTTTCAATCATAGATATTCCAAGCTCACTTATATACTCTTCTAATTTTTCTGCTTCTAAAAATGATGGTACATCTATAACCTCAGATAATAAATATTTCTCATTTAGCTCACTTAACTTAGAATCTACACTATTATAAAAATTTTTCTTTTTATTATATTCTAAAAAAAACATTAACATAGTTATTATAATAGGAACAAATATAATATACATTATTATAACTTTATTAACATTATATGGCATCAAAAAAATTGCTATTGTAATTTGTAAAAAAATAATACTTACTAAATATGAAACTTTTTCTTTAAGGAAATTTAAAAAACTCATTTTAATATATACCCCTGTCCTCTTTTTGTCTCAATTAAGCTTTTAAGATTTATCTCTTCCATTTTATCTCTTAGCCTTTTTATATTAACAGATAGAGTATTTTCATCTACAAAACTCTCACTATCCCATAAATAGTTCATTATCTTATCTCTTGATACAATCCTTCCTCTATTTAATACTAAAAAATGTAATATTTTTAATTCATTTTTAGTAAGCTCTATCTGTACATCGTCTTTTTCTATTTTACTTTGAGAAGTATTAAGTATAAATTTTTTACAATCAATTTTATCTTGTACGTAACTCAAATCTTTTGTTCTTCTTAATAGGCTAGCAATTTTAGCAAGCAATATATGTATATTAAAAGGTTTTGTAACATATTGATCTGCACCATAATTTAAAGAAATAATCTCATCTATTTCACTTTCCCTACTTGTTATAATTATAACGGGTACATTTGATACTTTTCTTAGTTCTTTACAAATATATTCACCATCCAAATTTGGCAAATTAATATCTAAAAGAATTAAATCTGCCTTTATCTTTAATATATCATTTATTGTATCTTCAAATTTCTCTAATATTTCTATCTCATATCCATTTTTCTTTAAAAATATACCTAACTCTTCTCTTAATTTTTTATCATCTTCCACAATTAATATTTTACTCATATTTTTTCCTCCGCATATATTATACCATATAATAGTAAAGACTTTTCTTACATTTTTGTAAGAAGAATATAAAAAAGTTTGGACTGCTCCAAACTTTTTACCTTTTACTTTTTATATCTTGTAATTCAAATCTATATTTTTGACCATTTTTATTTACCTCATCAAAAAACATACTATATGGTCTAATCCATAGTTTTCCATCTCCATATAATGATCTATAAATTACCATTTTCTCACCATTTTCAGAATTATATCCAATGTCTTCTATCAAATACATATCTCCCTTATAATGTTTATATATTCTATTTATCTTTATCTCTTCCATATTTTCCTCCTATCTTAGTATCTCTCCTAAAGGTCTTCCCTCATTTATTCTTTTTATTGTCTCACCAAAAAGTGGTGCAATAGATAATACCTTTATTTTTTCTATTTGCTTTTCTTTAGGAAGTGGCACAGTATTAGTAATAACTAGCTCTTTAATTGGAGATTTTCTTATTCTTTCTGTAGCATTAGCAGATAATATTCCATGAGTACACCCAGCATAAATTTCTTTTGCTCCATGCTCTTCTAAAATTCTTGCTGTCTCTATAATAGAACCTGCTGTATCAATCTCATCATCAAATATAATACACTGTTTTCCACTTACCTCACCTATTACTGTTGAAGCAATCGCATTATCATCATTACCATTTCTTCTCTTATCTATAAGAGCTATAGGACAATTAAAATATTCAGAATATTTATATGCTTTTTTTGAACTTCCTGCATCTGTTGCAACAACAACCATATCTTTTAAATTCTTCTTTGAAAAATATTCTTGTAATAGATTTTGTGCAGAAATTCTATCACAATTAATATCAAAATAAGCTTGAATTGCAGGATTGTGCAAGTCACAAGTTATAACTCTTGTAGTTCCTGCCGCCTCTAAAAGCTTTGCTATAAGTTTTGCTGTTACTGGCACTCTTGGCTGATCTTTTTTATCTGATCTTGAATATAAATAATATGGAAGTACTACATTTATTCTTCCAGCAGAGGCACGCTTTAAAGCTTCTATAGCAATTAAAAGTTCCATTACTCTCTCATTTACAGGTGGTTTTGTAGTTTGGACGATATATACATCTTTATCTCTTACTGTCTCTAAAATTTGAACAAAAGTATTATCATTTTTAAATTTCAATACTTTCATACGTCCCTTTTTTAGTCCTAAATATTCACATATTTCGTCTGTAAAATTTTCAGCACTAGGACATGCAAAAATCTTAATATCTCTCATCTTTCTCCTCCTTAAATACAAAAAAACTATATAGATATGAAAAAAACATCATATTATATAGTTTTATAACCGATTAATATATATTAATTTTACTAAATTCCAAATTTTAATTTCCATGGTTGATCTCCTTATTGACACTATTATGATATACTATTACAACTAATTTGTCAATTAATGAAAAAAGAAAAAATTCTTTAAATATGTAAAATTTATTTTCTATATAAAAAAACTCTCTTTATATTAAAGAGAGTTAAATTAGATTATATATAAACACGAAAGATTAACATTAGTATAGCATTTGGTGGTCAGAGAGGGAATCGAACCCCCGACACGGGGATTTTCAGTCCCCTGCTCTACCGACTGAGCTATCTGACCTCAAAAAGATAAAAAAAAAGTGGCGACCTGAATGGGGCTCGAACCCACGACCTCTAGCGTGACAGGCTAGCGTTCTAACCAACTGAACTACCAGGCCATAAACAAATAAATGGTGGGCACTACAGGGCTCGAACCTGTGACCCCCTGCTTGTAAGGCAGATGCTCTCCCAACTGAGCTAAGCGCCCATTTATCTGCTGACAAGTACTATTATAACGTATCTTATAATATTTGTCAACAGTTTTTTTCTATATTTGCTATAATATTTTTTTAGCATTAATAATTATTTCATCTATACGTAATCTATACGTTCCATAGTTAATTAATACTTCTTCAGCTAAACTTTCATCCATTTTCTTAAATAAGAAATCTCCTTGAATCTTATCTGCGCCATCTGTAATAGCTTTTACAAGTTTAATATCATCATTTATTTTTCCAACTATAACTTTATATCCTAAATCTTTACAAAGTACTATTAAATCAAGAAACACTTTATCATTTATTATCTCACTAGATAATATACTAGAACTTATTTTTACCTCATCTATTGGTAATTCTTTAAATAGCTCCAATGATTCTTGCTTAATATCAAAATTATTTATAATTATATCTACGTCTATCTGCTTTAATCTTTCAAACATTAATTTATACGCTTCAAGCTTAGAAGTTTCAATGCTTCCTGTCATTTCGATTTGTAAACTATTCTTTGGTAAATCATAAGATGTTATAATATTGCAAATTGTATCTACAAATTCTTTTTTTAAAGCTGTCTTGTTTGAAATATTTACAGCAATTTGTACATTGCTATATCCCTTATTTTTAAACTCCATTATTTTTTCACATACTGTTTTTAAAACATACTCATCTAATTTCATAGTAAGTCCCATAGTTTCAGCTTGTGTAATAAAATATGCAGCATCTAAATTACCAAGTACAGGATGATTCCAATTAAGTAAAGCTTCAAATCCAATTTTAGATGTGTCTTCAACATTTATTCTAGGTTGCAAATTTATTCCAAATTCATTATTATCATAAGCTTTTTTTAAGTCTTTTTCCATTTTTACATTATTATCTAGTTTAGCTTTTAGACTGTCATTATGAAAATAATAATCATTTCCACCATGCTCTTTTATATAGTACATAGCATTATCTGCATAATTTATTAAATCTTTTCTAGAATATCTCTCATCTATTGCTAAAACTACACCTAGACTATACTCTATAGATATTGTATTATTTTCTATTACCGCAGGTTTATTCATTATATTTTTTAAACTTTCTAAAATTAATATTACTTCTTCTTTTGTATTAATTTTTTCAATTATAATGGCAAACTCATCTCCACCAAGTCTATATGCTTTAGCATTTTGAGGTAATGCTTCATCAAATTTTAAAGACATTGCCTTTAATAGCTCGTCTCCTATATCATGGCCTAGTGTATCATTTACCTGTTTAAATCCATCTAAATCCATAAATCCTACAGCTATATTTTTATCTTGATCTATTAACTTATCTAAATCTGCATAAAATAAATATCTATTTCCTTTTCCTGTAAGTTCATCTGTATACGCTTGTTTTCTAACTTTCTTAGAGTTTTTATCTCGTATTAAAAGCTTGTATATGAGTATTGCAGCTATAGCTATTATAGCTGCCTTTAATATCTCAATTAATATATCTTTATATTGTATAAAAAAATCCATTTTTATCACACCTTTATTATCCTAAAACTATGTTTACTATCTTAGATTTTATAACAATAACTTTCTTTATTTCTTTTCCTGTCATATAATTTTTTAATGCATCTGCTTCTAAAGCAATCTTTTCTATTTCTTTTTCATCACTTTGTGCAGGTATATTTATTCTATATCTTACAGTTCCATTAATTTGTACTGGTATTTCTATCTCATCTGACACTATTTTGCTTTCATCATATGTAGGCCACTTACTTTCAAAAATATAACCACCTAAATTTAATTTTTCCCATAATTCTTCTGTAACATGAGGAGCTACTGGATTTAAAATTTGTAATAAAGGCTTAATATATTTTTTACTTACCTTTTCTTGCTTATATAATACATTTACATAGCTCATCATTGCTGCTATTGCAGTATTATATTTCATATCTTCATAATCTTGTGAAACCTTTTTTATTACAAAATTTACTTCCCTATCTAATTCTTTAGATGTTATATCCTCATCTGTTGCTAAAGTTTCTAATCTCATTATTCTATCTAAGAATTTCTTTGCACCTTTTACTCCATTTTCTGACCAAGGTGCTGACATTCCATAATCTCCAATAAACAATATATATGTTCTTAAAGTGTCTGCTCCATATTGTTTTACTATATCATCTGGATTAACTACATTTCCCTTTGATTTTGACATCTTATCTCCATCTGGTCCTAAAATTAATCCTTGTGTTGTTCTTTTATTATATGGTTCTTTAGTAGGTACAACACCTATATCATATAAAAATCTATGCCAAAATCTTGAATAAATTAAGTGTCTAGTTACATGCTCCATACCACCATTATAGCAGTCTACACTCTTCCAATAATTTAAAGCTTCTTTAGATGCTAAAGCATCATTATTTTTAGGATCCATATATCTTAAGAAATACCAAGATGATCCAGCCCATTGTGGCATTGTATCAGTTTCTCTTTTTGCAGGTCCTCCACATTTTGGACAAGTTGTATTTACCCAAGAATCAACTTTTGCAAGAGGTGACTCTCCATCTTCACCAGGTACAAAATCTTCTACATCTGGTAATGTTAAAGGTAAATCTTTTTCATCTAATGGTACAAGTCCACATTTTTCACATTTTACAATAGGTACAGGCTCTCCCCAATATCTTTGTCTTGCAAAAGCCCAATCTTTCATATGATAATTTTTCTTACTATGTCCTATTTTATTATCTTCTAAGTATTTTATCATTTTAGCTTTTGCATCTTCTACACTCATTCCATTAATAAAGTCTGAATTAATTATTACTCCATCTTCTATATCTGTATATGCACCATCTTCTAAAGATACTTCCTCACCTTTTGAATTTGCAACAACTTGTATCATATCTATATTAAATTTTTTAGCAAAATCATAGTCTCTTGTATCATGTGCAGGTACTGCCATTATGGCACCAGTACCATATCCCATCATAACATAATCAGTAACCCATAATGGTACAACCTTACCACTTACTGGATTTAACACTTCAAGTCCATATACTTTTACACCTGTTTTATTTTTAGATAACTCAACCCTTTCAAATTCAGACTTTTTAGTTGCTTCCTCTTTATATTTTAATATTTCATCATAATTTTTTATTTCATCTTTATATTTTTCAAGTAATGGATGCTCTGGAGCAATTGCCATATATGTAACTCCAAATACAGTATCCGGTCTTGTTGTATATACAGTTAATATGTCTTCTTTATTATTAAGTTTAAAGTTAATTTCTGCACCATAAGATCTACCTATCCAATTTTCTTGTTCATGTCTTACTCTTGGTGGAAAATTAACTTCATCTAACCCTTCAAGCAACTTATCTGCATAATCTGTTATTTTTAACATCCAAACTTCTTTTTCCATTTGAACTATTTGACTATCACATCTATCACAAACTCCACCTTGAGATTCTTCATTTGCAAGTATTACTCTACATTTAGGACAATAATTTACATATGTTTTATCTTTATATGCAAGACCATGTTCAAATAATTTTAAAAATATCCATTGTGTCCATTTATAATAATTAGGATCTGTTGTATCTATTACTCTATCCCAATCAAATGAAAATCCTACAGATTTTAACTGTTTTGTAAATGTAGCAATGTTATTGTCTGTAACTACTCTTGGATGAATACCTGTTTTTATAGCATAATTTTCTGTAGGCAATCCAAAAGCATCAAACCCTATTGGAAATAATACATTTTTTCCTTCCATTCTCTTTTTTCTACTTAAAACTTCCATTCCCATAAATGCTCTAACATGCCCTACATGTAACCCTGCACCTGAAGGATATGGAAATTCAATTAAAGCGTAAAATTTTTCTTTATCACTATCATTTGTAGCATGAAAACAATTTTTCTCTTCCCATACTTTTTGCCATTTTTTATCTATTTCTTTATTATACATAATACTTCTCCTTTATTTATACTTTTCATATTGTCTTTGTAAAAAATTATCTGTCATACCAGAAATATAATCTATTATTTTTTGTGAATCAGTTGTATTTTTTTTATACTCATCACTCATACTATGTAAAAATACTTTATATATATCATTATCATAATCATTTAGTTCTAATGCTCTACTATATATACCATAAAGTGTCTCTATTGTACTTGTATATCTTTTACTATCTTTAGGCGTTATAGCATCCTCATAAATATTGTCGTAATTAAATTTTTTAAGTTCAACTACAGCATCATATACTTCCTTTGACATTGATATATATGGCTTGTTATAACTATTTTTTATAACGTCAATTATAATACTATTCATAATTTGTGTATTTTCTGTACCTAAATATTTCTTTACATTTTCTGGTAATAATTCTTTGTTAAAAACCCCGAGTCGATTAGCATCATCAATATCTTTTCCTATATATCCAATAATATCTGATATTCTAACAACACATCCCTCAAGAGTCATAGGTACCAGTCGTTTTATATTTTTTTCATCTTTTAAGCACTCTTCATATTCTTTCTTTAAAGTATCAAAGTTCTTATTTCTATTTGGTGTATATTTTTCTTGTATAAACTCGCCATTATGACACATTATTCCATCTAAAACCTGTAAAGTAAGATTTGTACTTTCTCCTTTTTTCTCAAGTATAGTAAATACTCTTACACTATTTAAATTATGTGCAAAGCATTTTCCATCATTATAATTTTTAGAAAGCTTATTTAAAACTCTCTCACCAAAATGCCCATATGGTGTATGTCCTACATCATGTCCTAAAGCAATAGCTTCACATAAATCTTCATTTAACTTTAATGCTCTTGCTATAGTCCTTGCAGCTTTAGATACATATTGAACGTGAGTCATTCGTGTAGATATATTATCATTTATAGGATCAACAAAAACTTGTGTTTTAGACATATACCTTGTATAACAAGATGAATGTATAATCTTATCCACATCACGTGCATACTCAAGTCTAATATCTTCGTCTTGTGGATACTCTCTTATAGCATCTTTTGATTTACATGCATATTTTCCTAAGATTTTTTCAGTATCTAACATAACTTTTTTTATCTTTTTTATACCTATCACAAATTCTCACCTCCATTTTATAAGAACATATTAATAGCACCTTCAACACATGTAACTGTTAATGGAAAATCTGGTCCTTCATCTCCATCAACATCTGGTTTGTCACAGTTTCCTTTCATCTTTTCTATCTTTATATTTTTAGTCTTTTTATATATTATATTTTTATCTTCTAATTTATGTCCTGCCATAACTTTGGCAACTAATCCTCCAAGCTCATGAAGATTACAGTTTTTTATTATTACCAAATCAAGCAAACCATCTTGTATGCTAGAGTCCGATGTAAAGTATGTCATACCTCCAACACTACTTCCATTAAATATTAAAAATAAATTTATATTCTCTATAAATATTTCATCGTCTGTTTCTATTTTTACACTAAATGGTCTAAACTTAAATAATTCTTTAGCACCAGTTATAAAATAGGAAAGCTTACCAACAGCCTCTTTTAGATTTTTATCTGCTTTTTGCGAAGAATTAGTAAAAAGTCCTGCAGAACATACATTAATAAAATACTTATCATTAGCTTTTCCAACATCAACAGGTTTTACATTATTTTTTAATATTTTTTCTATACAATCTGAAAAATTATTAGGCATATTAATATGTTTTGCAAAATCATTTGATGTACCTGCAGGTATTATTCCAAGTGGAACTTTTATTTCATAGTTCATCATAATATTTACTACTCTATTTATAGTTCCATCTCCACCAGCTACTATAATGCCATATAAATTTTCATTATTTGCATCTTTTAAAAATTCTTCTAAATTAGTATTTTGATTAGTTCTGTAGATAGATACTTCTATATCATTTTCTACAAATTTTTCTATTATTGTATCTAAAAAATATGTAAACTTACTCTGTCCTGCTCCAGAGTTATATATTAACTTTACTTTTTTCATAATCTCCATCCCTTAAAAGGCATATTACAAGCATATTATATTACAAAAAGCCTATAAATTCAAGAAATTTACAAAAATAAAAAGAGATAACCATAAATTTGGTTATCTCTAAAAATTATTGATTAATTTCTTACTGCATAATCATACATCAATGACGCATCTAATGAATTTATTATACCATTTTTATCTAAATCATACATTTCTAATTCTTCATCTGTAACATCAAGATTTGATTTATATATTTCTAATACTTTGTCTATATCTTCTTGTGTAAATACCTTATCTAATGTAGATATATTATCCTTTATTATATTTTCATTCTTGTTAGGAGCATACGTAACAGCAAGAACCTGTGATATAACTGCCATACATAAAAATACAGCTCCAAATATCATATTGAATTTTCTTTTCATATGCATTCCCCCCTCTTATCTGATTAAATTATATAACAAATAATAAAAAGTATCAATTAAATATTAAATTTATATAAATATTATTTTGTATATTACAAAACAATTACGTTTTTTTTACAACAATTAGATGTTATAATTATTATTTATCTTTACATCTGTAGGAATTTGAGCATAGTTATCTATTACAAATTCCTTTACTCTTCTTTTCGTTACCAAAGACATAAAGCTAGTATCATAATTATATAAATAAACTCCCATTTCTTTATCTATCTTATAAAAAACTGTATTATCTATATTTTGTAATATTTCAATAGATGCAGATATTATCCTTTTATTTTCCCCATTTTTTAAGTCATAACACCATAATGCATCTTCATCATCAGTATTTATATAATATAATCTATCATCTTTAATGAACATATATTTTTTACCATTTGACTCTTCAACTTGTCCTCTATCTGCCACTGTTTTTATATCTGCAACTTTTGTAACATCATTTCCTTCGGAACTTACTCTATATATTTTATTTTCATCACTCTTATTTACAAAATATATTGTCTTATTATCAAGTATTGCATATGATACCTTCTCATCATTGGTAATCTTAGTCTTACCTTGTCCATTATAATCAAATCTATATATAGCTTTCTCTGATGTATCATGAGTTATTCCATATACATTTTCATCATCTGCCAAAATTTGTTGTACATTTATAATATCAAAAGATATTGTTTCTTTTGTAGATAAATTATATGCTTTCAATCTTTTTTCATCCGAAGTTATATAAAATATATATCCATTATTTACTATATATTTTTCTACATTATCTGTAACTAATTCTTCTATTTGATAATTATCTCTTGTAATTTTACATACAACTCCATTTCTTAATCCATATAAACATTCTTCTGTAACTGAAATTTGTTGTATATCACTTGACGGAAGTATACTTTCTTCGTTTTTTCCAGATGAAAGTATTGTACTTACAGAATATATAGGATCATATGTATAGCCTTCTGTTACAAAATAAATACTATATATAGCTTGACTTGTTACTCCTTCACCTACTGTATATTTAAAATTATTATATTTTCTGTATATACAAACTTGTACAACTATATAAATTGCAAGAGCTATAAATATAGCTATTAAAATATATGTTATCTTACTTCTTTTTCTTAGAAGTTTAGAACTTTTTCTTTTTCTTTTTAAATATTCTTTTCTTGAGATTTGTTCCCCTAAATCAAATTGCAATCTCTGCAAAGGCTTCATCTCCCCTCTATTTGCGCAGGGAAAAATTATATAACAATATAATCTTTTTGTAAATAAAATACGACTTTTTTTTCAAAAAAAGTACATACCGATTTTAGATATGCACTTTTTAAATTATTATCTAGGCATTTCAACATTAGAAATTAATTTTGCATGTACTATAATTCTTCTTTTTGTGTCAGAAGTACATGTCTGTAAAGTTATAATTGTATCATCCACACCAACTGTTTGGTTAAAGTTTATGGCACTTCTTGCTGACATAGTATTTAAATATGTACTATATTGTTCATCGTTTGTAAAATTAGTTGTTAAATAATACATTTCTGGGTCGTATACATATGCTGAGAAAACTTTATATGTCAATAATCTATAATCTTTTCTGTATATGTCTATCTCTACATCGTTTCCTAAAGAGCCATTATAAATATTAGTTAAATCTGCAAACATTAATCCACTTACTATATTGTGCCCATAAATTACTGTATTTCTATCTGTAAAATCTGGAGAATTTTTATAATCTAAAAAAGGCCATCCAAATTCATTCCATGTTAAATCTAAAGAGTGCCTTAAATATTTATTATTATCATCTGCTTGAACTAAAGCATAACTTATTGATGTATTAGGGATTCTTATCCATCCAACTATATCCGAATTATATGCAAGCAAAGCCTCAAAATCTAACCCAAATTCTGCACCTGGATTTTCATCTTCTTTTACATCCGATACACCTGCAATATCATTTACATCATTCATTACTTTATTACTTTCTACATTATTCATAATCCATGTATAAAGCATTCTACCTGAATATATAAGCCCACATATACACACAATCAATATAATTACAGAAATTATATTATCTAATGTTTTTCTTTTCTTCTTAGCAGTACCTTTACGCATATTTTCATTTATATTAGAATCTTCAATTTCTTGAGTACCTTTGCCAACTTTTTCTAAGTCCTTATTATCCATATACCTCTCCTCATTTACACAATAAATTATATAATGAACAAAAAAAAAAGTCAATAAATTATTTTTTTAGATGTAATAAATTTTATGTCTTGTTTATTAAGCAAAATATCCGCACCTTGCTTTATTAAGTAATTTGAGAAATAGCTATTTTTACTAAAAATATTAGACGGTACTACATATATATCTTTATTATTTTCTAAAAAAATATCTACGAGCTTAACTATATCTTCTTCATATTTTGCTTCTATTATTATTAAAAAATCTATAATTTTAAAAAATATATTTGTATATATCTTGCTAACATAAATATTATTTTCTTTTTTTAAATCAAAATTTTCAATATCTGTTAAGTTTATATATTTTACATTCAAACAAATATTGTTATCATCTACATATTTTGAAAAAACATTACAATTATTAGATTTAAAATTTTTAATAAAATAAGTTAATACTTTTCTACCATATTTAGAGAAATATTCATTAAAATAAAAATATATATTTTTAGTATTTAAGTTAATTTTTCTATCACATATAATACAAAATGGAACATTGTTAGACTTATTTAAAAATTTTCTAGGATATTCTTTATCTAATATTGTAATAATAATTTTATTGTTTGCTTTTAATCTGATATATATATTTTCTGCTATTTTCTTTATATTATCATTTTTTAATAAAGAAATTATATTTTTATCTATATTTATATCTATATTATTAATATAAAATATATTTTTAAGCTCAATATATTTTTCTATTATTTTATTATAAATATAAATATTCATATCTAAATTAATTTCTGCTATTATTTGTAGCCATAAAAAATATATTGTATCTATTTGTCAATCCCTCCTTAAATGGCAAAAGAAGCATCAAATGATACTTCTTTTTTACTCTATAATTATTAATAATACTAATATTGTCTTGCTGTGTATACCATATGTTTTGCTTTTTTACCACATATAGAACATACATCTTGAAATTTATCTTCTTCAAATGGAATACACCTAATTGTTGTAGAATTTTCTTCTTTTATTTTATCTTCACATTCTCTATCGCCACACCACATAATTTTTGCAAATCCTTCATTTTCTTTAAATATCTTTTTATATTCTTCAAAATCATGTGCAACATATGTACGTTTTTCAAAATTTTTCTTTGCATTCTCGTACATATTATTTTGTATATCTTCCATTAAAAATTCTATTTTTTCTTCTAATTTATCTAAAGAAACGATTTCTTTTTCTAATGTATCTCTTCTAAATACTATACACTGATTATTAGCTATATCTTTTGGTCCAATCTCTATTCTTACTGGAACTCCTCTTAATTCCCAATAATTAAATTTAAAACCTGGAGATACCTCACTTCTTTGATCAAGTTCAACACTATATTTATTAGATAGCTTTTCTTGTAAGTTTTTAACTACTTCAAGAACATTTTCTTTTTGTTGAGCGATAGGAACTAATACAACTTGAATTGGCGCTATTTTTGGAGGTAATTTTAATCCTCTGTCATCTCCGTGAACCATTATAATTCCACCAATTATACGTGTTGTCATTCCCCAAGAAGTTTGGTAACAATACTCTAATTTTCCTTCTTTATTTTGAAATTTTATGTCAAAAGCTTTAGCAAAGTGATTTCCAAAATAGTGCGAAGTTCCAGATTGTAAAGCTTTCCCATCATGCATCATTGCTTCAATTGTATATGTGGCTTGTGCTCCAGCAAATTTTTCTTTTTCAGACTTTTGTCCCATTATAACAGGAATTGCTAAATATTCTTTACAAAAATCTGCATATACTTTATGCATTGTAAGAGTCTCCTCTATAGCTTCTTGTTCTGTCGCATGAATTGTATGACCTTCTTGCCATAAAAATTCTGCTGTTCTTAAAAATGGTCTTGTTGTTTTTTCCCATCTTACAACATTTGCCCATTGATTGTATTTTAATGGTAAATCTCTATATGATCTTATCCATTTCGAATACATAGTACAAATAATAGTTTCAGATGTTGGTCTTATACAAAGTCTTTCTTGAAGCTCATTTTCTCCACCTTGTGTTACCCATGCAACTTCAGGTGCAAATCCTTCAACATGTTCTTTTTCTTTATTTAGCAATGACTCTGGTATAAGTAATGGAAAATATGCATTTTTATGTCCTAACTCTTTAAATTTTTTATCCAGAACATTTTGTATATTTTCCCATATAGAATAACCATATGGTCTTATAACCATAAATCCTTTAATAGGTGCATAATCTACTAACTCTGCTTTAAGTACTATATCTGTATACCACTTAGCAAAATCATCTTCCATTTTTGTTAAATCTTTTACAAACTCTTTATTATCCATTTTTCACAAATCCTTCCCTAAAAAATTATACATTTTCTAGACTTATCTTGCCAATTTTTCCTGATTTTAAATCTTCTAAAAATACATTTGATGCTTTTTGCATATCTACATTTCCACCAGATATTAAACATCCTCTTTTTCTTCCTAGTAGCTCTAGTATATCATATGAATCTAAAGAATCAATATCTTCGTCATTAATTTTATACTTTTCTAAAAACATAGATTTATACTTGTCAGTTTTAAGTAGCATTTCAATTCCATAACATGCTATTGACTCTAAGTCTAAAATTTCTTTTTTTATATTTCCTGTTAAAGCAAGTTTTATTCCTGCATTGTTATCATCTAATTTCGGCCACAAAAGGCCGGGTGTATCAAGCAAATCTATATTTTTATTAACTCTTATCCATTGATTTTTTTTAGTAACACCAGGTTTATTAGAAACATTCACACTATTTTTATTTGCTATTTTATTTATTATAGTTGATTTTCCTACATTAGGAATCCCAGCGATGAGAACTCTATATATTGGGTTATAATTAAAATTTAAATTTTTTATTTTATCGTTATAAACTTCCTTTCCTTTTAAAATTATAGTATCTACTATTAACTTTATATCTTGAGGATTAGAAGAATTTACAGCTATGCATGTAGTATAATTATTTTGAAAATACTCTATCCACTTTTTTGTCTCTATATCATCTGCTAAGTCTTTTTTATTTAAAACTACTATCTTATGCTTATCCTTAGCTAAATCATCTATTATTGGATTTTTACTAGAAAGTGGTATTCTTGCATCTAAAACTTCTACAACTATATCTATCAATTTTATAACAGCTTTTATATCATTTTGTGCTTTAACCATATGTCCTGGATACCAATTTATATTCATACTAATCCTCCTTTCTGATTATTTGCTTAATTTTTAAATTTTCTATTTTTTTTACTTGTAAATGTAGACTTAATTTTATTTTTAAATCTTTTCAATTTAAAATCTACTGTATTATTTAATACTTCATTTGTTTCTTTATATAACTTCTCATAATGATCTTTCCAATATTTTAACTCATTTATCTCATCATACATTTTAGCACTTTTTTCACACTCTTTTTCATAGGTTTCTTGTAATGTAGTAACTAATCTTAATGGTAAAGATCTCATTGCTCTACTTCTTTTTATACAATTATTATATTCTTCTACTTCCATTAAAGGCTCTTCTTTAATTTCAGCATTTATAAATTCTTTACATTTTTCTTCTAATTTTTCTCTAAGCTCTATATATTTAGTAGAATTCTCTTTGGGATTTTCAAAATCTATTTCTGTATTTAAAAATTCTTCTCTTTTTACATAATTTAAATATGATAAATATGTACCTATGCGATCTTCATTTTCAGCAAAAGAATTATCATATAAAAGCAATACTGGCGTTCCAAGAGCAAGACAAGGTAATGAACAATGAAGCTTTGTAGTAATAACTAGATGAGCTCCTTGATATAATTTTAAAGCATCTTCAACTCTTTTTCTTCTTTCATCCCAAGACTCATTAGAAAAGCTTCCTCGCTCTACATCTTGTACAAACTTTATAACTTTACGATTCGTTTTTTTTCTTAATATATTCAATTTCATGATCTTTAAGACCAACAACTATTATATAATCTTCTTTTTTTACATTTGGAAGCTTATTTATAGTAAGAGTCATACAACCCGAAAAATAATTAGGTATATTTAAACTATCCAATACTTTTTAGTATGAACATCTCTTGTTCCAACAGGTCCATATTTTTTTAAGCTCTCTAAAACATTATTATTTAAATAATCTGTTCCTATTGTAATACCACCTTTATATGGTATCCTTTTTAAAAACATAGAAATATATAAAGGCTCTATATATGGTGAAATGTCAAAATTAAGTACATCATGAATATACCAAGCATTCATAATAACCTTTACTTTTTCTTTTTGATTTGGCGTAAACAACTCCAGATTTTCTCTATCTACTAAATAATCAACATGTGGCAAAAATCTCTCTTGAGCATACGTTTGAACGTCGTCCCCTATATTATCAGTATCTTTATAATATAATAGTCCATATTTCATATAATCCATCCTTTTTTATCAAAATTTAACCTATTTTGTCATACATTTATTTTACTACATGTTATCATATTTAGCAACTATTTGTATTTTATAATTATTGCCATTATGCTATATCTTTGTTTTTTAGAGGCATTTTTAAATATATTTTTTCTAATATATTAAAAATCCATTTTTGAAAAGTATTTATTGTAATTTTTTCTATTAAAATGCATATAAAAAAAACTAAAATAATAAAAATCGGTATTACTATCATTTGATATATATCATTCCACCAAATATCTAAATTTAATATATCAAAATATAAAATTTTTCTTAATACAGATTGTTCGTGGATCACATACACTCCTAGTGTCAAAGGAACAATTTTACCAACCCATTTTTTTATCTTCGTACTTTTTATATTTATATTTTTAAAATATAAGAATAAAAATATAGAAGCTAAAAAAACTGTAAATGTATTATACCCAAATAAACTAGTACTAAAGTCATAAAAATTAAACTTAGCAGATAAATATTTTATAAATAGTGACACTAAAAAACTACCAATTGTAATTAATAAATAAATATATAAATTTTTATTATTATTGTAATTATCTTTCCAATATAATTTTATATATGCACCAAATAAATATAAAACAATAAACCATATAATTCCATATCCACCTGTAGAGTCAAAACTAAAATTTCCTGGTAAAAAACTAGAAAATACTGAGAAAAATATAAAAAGTATTAATAATAGCATTTCATATTCTTTTTTTTCTAATACTCTTATAAATTTATTAATGAATGGTGAAAGTATATATAAAAGAATATATGAATTAATAAACCAATATCTTTTAGTAAAGAATGGAAAGAAAGATTCTAAACATTCAACCAAAGAAAATTGAGTTTTATTTAAAAAAAGTAAAATCAAATATATTGCAGATGAATAAAAGAATATTTTTACCCATAATTTTAAAATTTTAGAAAATTTAAACTTCAAATCTACCTGAAAATATCCTGTAATTAATACATAACAATTAACTGCAACTATACAAAATGTCTCTAATAATAGTGCTGGCGCAATCAAATTAGAATTGTTGCTTGATAAAAAGCCACCTTGTCCTAAAATATGTAAAGATAATACCATTATCATAGCAAATATTTTTAAAATATCTAATCCCACTTTTCTCTCACTCATATTATTCTCCTTATATCAACTTATAATATATATTTAAACTCCCGGTATTTGAAAGTACTGGGAGCTTATTATATATACTATTATTGTTCTATTTTTTCTCTAGTTTTAGCAGCTTTACCTACTCTATCTCTTAAGTAATATAATTTAGCACGTCTAACTTTACCAACTCTTTTTACTTCGATTTTAGCAATTCTTGGTGAATGAGTTGGGAATGTTTTTTCAACGCCAACACCATAAGATATCTTTCTTACTGTGAATGTTTCATTTAATCCACTATTTTGACGTTTTATAACAGTACCAGTAAATACCTGTATTCTTTCTTTATTTCCTTCTTTAATTTTGATGTGTACATCTACTGTATCACCAACTTTAAACGGTACTACTTCTTCTTTTTTATATTCATTTTCTATTGCATTTATTATATCCATTACTAATTTCCCTCCTTTTTTGGAATTATTTCATTATTTATTAAATCTGGTCTGTGCTGTCGTGTTATTCTAATAGACTCTTGTCTTCTATAATCAGCAATCATTTTATGATGTCCAGAAAGTAATATATCTGGAACTTTTCTTCCCTTAAATTCATATGGTTTTGTATACTGCGGATATTCTAATAATCCATTAGTATGAGACTCTTCAAATAAAGATTCTTGATTTATTACCCCTGGTATAAGACGAATTACACTATCCATTAGAACTTGACATGCAAGTTCTCCACCAGTTAGAACATAATCTCCAATTGAAATTTCTTCTACATTATATTCATCAATTATTCTTTCATCTATTCCCTCATAATGACCACAAATAATTATATAATTACAATCATTTTGTGATAATTTTTTAGAAATATTATAATTCAATAATTTTCCTCGCGGAGACATATATATAATTTTTATTTTCTTTTTATATTTTTCTAAAGAAAAAATTGCATAATCTATCGCATCTCCCAAAGGCTGAGCAGACATTATCATTCCACTTCCTCCACCATAAGGAGGAAAATCTACTCTTTTATGTTTATCTTTAGTAAATTCTCTTATATCTAGCACATCAATTGAAACAACATTTCTTTCTATTGCTCTTTTAATTATACTAGTATTTACAAAAGCATCAAACATTTCCTTAAAAAGTGTTAATACAATAAATCTCATTATATTAATCCTTCCATTATATCTACAAAAATCTTCTTATTCTTAATATCCACTTTTTTTATGACTTGCTTTATAGCTGGTAAATATACTTTTTTATTATCTTGTGTTAGCACTTCATAAACATCATTTGCTCCAGTATTATATATATATTCTAGTTTTCCAAACAAACTATTATCTTTTATATTTATAATATCAAGTCCTAATAGATCTTTAATATAATAATTATCTTCTTCAAGTTTATCTAAATTTTTTTCATCTATGTATATATATTTACCTCTAAGCTTTTCTGCTTGTTCAATAGTATCTACACCAGATATTTTACAAAGAAGCATTCCTTTTTGAATTCTACAGACTACTTTATAGCATTCTTGCTTCATAGTTTCATCTAAGAAAATATTTTTTAATTTTTTTGCTAATTTTTCTAAATCATCTGTATATGGATATACTTTTACCTCTCCTTTTATACCATGTACATTTACTATTTGTCCTATTAAAACACTTGACATATTTTAATTATTCTCCTTTGTTTCCTCAACATCTACAGAGACTTTTTTTGATTCTTTTGCAGCATATGCATAGATAATTTCTCTTATAGAACGAATTATTCTTCCTTCTTTTCCAATTACTCTACCCATATCTTCCTTTGCTACTTTTAACTTTAAAGCTACTTTCCCATCATTTTCAATTTCAGAGATTTCGATCTTTTCTGGATAAGCAACAAGATTTTTAACTATGTATTCTAATAATTCTTTATACATTATTCTTGTCCTCCTATATTTCTAATCCTGCTTTTTTAATAAGTGCCATAGCAGTATCTGTTGGCTTAGCTCCTTTTTTGATCCACTGTGCTACTTTTTCAATATCAACTTTTAACTCAGCAGGTTCAGTCATCGGGTTATATGTGCCCACCTTTTCAATGAATCTTCCATCTGCTGGATATCTAGAATCAGCAACAACAATTGTATAATATGGAGCTTTTTTTGCACCATCTCTTCTTAGTCTAATTTTTACCATCAAGTTTCACCTCCTTATAGTGAAATAAAAACAATTTTACTTAAATAATTTGTTCATTCCTGGTATTTTAGGATATTTTCCATTACCACTCATCATAGATTTCATCATTTTTTGCATTTGTTCAAACTGAGTTATAAATCTATTGATATCTTGAACTTTATTTCCACTTCCCTTTGCAATTCTTTGACGACGTGAAGCATTCAAAATTTTAGGATTTCTTCTTTCTTCTTTTGTCATTGAAGTAATAATTGCATCTATACGAAGTAATTGTTTTTCATCAATTTCAATATCTTTTATTTCTTTTGGGATGCCAGGAAGCATAGCAAGAATTTGCTTAAAAGATCCCATCTTTCTTATCTTTTTCATCTGATCTAAATAATCATCTAAAGTAAATTCATTTTTCTTTATTTTTTTCTCAAGCTCTATTGCTTCTTCTTCCTCATATGCTTCTTCTGCTTTATCTATAATAGATAGTACATCTCCCATACCTAAAATACGAGATGCTATTCTATCTGGATAAAAAGGCTCCAAATCACTAAGCTTTTCTCCAACTGATGCAAATTTTATTGGTTTTTTAGTAATGCTTTTTACTGAAAGAGCAGCACCACCTCTAGAATCAGAATCTAATTTTGACATTGTTATAGAATCTATTCCAAGTTTATCATTAAAAGCTTGTGCCACATTTACAGCTTCTTGACCAATCATAGCATCAATTACAAGCATTATTTCATGTGGTCTTATTGCCTTTTTTAATTCAACAAGTTCATTCATTAATGCTTCATCTATTTGTAGTCTACCTGCTGTATCTATTAATACTACATTACATAACTTAGAATTTGCCATCTTTATACCATTTTTTGCAATTGATATTACATCTTTATTATCTTGCTCACTATAGACATCAACATTTAAGCTTTTTCCTAAAGTTTCAAGTTGCTTTATAGCAGCTGGTCTATATACATCACATGCAACCATAAGTGGCTTTTTACCTTGTTTTCTTAAATAATTACTCAACTTTCCACATAGTGTTGTTTTACCACTACCTTGTAGACCTACAAGCATTATTATTGTTGGTGGATTTGAAGAAAAATTAATACCACTATTGGTGTCACCTAAAAGTTCTGTTAACTCATCTCTTACTATCTTTACAACCTGTTGTCCGGGTGTTAAAGACTTCATAACATCTTCTCCTAAAGCTTTAGATTCAATAGAAGAAACAAAATCTTTAACAACTTTATAGTTAACATCTGCTTCAAGAAGCGCGAGTTTTACTTCTCTTAACATTTCTTTTAGTTCTTTTTCTGAAATTCTTGTTTGACCTTTAATTTTCTTCATCACATTTTGCAATTTATCTGATAAGCTATCAAACATTATATATCATCCTCACTTCTTAAGAGTTTTTTTAGTTGTTGTCTTTTTTTATTTAAATCTTCACTATCACATAAATCATATGCTTTTTTCATACGCTCTATAAGAGATAAAGTTTTTGTTGTGTTTTCAAAATTTATTAATGCACTTTCGCTTGATTTTATACTATCTCTTACTGCTTGATACGAAATATTTTTATTTTCAGCAATCTCTCTTAAAGATAAATTATATAAATAATATTCTTCAAAAATTTCTTGCTGTTTCTTAGTTAATAATTTACCATAAATATCATATAACAAAGTAAATTCTAAATTTCTATCCATAGAAATCACCTAAAAATATGTGTAAAGCTTAAAAACTTTACACATATTATACATTCTCACATTGATTTTGTCAACTATTTATTTAAAAATATTTAATTTTTAGCATATTTTATTGAATCAAATTCCAATTTTTCTATTATTTATTGCTATTTAATGCTTCACATGAGTACCAATAATAATTTCCGTTGTCATCTAATTTAAAAGTGTGTTTAAATTTAACTAAGCCATTTTCTTTATATTTATAAAAAATGTTATCAAATATATGCATATCTTTCAAATCATATGGTATATCATTTTCTATACCTATGCTATTACTATTTGTCGAATACGTATATATTTGATATCCATTATTATCATCTCCTGTAGCTTTTATATAATAATCATATAAGTATATTTCTGTACAATCATCGTTGCTTTCTACACTATCTAAAACTGTTCTATAAACAAATCCAAAACCACCACCACCAGCATAACTATGTCCATAAAAGCAATTATCTTGTTCATCATATTCAAATATAAATCCAAGGTTAGTTTCATAATCAACTTTATCTATTTCTCGATCACTACCAAATACTGACTTATAATTTCTTTCAATATCTGCAATTTCATACTTTTGTAACACACTTATTACATTTCCTGAAGTATCATATATTTTTTGTGGCTCTAGTCTTTTAATAATTCCTTCAGATGATATTTCTATATACTCTTTATTTTGTTGCATATTAATAAGTATAAATAACATTTTCTGTCTTTGAGTAAAATCAGCTTGTGTAGTTAAATTATGATCATACATTGCTTGTGAAAAATAATTAACCGGTACTTTTTTATATAATTGTTGTACAAAACTGCTATTTATATCTAAATTTATTTCTAATAGATAAACTTGTCCATTATTTACCTCATCATCACTTACTAGAGGTTTTGTTTCACCTATTTGATCAGTTTTTATATCTTCTATATTATTATCAAATAATTTATCTTTAAAGCACAATAAAAATATTAAACTAGCAATTAAAGCTCCAAGAATCACTAATATTATACAAATCAGCATACTTGGTCTTCTTTTATCATTATATATTCGACTTTGTATTAATTTTTCATCTTTAATATCATTATCTACTTCATCTTTATCCATATACCATCCTCCTAAATGTAGATTAATATTTTAAATTATTTTTTGCTTCTTTTTAGAAATTCTATAGCTTTTTTCATCCTTTTTTTGTAATCTTCAATTTCATCTTTCATTTTTTGTATTTCATCGTCAAGCTCAATTAATTGCACTTCATATAGCACGCTTATAAGAAGAGCTTCATCTTTACTTATATCTACTTCTTTTATTTTTCCAGATTCAAAATCTAACTTTACTTTTTCTATACTATTGATAGTCAATGTATTATTTTCCAATGTTATTGCTCCTTTCTTCTTCATTTATATCTTGTTCTACTTGTTTTAAATGATCTTCTATACTTTTAATATCTTTTAATGCTTCTTCTAGCTCAACAATCTTTTTATTTTTTTCATCTACATTTTCCTTATATTCAGCTAAACTATTCTCTCTTATTGTAACTTTTCTTACTAAATCTAGTATATATTCATAATATTCTTGCCTTTTATCATTTAAATTTCCAACTTCTACTGCTTTTTGATGAGTATTTAGTTTTTCATTAGATAATATTTCTGATAACTTCTTATCCATTATTTTCTTTGATAATTCTTTTGCATATTCCTTAAAACTTTCCACTCTTGATTCAACATCTTTATATTCATACTCTTTTTCTACTTTATTATCTTTATTTTGAATATTTTCTTCTTTATCATTATTTTCTCTTATGTCTTCATTAGTATTCTCTTTATCATTTCTCAATTTGTTTTCATCTTTTACATTATCTTCTAAATTAATATTAACATTTATATTACTAATGTCTCCTTTATGATCATCTTTTGATTCTACATCATTTAAAATTTGCTCTGCATTATCATTATCTATTAAATTTTCTTCATCTTTTATTATTTTCTTTTCTATATCTAAATTATTTTCTTTTGTTTCCACTTTAACAGAATTTTTCCCTATCACTTCTTTATTATCTTCCATGTTATTTTCAGTCTTAGCATTATTATCTAAGTTAGTCTTATCATTATCACCTGTATTACTAACATTTTCTTCATAGTCATCTTTTAACAATGTATCTTTTTTATTTTGTTCTACTTCTTCATTATCTATAATACTTGCATTATCATCTATTTTTTCTACACTTTCAGAAATTTCTTTTTTCAAATTTGATTCTATATCTCTATTTTCAATAGCATCAACTTTACTTTTTAATTTAGATATTTCATCATTTATTTTTAAAATTTCTTCATCATTATCTTTTATGTCTAAATTGCTGACTTTAATATTTAAATTATTTAACTCTTCTAAAATTTCTTTATTTACATTACCATTTTGACCTACTTCATCTATTTTTTTATTTATTTCTTCAATCTCATCTTTTAAATATGTGTCATTGTACAAACTTTTATTTTCAACATTAATCTTATCTACGTCACTTTCTTTTGAATTTTCTTTACTACTATCTTTTTCTTCTTTAGTATTTTTTACACCTTCATCAATATTCTCAAGCTTTTTATTCTTACTATTTTTTTCTTTTACCTCATTTGCTTTTTCTTTTAATGCTTCTTTTCGTTTTTCTCTTTTTTCTTTTCTATTATTATCTTCTTGTTTTAACTCTTCTTCATTATATGGTTCAATTATACTTTCACCTTTTTCAGTGACCTGTGTTTTCAAATTTTCTATTTCTTCATTTAATCTTACAATTTCATTTTTATCTATATTAACTATTGCCTCATTTTGTTTTTGCATATCTTGCTGAATTTTATTTAATAATTCTTCATATTTATCGCTATTTTCAGATGTTAATTTATCCATAATTTTTTCTTTATTATTTTGTAAATAATCTATATTTTTTTGAGTTTCTCCACCATCACTTTTTAAATTTCCAATATTGTTATCATCTAATTTTTCCAATTCTTGCTTTACTTTATCATAGCCTAATCTTTTTAACATGTCCAATAAATTGTCTTTTAAGAATGCATCATATATCACATTAGAATATGCTTCATTTAATTGATTTATTAAAATTTCTTTGTTGGCATCAGTGATCCTTTCATTTTCATATATAGTCTTTATTTCACTGTCTCTTAAACTTAATATTTCATCAAGTTCTTTTTTCGATCCATCTATATTATATGCTTTTTCTAATCCGTTATTTTTATAAACAATTTCAGGCTTTTGAGATACTATAATATCTTGATATGAAGCTTTTTCTTCCTTTCCATCTATTTCTACAGTAAAATCTTTAGATGGAATTTCTATTAACTCATCTGTTCTTTGGTATTGTCTATAAAAGTCACTTATAATTTTATTTAGTGTGTTTTCATCTATATTTTTATCCCATTTAATAACATCAGAATAAACTTGTAAAACTGATTTTTTAGCAATATTAGGATCAATGTATTCTCCACTTTCTATATTAAATATTTCTTTAGAATTATCTATATAAGCTTTGTTTATATTATTTTCTAAAACTTGCGCTTTTGTTTCCTCATCTAAGGATAAACCATAAGTAGTAGAATTACTATTGATATCTGCCTCAAAAATTGCTTCTTGTACATCTATAGTTGACTCGATCATACAATTCATTCTTGAAACTTTACTTTCTGTATTTCTTTGACCATTTATTATATTTTCATCTAAATTAATCCTCATAAATTCCTGACCATCAATTGTTGCAGTCACTACGCCATTATTTATATTTACATCCAAATTATTTACTTTTTTTTCATATTGTGTATCTCTCATAGAATAATTTATATATTCTTTTATATAATTAGAAATATATCCTTCAAACTCATTGTCTCCAACCTTATTTTTTACTATCTTATTATATGTATCCTGTTGTAAATATACTCTATCTTTATATCTCATTTTTACCACCTTTGCCTTCATTATTTTTCTCTTATTGTATTTAAAATATATCATAAAACAAAAAATTACTCTATACTTTCGTATAAAGTAATTGAATTTATTATTTAAAACTATTTACTAATTCCTTAAAATAATTACCTCTTTCCTCAAAGTTCTTATATAAATCAAAAGAAGCACTAGCAGGAGACATAGCAACAATATCTCCACATGTAGAATTTTCTTTAGCATAATCTACTGCATCTTTTAAATTTTTAAACTCTTCTATATTAATTACTTTTTTTCTACGTCTTTTAGCTTCTTTTTCAACTGCTTCTCTTATTTTATTAGATGTAGTACCAACAAGTATTAACAGCTTTACCTTATCCATTATATAAGGTCCCATAACATCATATGGTATGTTTTTATCATAGCCCCCAGCAATAAGAATTATTTTTTGATCAAATGATTTAAGTCCAGCAATAGTACGTGTAGGACTACTTGCAATAGAATCATTATACCATTTAACTCCATTATATTCTCTTACAAGTTCCATTCTATGTTCTACTCCCCCAAAACTCATTGCTACCTTTTTTATAGCGTCCTTTCCTGTAATATCTATTACAAGAGATGAAGCTGTACAGATATTTGCTATATTATGCATACCCACAAGTTTTACATCCTTAGCATCCAATATTTTTTCTTTTTTACCATTAACTGTAGATATAATTTCACCATTTTCATAATATACACCGCAATCCACTTTTTCTTCTATGCTAAACATTCTAACTTTCCCTTTAGCTTTTTTTGCAAATTCTTTAGTAAGTTCATTATCTTGATTTAATACCAAAATTCCATTTTCATCCTGTCCATTAAATATATTAGTCTTTGCAAAAATATATTCTTCATAACTTCTATGATAATCTAAATGATTAGGAGAAATATTTGTTATTGCTGCTCTGTCTATTTTTTCATCCATTGTCATAAGTTGAAAACTACTAAGTTCAAGTACTACATAATCATCTTTACCAATTTGCTCAACTTTATCTAAAAGTGGTGTTCCAATATTTCCACCAACATATACTTTTCTACCTGCTTCTTTTAAGAAAAGTGATGTAAGCGTTGTAGTAGTAGTCTTTCCATCAGAGCCTGTTATACCAATTATTGTAGCATTTGTTAAATGTATAAATAGTTCCATTTCAGATGTTAGTATTACTCCCATTTGTACTGCTTTTTGAATTTCTGGTATAAATGGCTTTACTCCAGGTGATCTTAATATATAATCTGATTCTTCTAATCCTTCTAAGTATTTATCTCCAAGAACATATTCTATATTTTCCATTCCTTTTAACTCATTTGGAATTTCTTCTTTTTTATCTCTTCCAATTACATAAGCACCAAGCTTAATTAAATATTTTATAGCTGGAATATTACTTATTCCCATTCCTATTACAGACACTTTTTTACCTTTTATATTTTTTTTAAATTCTTCTAATTTTAAATTTGACATATAAATTTCCCCTTTTATCTATATTATTATATTACTATTTTATATGTTATGCAACTGGAATTTTTATATATTTAAAGTAAAGAAAAGAATTAATCCATCTTACAAAAAAAGGCGGATAGTAAATGTTCTTTATTATTTAGTGGTAGAAAAAATTCAATTTTCTACTACAGTAACTCATATTTCAGCATTGGCCAAAAAAATTATTAACCATACAAAATAATCTAATAATACATAAAACTCACTTCATTTGAAGTGAGTTTTAATTTCCTCCAAGTATTTCTGATTGATTTAAGTTTCCAGAATACTCATAAGATCCACATGCTGTTTGATCTTCTCTTCTTTGACTTTTTTCATCATTCATACATTCACATACTTTTATAGAATTTAATCTACAAGTTGAATCATCTATACAATTATGTACACATTTTGCAACATTACATTTTATTCTATCATCACCTTTTCTCATTTTTCTCATCTCCTAAAAATATTATTTACATTATTTAAATTATTATACCGTATTTTTAATATTGTTTTTTATGTAAATTTTTGATATACTTATTTTATTATGGAAAAAGAAAGATATAATCATTTAAACACTTATTTTAAAAATAAATTTGGTGAAAGGACACTAAAAATATGTATTGATGGTGGATTTACATGTCCAAATCGTGATGGAAAAAAAGGATATGGAGGATGTATATTCTGTAGTGAGAGAGGCTCTGGAGATCATTTAAAAAAAGTAAATATTAGTGAACAAGTAAAAAAACACCTAGAAAGCTATAGAGGAAAAAGAGCAAATAAATTTATAGCATATTTTCAAAATTTTAGTAATACATATGACTCTTTAGAAAATTTAAAAAAAAAATATGATTTAGCATTTATAAGTAATAAGATCGTTGGTCTACAAATTGCAACAAGACCGGACTGTATAAATGAAGATATAATTAAATTATTATCTGAATATAGTAAAAAATATTATGTTTGCGTTGAACTTGGATTACAGACTTCAAATGATAATACAGGAAATCTAATAAACAGATGCTATACATCTCAAGATTTTACAAAAGCTGTAAGTCTTTTAAACAAATATAATATTGACGTTATAGCCCATATAATGGTAGGTCTTCCAAATGAAACATTTGAAGACTTAAAAAATACAATCTCTTTTATAAATAAGCATAATATCCAAGGAATAAAAATTCATTCAACATATATAATATCTAATACTAGATTAGAATATCTTTTTTTAAATAAAAACTATAATCCTATTTCTTTAGAATATTATCTAAATTCTCTTACATATATAATAACTCACATAAATCCGAACATAATAATTCATAGAATTAGTGGTGATGCTCCAAAAGATCTACTTATAGCCCCAAAATGGAATAGTCATAAGAAACTTGTACTTAATGGAATAGAAAAGATACTAAAAGAAAACAATCTGTATCAAGGAATGTATTTTAATGAAGACTGCTGTTAAAATTTGTCATATTGTGGTATAATATAAATGGTGATTTTTATGAGACCTATTATTGGTGTCGTAGCAAGACCATATATGACAGATAATGGTAGATATGCTATGTGTATATTAGATAATGTAAGAAATTCTATAATACGATCTGGAGGAATTCCTTTATTAATATTACCTACACAAGACATGAACTATTATAACAATAATGAATCTTCTCTAACAGATACGGACAAAGAAATATTAGACAATCAAATATCTCTTTGTGATGGAATTCTAATGCCAGGTGGAGATAAAATATATTTTTATGATTATTATATATGTTCAAAAGCAAATGAACTGAATATTCCACTACTTGGAATTTGTATGGGAATGCAACTTATGTGTAATTATAATAATAATAATAAAAATGTAAAAGTAGAAAATCATAAAGAGCCTAATCTTAACTATGTTCATAATATTAATATATCTAAAGATTCTATATTATTTAATATAATAAAAAAAGATAAAATAAATGTAAACAGTCTTCATAATTATACTGTTCCAAACAGCGGAGATTATGAAGTATGTGGAAAATGTAATAACATAATAGAAGCTATAGAAAAGAAAGATTCTGCTTTTAATATAGGTGTACAATGGCATCCTGAAAGAAATTACGATGAAAATGATCAGCATCTTTTCAATTCGTTTATTACAGCTTGTCAAAGTTATAGAGAAAATAAAGACTCATTATAATGAGTCTTTATTTTTATACATATCTAATATAATCTTGTTTTCTAGGTTTAGAATTTGGATACTCACAATTTCTATATCCTAATATACAATGTCCAACTCCTACATACTTGTTTTCATCAATCCCCCAATTTTTTAATAATCCTTTTCCTTCTTTACTTTCAAATTCTTCATATGCTCTATGTATCCAGCATGAATCAATTTCTAAGCTATGTGCAACATTCATCATATTTCCTATAACTAAACTACCATCTTCTTTGTATGTCATTATACTTTTATCTGCAAAAACTATTACTATTGTTGGTGCACCATAAAATGGATCTATATCTTCATTACCTGTTTTACCCATTGCTTTAAGATTCATTTTTCTTAGCTCTTCTCTTACTTTATCATTCTGAACAACTACAATTAATGGAGATTGCGCTCCCATACCACTTGCAGCATATGTACCAGCTTCCAATATTTTATCTAATTTTTCTTTTTCAACTCTTTTACTCTTATCATACGATCTTATACTTCTTCTTGTTATTATATTTTCTATTGTTTCATTCATATTATCATTCCCTAAATAATTATATTATACCATATAAATACAATAAAAAAGTAGAAAAACTTTTCTACTTTTATCCAATTATATCTAATTCTTTTTTTAGTCTCTGAACTTCCATATTATATGCTTCTGTATTTTTCTTATGTTCTTGTATACTTACTCTTAGTCTCTCATTTTGCATTTCAAATAATTTTATTAAAGCATATTTCTGATCCTCATTCATGTTTTCAATAGATATTTCGCCACGCCTATACATATTTTGAAATTCATAAATATCTACTCTTTGATGTACACCACTAACTTTAACAGAATCACTAAACTTGTTATTTTGTTTTGCTCTTTGTGCTAAAATTTGTGCTCTTTTTTGATCTCTTTTCTTTCTTTTTATATTAAAAAAACCTTGAAATAATTTTTTTAAATTTCTTGAAACAAAATTTTCTCTTACCATCGGTAAGTTATAATACTCTTCTCCCATAATGCCTCCTAAGATTTCATTGTTAATCGTATTTTCATATCATTAAATTTATTCATTAAATTTTTAGCATTCTCTTCTCTCATCTGTTCTATTTGATTCATTGCAACAAGTTCATTATATTCATTAGTTGCATCAATTAACTCCTGCGTCAATGCACCATCCATCTGATATTTTTCCATTGAGTTTTGAAAAACTTTATATGCTTCTGGTAAAACCCCCTCTATTATAGCTGCAACTCTTACTTTTTCAGCACGAGTAGCTATTAGTTTTCCTCTTTGATAAGATCTTTTAGCTTGAGCCTTATAATTTGCTATACTAAGTTTTACAAGCATTTTATAATCTTTTAATGTAGGTGTATAATCGTTTTTTATATCAACTAATCTACATTTTAAATCTTGCATATCAACAGGTGCTATTTTTACTTCATTTCCTTTTTCATCCTCAAAAAGTGGCCATTCTTCATTTCTTACTAAAGCATAACACACAGCTTTAATTTGTAAATTATCTAATCCTATTGATATAAATTTATATTCATTTTCTATCATTTGCTCTGCAATAGTTTGAGGTGATATTTTCTTTATAAAAGCATGATGTTCATAATAATATGGTAAATCATCCTTATAATACATAAAATCTTCTAAATGTAGTATATAAAAACATATTCTTTGTATATCTTCTTGTAAATATCCTAATTCTTCTAAAAAAATCTTTGCCATTTTTGATGACTCTATTTCACTTCCAAAGTAAGTAGCTTTTCCAAACACTTCCTGTGCAACAACAGGTTTTCCAATATCGTGTAAAAATGCTGCTATTTTTAATAATTTAATTTCTTCATTTGATAATTCACCTGTAGGAATATCTTTTACAGTTCTTAAAGTATGTTCAAATAAGTCATAACACTCATGTGGATTATTTTGACTATATCCAACCATAGTAGATATTTCTTTTCCAAATTTATATTCAATCTCATCTTTTGACATATTAAGGTAATATTCAACTACATCTTGTCTTAATAATGAGTTTTCAAATTCACTTTTTGTAATTCCTATCATAAAATCACCTTTCAAGCATATTTTACTACATTTTCTTTGATTTATCAACTAAATTGTGTATTTTAGTATACTTTTTTTAGTAACATTTCTGTAACAAATAAACTATTTGCTGCGTTTTTCTTTGTTTCTTTTATCATTTATTATATCCATTTCCTTTTCTGTAATTAAAGATACATTATTTTCTTTTGCCCATGCTACACAGCCCTTTAATACTGTATTCAAAAAAACTCTTGGCACTTTAACTAATTTCTTACATGCTTCATCTGTAAACTTAACGTCTGGATCTAGTCTTGATGCTGCATATTTTACTGTGTCTAAACTTATTCCTTTACTTGCTGGTATTGGCTCTGCAATAGGCCTTCTAAACTTTGTATACCAGAAATATTTACTGTCTCTATATCCATAGTCTACTGGAATCTGAGGAAATCCTGATGCAGTTACACCATTTATTATTGAACTATAATATTTTTTCTTCATTAAAATATTATCTATTTTTAATATAAAATGTGCTCCATATTGACTTGTTATGCCATTAAAATTATGATATGGAGGCAAATACTCGTCTTGTACTTTATCGTCTTGAGCATTATCTAATTCTTTTACCCATGTACATTCAAATACTTGATATGCTTCCTTTACAACCTTAGGATATTTTTCATTAGGATTTTCTCTTGCTCTTTTCCCATCAACTAAAGTAAATAAACAATCTTTCATTTTTTCATCTGTTGTCTCACCTGGGTATCCTAGTCTTACAGCCTCTTTAAAAAATTTTCTATCGTGAGTTATAAAATTAATTGAACACTTTCCAGTTCTTAATATATTTTTACATGTGTTAGAACTATTCCTACAGCAAAGTAACATAGCATAATAGTCTTTTCCTGCTATATAATATGGAAAACATAAAGAATATGAGCCTAAGTTTGTCTTTCCCTCCTCATTTAAAGTTCCAATCTCAGTAGTAGGCATAGGGAAAAAACTTGATGTTTGATAAAAATTATCTACTATTCTCATATCCTTAAAGCCATTCATTTCTTCATCTATCTCTTTCATAATAACAACCTCCTATATTAATTTAATATTATCACATATAAAAACTTTACTCAATATTTTTATTACTTGATCTATATGATAAAATATATAAAATAGGAGGAAAAAAATGATAGCAACTCATCCATTTAAACCAATTTATAATAATGAAAGTAAAATTTTAATACTTGGTAGCTTTCCATCAGTAAAATCTAGAGAAATTAATTTTTATTATGGACATCCACAAAACAGATTTTGGAAAATACTAGAAAATATATTTAATGAAAAAATACAAAACAATATAGAAAATAAAAAAGAATTTTTACTCAAACACCATATTGCACTTTGGGATACAATTAAAAGCTGTAAAATAACAGCCTCAAGTGACCAAAGCATAAAAGAAGCCACTCCAAATAATATAGATAAAATTATTTTAAATAGTAATATACAAGCAATATTTTGTAATGGAAATACATCATACAAAATATTTTTAAAATTTTATAAAGACAAAATAAATATTCCAATTATTTGTCTTCCTTCCTCTAGCCCTGCAAATGCAAAATATTCGCTAGAAAATCTAACAAATATTTGGAAAATTGAAATAAAAAAATATATAAATATATAAAAAAGCATAATTTACATTAAAATAAAATGTAAAATTATGCTCTTTTTAATATTATATTTTAATCATCTGGATATTGCTCAAGCAACCTTATTAGTTGATCTCCTATATCATATGCTGTACCGTCTTCTTGAATTAATAAAGTTGTCGTACCATAAAGTGATGCACTAGCATCCACTATTTCCACAATATTTTCTGCTCCATCTATCTTTCCATAACTTCTAAAATCATTATTAACTATAGCATATGCAAGTGGCATATATTCAACTGTTCCGTCTTCCATTAAAAATAATATAAAATATCCATAACCTGTTCCACCAGGTCCTGTATTATATACATTTTGAACTTTTCTGTCTCCAAAATCAATTTCAGGATAATAGTCATATTTTTCGACATCAAATGACATATCATCTTCAAATTTCTCTAATGACAAAGATACAGTACTATCATTTTCTATAGTAGCTCCTACACCAAGTGGTGCAGATGAGCTTCTTGTTATTGTTGTATAATTTCTATCTTGTACATTAACTACATTAATTTCATCTGAGAACTTAAAAATTCTACTATATTCCTCTTCATTAATATTTTGACTTTCTGTTTCTTCTTTAACTTCTACTTCTTCTTGAGCTGTTAGTGCTTCGAGTTGAGCGTTTTTTTCGACTTCATTTGATAGAGTTATTCCCAAATATATTGTAGATCCAGCAAATATTACTGTTGTTGTAGCAAATACTCCTATTAACATATTTTTAATATTCATATATCTTCCCCTCCTATACTAATATGATATATAATAATTTACAATTTTTCAATTAAATAGTGTACAAAATAAAAAAACAAAAAAATAAAGATGAATTTTAATTCATCTTCTGTGTTAATAACTAGCTTTTTTAGTTCATAAAATAAACATATATGGGTGTCAAACCATATAGGGGTCTAATTTAATCCTTAAAAAAGGTAGAGCTCGGGATTAGTCGCGGGACATACTAATAAATATTAGATATTTATCTATGTCAGAGCCATTTTACCGCCACCAGACAGACTAAACTATCTTAGCATAGTCAAAGCCTAAACTCTTAGCTTTCGCTTTAGAGACTATAGAACCATGACTAACTTCAGACACTTCAATCACAGAAGGACGAATAGGTTCACCTGGATGAAATGTAAACACAACGTCTACACCATCTTCCTTACCTACAATTAGATAAGTATCAGGTACCATTTCTCCTCTTATGCCTTTGACAGTCATAGCTACTTTACCAGTATGCTTACTATCATCAGCAACGATTTTAGCATCGTCTGGTAGATCTGAGATCTTAACGATTCCAAATCTTCCCTCTAAGTGAGCCTTAAACACTCTGCAACCAGGCATAACGTCAGGATGTGTAGTTTCAGTCCAATCAGCATTTAAAAGAGCTTTTTCAAGTTCTTCTACGCTTGAAAATTGGTCATATACGCTACCAACCCCACCGCTTAAACGGTTTTTGCAAGTGCTAACCCAATAGTCTGGTAACATCTTCTTGGTATTACTTATAGCACTACCAACAAAATTCTTCACGCATTTCACTCCTTTTTTCTAGAATACTATCCTTTTGACTAAGGAATCATATTCCATATTAGACACTATTAAGTACTAATTTAAAGAAAAAACGTCTAGAAATATTATAACATAGTTTTTTATTTTATGTCAATTTAATTATTATAATTCCAAAGTCCAAGCTGTCCTTTAATTTCAACCTGATCATCTAGCTTTTCTACATTTTCAAGTTTAAATCCATAATTTCTAGAAAAAGAATGAGTTGTATAGATATCATTATTTTCTTTTGCTAGCATATCTGCAAAATCTTTGCTCATTGGAATACAGTCTATAAGAGTAGCTTTGCCTATTATTTTTCCAAGAGGTATTTCATCTGGTAAATATTTTTTAAGACGCTCCATTGCCTCTTTATCTATGCCTTTTCCAGCATGAATAAGTATATCTCCTCTATAATTTGTCTTCCAACTTCTAAACTCAAATCTTTTATATCCTTCTACAATTAAAGTTGCCCAAGGTTGCTTTATAGTTATTACCTTCATAAAATCCCCCTATTTTTTTCTCTTCACATTTTTATATACAGTTCCATCTTTAAGTTTTACACTATCTCTTAGCTTTCTATGATAAGTTATAACAAACCTATGTACCTCATCTTGTAAGAAAGTTAAAAAATTAAGTATCTTTTTATCCTTAGATAAATCAAATTCATTACCATTTTCATCTATTAATCCACGTGTTCTATGCTTATCATTTTTGACCATGCCATAAATATTAGTATGTTCACCAGACTCTTGCATTGCTTTTTTTACCATATTAAGTTGTGTTTTCCCGCCATCTATTAGCATTACATCTGGAAGTGGCCAATCTTGAGCATGTTTTAATCTTCTTTGGATTACCTCATACATACAAAGTGGATCATCTTGAGTAAGTGTACTTCTAATTTTAAACTTTCTGTACATACTTTTATTAAGTTTACCATCTTCAAATCGTATCATACACCCTACAATATATTCATTTCTTAAATTAGAAATATCATAACACTCTATAGAATCTATTCCCTCTTTAAAATCAAGTAAAGCAGATAAATCACTTACTACATTATTTTTATTATCTTCAATATTAATATGAATATTATTTTCTACCATTTTTACTAAATTCAATTTTTCTCCACGTTTAGGGCAATTAACCTGTAATTTTATCTTTCTATTGTTAAAAAGTTTATTAATAAGCTCAATATTTTTTTCATCTAATTTAATATATACTTTTTTAGGCATGTCCTTATTGTCTGTATAATAATTTGATACAATTTGTACCAAAGATTCTTCTATTTCATCTTCAGATACTTCTGTAATTTTTACATTATCATGTAATACTATCTTATAATCTCTAATTTTAAATATTTGTATATATAATGTATCATCCAAAAACACATATCCCCATATATCTGTACTTATCTCATTTAAATTAGACACATTTTGTTTTTGACTAAATTTTTCTATATTATCTAGTCTTTGCTTTAATACAGAAGCTTTTTCAAAGTCTAATTTTTCAATACACTCATCTATTTGGTCTTGTATCATCTTTTTTACATCAGATGTCTTTCCTTCTAAAAATAATACAACTTGTTCAATCATTTCTTTATATGCTTTAAGACTTACCTCATTAATACATGGTCCTAAACATCTTCCTATATGATAGTATAAGCATGCATTTTTAACTTTAGTCTTATCTAAATTATATTTACATCTTTTAACAGGAAATATTTCTTTTATAGTATGTAACGCATCACGCATTGCTGAAACATTAGTATATGGTCCAAAATACAAAGACTTATCATTTACTCTTCTTCTGGTCACATATATTAAAGGATATTTATCTTTTATTGTAACTTTAATATATGGGTATGTCTTATCATCTTTAAGCATTACATTAAATTTAGGAGACAACTTTTTTATATAGTTACATTCAAGATTTAGTGCTTCTACCTCATTTTTTACTACTATATAATCTATATTTCTAACTAAAGATGCCATTTTTTCTATTCTTGCTGTCTTATTATTTTTTTGAAAATATTGTCTTACCCTTTTTCTTAAAGATATAGCTTTACCAACATAAATAATTTCTCCCTTTTCATCTTTCATCATATATATTCCAGGCTCGTATGGAATTTTTTTTACTATATCTTTTACATACTCATTTGTCATTTTCTCATCTCCTATTAAAAAAGAGGGCATCAAAACCCTCTACACTTTCAATATAATTTATCTAACTATTACTCAGCCTCATTATATTTATCAATAATTAATTTTTGTAACATTTCTCTAGTTTCAGTATTGATAGGATGAGCAATATCCTTAAATTCTCCATTTGGAGTTTTTCTGCTAGGCATAGCAATAAATAAACCTTTATCGCTTTCAATAACTTTGATGTCATGAATTACAAAAACATCATCAATTGTTATTGATGCAATAGCTTTCATTCTGTTTTGAGAAGTTACTTTTCTAACTCTTACATCTGTAATTTGCATAGTCTACACCGCCTTCCTTGAATGTTACCTTAATTATCGCATATTAAAAATTCAATGTCAACTATTTGTTTACCATAAAACATTACTTTTGTGTTACAAAATTATTGCTACCTATTTATTTAGTTATATAATATTTTAACACGTTTAACATCATATGGAACTTTTTCATTTATATATTCTATATACCCATCCATTAAAATAGCTGGAGATATATTAGATCTTGCACCAGCAGATACCACTATATCTACACTATCATCTATATTAAAATTATATTTTTCAATTTGTGGTTTTATATCTAATCTTTCCATTCTATCATAGCTCTTTTTTACAACTAATATTTGTGATTGAGCAAGATACATTTCCATTTTCTTTCTATAATAAGATCTTATCTCATCTTTTTCTCTTAAAGATTTATCTTTAAATTTTTCTGTATAATCCAAGTTAATTACATATTCTGCTGCATACACTCTTAAATTTATACTATCTTCATTAGATGATACATATTCTGCAGACATTACAATAAATCCTGCTGGTAGAGATCTGTTTAACTCTTTTATTAAATAACGTGTATCTACCTCTTCAGTAAGATTTACCTCAAAAATTTCACCTGTACTTTGATATCCATCAGTAAGTGGATGAGCAAACATCATTTCTACCAAATTAGTATCTTTAGATCTAATTACTGGTATTTGAGCCTTTAAAAATGCATCACTAAATATTCTTATTGTATCTTCTTGTGATATATACATTGCATCTTTTGATTTACCATAAACTACCCTAAGCTTGTTCATCATATATCATCTTCCTTCCTGCTGGTATTATATCACAGCAAAGGTCAAAATTAAAGTTTTTTTTACTAATTACAACAAATTTTAACAAAGCTTATCTAGTAAGTTTAAACAAATTCATTTCTTTTTTATAATATCCTTTTATTGCATCTTTTAATATATCCGCTCCTATTAACATTTGAGAAATTGATGAGCTTCCAACACCCAAGTTTATATATGTATTGGGAACATCTTCTATTTCTCCAATTACTGGCATATTATCTTTCGTTACATATATATTTCCACTATACATTCCTATTTCTTCAGATATTTCTGTCTTTGGAAATAATTTACTAATAACACTTACTAGTCTTCTTGCATTATCTTTTTTTAACATATCAATATATTTTTCATTTTCCATTTTTGCAATATACTTCGTATCTATACCTGATACTATCATATTACCTCTTTCATCATTTCTAATATATATTGGAATATCATTTAAAAGCTTAGCACATATTCTTTTATTTAAATTTGTATTTGTAACAATACTAAATCTTCTATAAACTTCAATATTTGGTATTTTAGACAACGCAAAACTATCAATTCCTGTAGTTAATATTAAAGATGATGCTTTTATTTTAAAGTCATTTTGCGTAGTGATTTCGACATAATCATAATTTGCATTTATATTTTTCAACTTTGTATTTTCAAAAATATATACATTAGGAAAAGATGCTATATACTCAAAAATCTTAGATGTAAAATCATATGCATCAATCATTCTACTTCCACCTTTTACATTTACTGCACAATGTGCATTCATATAATCTATATCTTCTAAAAGTTCAGCTTTTTCTCCAAGTTCTTCTCTTATACTTGCTTCGCTTCTAAATAGTCCCTTCTGAAACATTTTATTATTTAGTATTATATAATCTGTCTTTTTTAAGTATTCTTGCTTTTGAATATCAACTAATATCTCATCTAGTAAAGCATTTGCTCTCTTTTTCATATCAAAAATTTTTCTTCTTATATTATCTTTTGTATCTTTACTATTTTTAATATACAAATCGTCAACAAAATCGGTAATACATGCAGATGAAAGACTAGTATTTTTATATCCAATAATATTTTTTTCTATTACAGCTACTTTAAACCCATCTTTTGCTAGAAAATATGATGTTATAGCTCCACATATTCCTCCACCAACTATTATTACATCACATTCCATATTCTTAGATAGGTATGGATATACATTTGTAATTTTATTTTTATTCAACCAAAATCCTTTTTGCATACTTTACACCTCATAAATATTCTTTTTAAAAATTGGAAAAATATACTAATTTTTATAATATACAGGAAGAAATTGGTAATAATACTAGTGAGGTGAAAAAAATGAAAAACACAAAAAATATTATAATAGTAATAATTGCTATTATGTTTGTTATTTTATTTTCTACTATATTTGCTGCAACTATTACTCATTTTTCTCCTGAATATGGTGTGACTACAGCAAATGTAAATCTTAGAAATAAACCAAATACAGATTATTCATCTTTTATAAGAACGCTTGATCCTAATACAAAGATTAAACTTGTTGGATCAATAGATAATTTTTATATTGTACAACTTGAAAATAATGAAGTGGGTATTATATCTAAAGAATATGCAAAAGTAACAGGAGAAAATGTAAATGCCCTCACTTACACAGATTACTCCCCATTTCATGCAACAGTAAAGGGAGATAATACTATCGTAAGAGGAGGTCCTTCAACATCATTTAGAGTATATGGAAAATTAAATGCAGGAGACCAAGTATACGTAATTGGAGCAATAGATAATTTTTTACTAGTAATAACTCAAGATAATTTAGTTGGAATGATTAGAGAAGATTTGCTTGAATGTAACTTAGAAGATTCAAATAATAATTCTAATATAGCTCAAGAAAATACTAATGAACAGGAAAATACAACTCCAAGTACACCAGATTCTAATGCAAATATAGAATACATTCTATCTAAATTGAATGAAATAAGAAAAGAAAATGGTCTTCCACTATTTACACTAGATTCACTACTTACTGCAACTGCTCAAACTAAAGCTCAAGATATGGTAGCAAACAATTATTTTTCTCATACTTCGCCTACATATGGAAATCCCTTTGAAATGATGCAAAATGCTGGGGTAACTTACAAAGCGGCTGGAGAAAATATAGCTGGAAATAATAATATAGATGATGCTATAAATTCTTTTATGAAATCTAGTGAGCATAGTCAAAATATACTTTCAAATTCATTTAATTATATTGGAATAGGACTTGAAAAAAGTGAAACATATGGATATGTTATTGTTCTTATGTTTATTGGAAAATAAAAAAACAGAAATTATATAAATGAAAAAAGTGAACATATAATGAAGTGAGCCCAAATTATTAGACAAAAAAGTTTAATAAGGAGGAGTCACTTCATAAGCTATGTTTACTTTTTATCTTTTATTCCCATTCTATTGTTGCAGGAGGCTTAGAAGTTATATCATAAACAATTCTATTTACATGTTCTACTTCATTAACTATTCTCTTAGATATTTTATCTAATACTTCATATGGAATTTGAGCAAATTTAGCAGTCATAAAATCATCTGTTATAACAGCTCTTAGCGCTACCATATAATCATATGTTCTTTCATCTCCCATAACTCCTACAGAACGAGTATCTGTTAAAACTGCAAAATATTGACTTAAACTTTTATCTAAATTACTTTTACTAATTTCATCTCTAAATATATAATCTGCCTCTTTTAAAATATCTAGTTTTTCTTCTGTTATATCTCCTATAATTCTAATAGCAAGACCTGGACCTGGAAAAGGTTGTCTATTTACCAAATAATCTGGAAGACCTACTTCTTTTCCTACTTTCCTTACTTCATCTTTAAATAGATCCCTTAAGGGCTCTATTATTTCTTTAAAATCGACATAATCTGGAAGACCTCCAACATTATGATGACTTTTTATTACCGAGCTTTTTCCAAGACCACTTTCAATTACATCTGGATATATAGTCCCTTGAACAAGGTAATCTACTGTACCAATTTTTTTTGCTTCTTCTTCAAATACTCGTATAAATTCTTCTCCTATTATCTTTCTTTTTTTCTCAGGAGAAGTTATTCCTTTAAGTTTATTTAAAAATCTATCTTTAGCATTTACTTTTACAAAATTTACATCAAATTTTTCTTTAAATATCTTTTCTACTTCTTCTACTTCGTTTTTTCTAAGGAGACCATGATCTACAAATATACAAGTTAAATTATTACCTATTGCTTTAGATAAAAGTACTGCTGCAACAGAAGAATCAACACCACCAGATAAAGCACATAGTGCTTTTTTATCTTTTATTTTTTCTTTTAAATTTTCAATTGTTGTCTTTGTAAAATAGTCCATTTTCCATAAACCTTTACAACCACAAATATCTATTACAAAATTTTCAATTATTTTATCTCCATCTATGGTATGATTTACTTCTGGATGAAATTGCACGCCATAGAAATTCTTATTTAAATTTTGCATCGCTGCAATTTTACAAGTATTACTTTTAGCTATTTTTTCAAACCCTTTTGGTACACTATCTACATAATCTGTATGACTCATAAGACAAATATTACTACTTTTAAATCCTTTAAATAACTTTGAACTATTATCTAAGCTAACCTCCATTTGTCCATACTCTCTTTTAGTTGCTCTTTTAACTGCTCCACCAAGAGTATACGCCATAAGTTGCATTCCATAACAAATTCCAAGAATAGGTATACCAAGTTCAAATACTTCTATATCACATTTTGGTGCATCATCTGCATATATACTTGATGGACCACCCGTAAAAATTATTCCTTTAGGATTTTTCTCTTTTATTTTTTCTATTGATATTGTATTGGGAACAACTTCACAATATACATTTTTTTCACGAACTCTTCTGGCAATTAATTGATTATATTGTCCTCCAAAGTCTATTATTAAAATCTCTTCTTTTTCCATTAGTATTACTCCTTATTCAATGTCCTTAGTTATTACATCATGTGCTCCACCCTCACGAATACTTACATTTGACACAAGAGTAAGTCTTGCATTTTCATGTAGATCTTGAATTGTTATTGAACCACAATTACACATAGTAGATTTTATCTTATCTAATGTTATTGATAAGTTTTCCTTTAAAGTACCAGCATATGGAATATATGAGTCAACTCCCTCTTCAAAGGCAAGTTTAGTTTTACTTCCACCCATATCATATCTTTGCCAATTTCTTGCTCTATTTGAACCTTCTCCCCAATATTCTTTATAAAAGCTTCCATTTTTCTTTACAACTCTTGTTGGACTTTCATCAAATCTTGCAAAATATCTTCCCATCATTACAAAATCTGCTCCAAGAGCTAAAGCAAGTGTTATATGATAATCGTGTACTATACCACCATCTGAACATACTGGTATATATACACCTGTTTCTTCAAAATATTTATCTCTTTCTGCTACTACATCAATTAATGCGCTAGCTTGTCCTCTTCCTATACCTTTAGTCTCACGAGTAATACAAATAGAACCTCCGCCTACGCCAACTTTAACAAAGTCTGCTCCAGCTTCAGCAAGATATCTAAATCCTTGTGCATCAACAACATTTCCTGCACCTATTTTTACATCATCACCATATTTTTTTCTAACAAAATCTATTGTATTTTTTTGCCAAACTGAATATCCATCAGATGAATCAATACATAAAATATCTACACCTGCATCTACAAGTGCAGGGATTCTTTGCTCATAATCACGAGTATTAATACCAGCACCTACAACATATCTTTTTTCTTCATCAAGTAATGAATTAGAATTATTTTTTCTATCTTCATAATCCTTTCTAAATACTAAAAATTTTAAGTTGCCTTCTTTATCCAATATAGGTAGACAACTTATTTTATTTTCCCAAATTTTATCATTTGCCTCTTTAAGCGTTATTCCCTCATCCGCATAAACTAAATTTTCTTTACGATTCATAAAATTTTCTATTTTTTCGTCTAAATTATCTCTTGAAAGTCTATAGTCTTTATCTGTAACTAACCCTAAAAATTTTCCATTTGCAGTTCCATCATCTGTAATCATTACTGTAGAATGTCCAGTTTGCTCAACAAGCTTTACTACATCTCTTAGTGTAGCATATGGTGTAACATTAGAATCACTTATTACAAAACCAGCTTTATTTTTCTTAACATTTTCAACCATCTTTGCTTGTGACTCAATAGATTGAGAACCAAAGATAAATGCAATTCCTCCTTCTCTTGCAAGCGCTACCCCCATTTCTTCACCAGAAACAGATTGCATAATTGCAGAAACCATCGGAATATTTGCACATAACTTTGGTTCTTCATTTTTCTTAAATTTTACTATTGGTGTTTTTAATGATACATTCTCAGGAATACATTTTTCTGTAGTTAAATTTGGTAATAGTAAAAACTCGCTAAATGTTCTTGAGATATCTGATAATATTTTACTCATTTTTCTCCTCCTTCTATAAAAATATGTAGATACATTATATATTTTTTTTATGATTTTTACAAGTATTTTCGAGGAAAAAACGCAAATAATTCTCTTATTTTAAACTATGCCATGCTCATACAAATAACTTTTCATAGTTCTATATCCTAAAGTTACCATATAGTCTATTTTAGATACATCAAGAAGTGATATATTTCTACTTTCTATATCTAGCATATAATCTGCTTGTTTTATTTGCCATTCATTTATTTCATGCCCCATAATATCAAAAGACTTAAGAGCTGTATCTATTATATTATGAGGCTCTCTATTATTATCTATTTTTTCAAAATACACCACTAAAATTTTCTCATTACGCTCTCTTATGTCTTTTAATATAGTAACTGGGCTATTTACACGAGTTCCACCATCTATAAGCAAATGATTTCCTATTCTTTTTGGTGAAAAAGCTGCAGGAAAAGCAGTACTTGCTCTTACTATACTAGACAATCTGCCATTATATACAATTTCTGGTACATCATCATAATATGTAGTATTTCTATTTATTTTTCTACTACAAAAATATACAATTTTTCCATCTATTATATCTACTGCAGGAATTGCACATGGAATATTTACCTGACAAATATCTATCTTACCTTTTCTATAACACATATTATGTATTATATATTCAATATTATTTCCTTTTGCTAATGATTTTAATTTTATTTTTCCAGTAAATAAAGTTCCAAGAACTTTAAAAGGAATTAACTTATCATAATCTGTTATGCATTTACAATATTTTTTAAATATATAATATATTTCATCTGGAGAATATCCACATGCATATAATGATGCAACAATACTACCACTACTAGTTCCAGATATAGAGCTTATTTTTATTCCTTCTTCCTCTAAAGCTTTTAAAACACCGATGTGTGCAGCTCCCTTTACTCCTCCACCACTTAAAGCTAATCCTAGCTCCATAAAAAATACACCTCCTACTTTGTAGTTAGTGTATTTTATGACTTTTTATTTTAATATGTTACTTATGCCTTTTTCTTTACTCTTTGATTTTTTTTCTTTTTCAAGCGCTTTCTTTATCATTTTATCTCTTTTTTTTAGTAATTCTTTATCTTTTTGAGACTCTTTTATATAAATCTCTTCAAGTTTAGTATAGCTTTTTTTCTTACTTTTATCTGTACCATCAAACTCGGTATATCTATTATATTGAGTATGGCAAATTGCAAGAGCTAATGCATCTGCAGTATCATCAAGTTTAGGCATATTTTCAAGTTTTAAAAATCTTTTAAGCATATCCATTACCTGATGCTTATTTGCTCTTCCATACCCCACAATCGCCTGTTTTGCTTGAATTGGTGTATATTCATATATATCTATATTATGTTTAGATAGCGTGTTTAAAATGACACCTCTTGCTTGTGCAACTTTAATAGCTGTTGTTGTATTGGTATTAAAATATAAGTCTTCAATAGATGCTACATCAATGTTTTTATGCCTTAAAAGGATTGCTTCTAAATCCTCTTCTATTTTATTAAGTCTTTTTGGAAAATAACTATTTTCAGGTGTAGTAATACATCCATATTCTAATATTTTATATTGATTATTACTAAAATTTATTATCCCATAACCTATTCTTCCAAATCCTGGATCAATACCAAGTATTACCATAATACATTTATGATATATACAAAAAAATATATCATATACTCCTTTCTTTTATAAAATATATATTTTTAACTTTTATCAACCAGCCCATGATGAAATAAACCTCATCATAGATACAACGCCAAAAATAATAAATCCCAAACAAATATTAATTATCATTTTATATGTATAATATTTTTTAATAATACCTTTTTCATTCTCATTTAAAATTTCATTACTAGATAACTTTATAATTAATATTATATTTGCAATTACTCTAGTAGGTACATATATTAATATAAACAGTTGAACTACTGTAATTAATGATTCATATATATATCTATCATCTGTATTAGTATAATTAATAACATCTTGTAGAGCCGGTGGTAAATCTAGTTCATTACTATCATTTATATCATTTTGTCTAATATACATTTCATTTATTACATTCAATGCATAAATCCCTATAAAAAATACTAAGTATACTATTAACAATATTTTAACGTATTTATTTATACGCTTAACCAAATCTAATTTTTTTGCTTTTTCAATTATATCTTTATTTTCTTTTTTCAATAAAACATGATTAACAATTGTTATAATAACTACAACAATTGATACTATAGGACAAACAAATAACAATAATATTATATCCATATTCTCCCCCTTTATATAAAATATACTTTAACTTATTTTTATAAAATATTCCCCTTAAGCTAAGAACTAATAATAAGGCTCACTAAATACAAATCCCCATATAACTCTATAAACATCTAAAAATATAAACAAAAATATTAATCCTAAAATAGAAACATTATAGATTTTCTCAATTAAAGCTTTTTCATTTTCATTTATTTTTTTACATTTATTTACATATATCTTTATTATTATACTCTTTAATATATATATTATAAAAGCCCAAATTATAAGAGTAGTAATTGTAGTAAAAATTTCTGTAGTTGGTGTCCTAACTACTACTTTAAACATTTCACTCATTAGCACGCTATATTCAATTATACTGTTTATAGATAAGATTATTGAAAAAGTAACTAAACCTATTATAATTGCAAACATAATGTAGTTAAATATTTGTATTCCTTTTAATTTTTCTCTTATTCCTTTTAAAGTATTATTTTCCTCTTGTGTTAAATTTTCTATATTCTTTTTAATCTTAAAAATTCTTTTTAAACAAAAAGCACCTAATACTATTAAAAATATCAACAAAACAATTAATTTAATTATTTCCATACTATCTACCTCAAACTATTACATAAACATATGATATAATCTTACCATTTCAGCATTTGTAAGAATATCATAACTCATACCATCAATTGCAACACCTTTTTCACTGTAAACTTTTTTAGTTCCACCATTTACATATTTTCCCACATCTTGTAATAATTCTTTAACAAGATTATATGCTATTTTTTGTGATGCCCTAGTTATTCCTGTAAGTCTTAAATTTGCTTTTATAAAATGTGCCATATATTTTGGATATATAAGTCCATCATAATGTGGTGAATACTTAGAAACACTTCTAAGTCCATATGGTGTATATAACTCTTTAAATATAGAATCTAGTAATTTATTTGGAATATCATCACTTACACAAGGAAACGATAAACTTAAAGTATAAATCATTTCAATATTTGCATATGACTCTTCTTCATCAATTCGTCTTTTCATTATATTCTTTTCTTTAATCCAAAACTCATTTTCAATCAAATTTTTAAAATAAGTTTCTTGTATTTCAAACTGTTTATCCGTATCTCCTATCCAAGTTAATATATTTAAATATATCTTAATTGCATTAAGCATTAAAGCTGTAATCTCTATAGACTTAAAACAAGTAGCTCTATTTTCTGGCTCTATTAAATTATATAAAATTTCCTTTATCGAATCCATATAAAGTTCAATTCTTCCTTCTTTTTGAAGAATTCTATTTACAGCTTCAATGTACCATAATCTCAAGATATTGTATTTTTCTTTTAAATCATCTTTAAGTTCTAATTTAGATATCTCTTTTATCATCTTATATATATTTAAAACAGTAATCTTTGCTTCCTTTACACGTTTGAAATATAAATATTTTCCTTCTACTGCACGAACTATATCTATGAGTTCATCGATGTCTTTTTCTAGCTCTTGCTCAGTTAACAAATGTATTAAATTTTTATAATCATTTTCAAAGAATTTTGAATATGGAAGAGTTGTAATCATAATGTCTTTCATATTGGAATTAATCATAGACTTTGCCAAGTCTTGCAATTCTATAAAACTATCATCTACATCAAATGTGGCATTTTTATTTCTAATTTCTATATTATTAAATACATCTAATACATTTATGTCTTCTAAATTAAAATCTTTATATGAACAAAATACATATAATTTTGTTTCACTAAGTCCTTTTATATCTGACTCAAAATGTCCACATATTGCTAAGTCTTCAAAATATATTTCCTTTTTTAATTCTGTATTTACAAGCTCATGCTTTACTTCTCTTAACACATTATTATCTGCAACCCAATTCATTTTATCCGATTTTAGTGATAAATTTTCTTGTTTTAAAACACTAATTGAGATAAATGTACCATCGTCTGTATCTCTTTGATTAAATTTTAGCATACTATTATTTTTCATATTATAAAAATCTCTATATGTTATTAGTGGAATAACTTTAAACTTAACATTACTTCTTAACATATTTTTTATAGTATACTCTATACATAATATTCCTTCATTTTCAACAAACGAAAATCTTTTTGAATAGCTTAAATCTGAAAAATTATATTCAAAATAATTTTTTTCCAAGTCAATACTTGTTAAATATTCTTTTGTATTCATCTCTTTTGAATTTGTATCAATTTCTACCATTCTATATGTATTTCCATCTATATCAAAAGTTTCTACAATATTTTCTAACAAAACTCTTCCATTTTTTATATACATTCCATGATAAGGCTTTTTTGTATATAGTGTACCTGTTGTACAAAAACATATCTTAGAGTTGTCAGTTAAAGAATATTCAATTTGTCTTGCTTGTTCATAATTATTTATTTCTCTTTTGTATTTAAACATTTCCTACTCCTTTGAGATTTCATCTTTTATTTTATTTATAGTAGCTTGTGTTTTCTCACTTGTTTTTATCTCTTTTGGCTTTTTATTCTTCTTTTGTTTTTCTATTTTTTTCTGTACGTTTTTTCTTTTTGCATTTTGCATTTTTGCTTTAATAAATTTCTTACCATTAAGAATTTTTTCTTTTTGCATATGTTTTCTTTTAACTGATACAATATTTAAATCTCCTATTGATTTTGTCAAAGATAAAGTCATAATTATCTCTGCAAGTCTATCTGCATCATGTATTAAAGCATTCTTAGCAGTTAAAACTAAATCTTCTTGAATTACACATATTGCTCTATTTTGTATATTTTCAAGATCTATTGTTACTGCTGTTGAATCTTCCTGATTGAAATCTTTTATCATTTCAGGTGTTATTTCACCATTATTTACTATTGCATAATCTAGTACATGTTTTCCTAGATATCTTTCAACTTCATTTATATATCTTGCAAGAGTATATCCTTCTGTTTGACCTGGTTGATTCATAATGTTTGCAACATATACTTTTTTTGCTTTAGATTTTACAATAGCTTTTGTTACATCTTCAAATAATAGATTTGATATAATAGATGTATATAATGATCCTGGACCAAGTACTATAATATTTGCTTTTTTAATTGCATCTATTACTTCTGGAACAACTTTTAAACTTCCATCTTTCAAAAATACTTGCTTTATTGCTGTTCTTGTTTCTCTTACTCTTTCGCTAATATTTTCTTTTCCAACAACCACTTCACCATTTTCAAGACCTGCACAAAGTATTAACTCATCTGTTGTTACAGGATAAATATCTCCTTGTACTTTAAATATATCTGATAGCTTGTCTATAGCTTTTGGAAAACTTCCTGTAATATCTGTTAGCGCATTTATTATTAAGTTTCCAACAGATGTATCACCTACTGTTTTATATGTTAAAAGCTTAGAAAAATCTGACTCAGATGTAGATAAAGCAGACACACACTTTCTAATATCACCTGGTGTTATTCTTTCTTCTTTACTCATAGCTGATGTTAGTGTATAGTCATCTGCTGAAACATTTACTACTGCTGTAATATTTGATGTATATTCTTTAAGTCCTTTAAGTAAATTAGGAAGACCAGATCCTCCACCGATTACCACTACTCTTGGACCTTTTTTAAGTCTTGGATCACCATATAATAATTGTCTTATACGTACATTTTTATTTCTCTTTGAAATATTTTTAAGAGAAACAAGTAATATATTTCTTTGTGCTAAAATAAATGAAAATATTATTCCAAATATAGATAAAGTAATTAAAAGTACATATGCTATAAGCATAGTAGGAGTTAAATCACTTGTTCTACCTAAACTTATTCCACAAAATATTAAAAGTAATACTGATACAATAAGCGTAAATATATATCTTTTTACTCTAGCTCCTGGCTTTAACCATTCTAATAAATCTTTCATAATTAATTTCCTCCTAAAATTACAACCTCTTCTTGTAATTTAACATTAAATTTTTCATATACTTTTTCCTTTACATACTCTATTAAGTCTAATACATCTTTGCAAGTAGCGTCTCCTGCATTTATCATGAAGCCTGAATGCTTTGTAGATACTTGTGCTCCACCTATTTTATATCCTTTAAGTCCACAATCATCTACAAGTTTTCCTACAAAATATCCCTCAGGTCTTTTAAATACACTTCCAAAGTTTGGATACTCTATTGGTTGTTTTTGTTTTCTAGAATTCATATTTTCTTCCATTACTCTAGATATCTCTTCTTTATTACCCTTTTGTAATTTATATATAGCATATACTACCACATATTCAGGATTTTCTACAAACATACTATGTCTATATGTAAAATTTGCATCTTTTCCATCAATTTCATTTAAATTTCCGTTTTCATCTAGAAATCCTACTTTTTCTACTACATTTACCATTTCAGATCCATATGCTCCTGCATTCATTCTAATTCCTCCACCAACACTTCCAGGGATTCCACATGCAAACTCTAGTCCTGATAATGAGTTTTCTTTAGCAATTTGAGAAAGTTTTGGAACAGAACATCCAGAATATGCTTTAATATGCTCACCATTTACCTCTACAGTTGAAAATTTATTTGATATTTTAATAATTAAAGCATTTACTCCTTCATCTTTTACCAAAAGATTACTTCCGTTTCCAATGACATAATACTTTATGTTATTTTTTCTAGCATACTCTAATATCTTTTGTATTTCTTCTATACTTGATGGCTCAACCATACAATCACATGGCCCTCCAACCCTCATTGTAGTATGCTTTTTCATAGGCTCATTATATTTTATACTATCTTTAGATAAAATCTCTTCTAATCCTTTATATTTATCCATACCTACCTCCTATATTATTGCATCAACAAAAGTTTTAGCATCAAACATTTCAATATCATCTATTTTTTCACCAACACCTATATATTTTACAGGTATTTTTAGTTCATCTACTATACTAAATACAACTCCACCCTTTGCTGTTGAATCTAATTTTGTTAAAAATATTCCATTAACATTTGTTTTTTCAAGAAAGCTTTTTGCTTGAATAGCTCCATTTTGACCTGTTGTTGCATCAAGCACCATAATTGTTTCTTTTAAAACATCATCTGGTATATTTTTATCTATTATCTTCTTCATTTTTTCAAGTTCATCCATTAAATTCTTCTTATTATGAAGTCTACCTGCTGTATCACAAATTAGTATGTCATAATTTTCATTCATAAATTTTTTAGTAGCGTCAAATATTACTGATGATGGGTCTTGCATCTCCTCACCAAGACAAATATCTACACTATTTCTTTTCGCCCATACATCTAATTGTTCTATGGCACCAGCTCTAAATGTATCTGCTGCTGCAAGTAATACTTTTTTACCTGCATTTTTATATAATTTTGCAAGTTTACCAATTGATGTAGTTTTACCTACACCATTTACTCCTACTACTAATATTACTTGCTTTTCATCTAAATTAATACTATTTTGAGCATTAATCTCATCTGATGTTAAAACTTCTGTCATTTCTTTTCTAAGTAACTCTTTTATTGCATTTTCACTTTTATCTACCTGCTTTTTTAAATCTGCTCTTAATTTATCACAAATCTTTGTACTTGTTTCATATCCTACATCAGATAAAATTAAAGTTTCTTCAATTTCATCAATTACTTCTTCTATATCTTTTTTATCTGCAAAAATGTTACTCATTTTTACATCTATTGCTTCTTTTGTCTTTCTTAAATTTTCTTTTATTTTGTCAAAAAACATAATCATCCTCCAATGTATATTAACTCATATTAATTATATCATATAATTAATATAATTCAATATAATTAAAAAGTAAAAGAAAAAATAGATTGCCAATATAATTGACAACCTATTTTATATTATTCAGATGCTTCTCTTTTTGCTTTTTTCTTTCTTCTAAATGGAAATCTTAATCCTTCTTCAGATGTAGGTAATACACCAAATCCAAGTATTAATAATATAATTGAACCAATACCTGCAAATGCTGTATTTCTTGCATACTCTGGATTTAAGTTGAAATTCCAACTTCTAAGTCCCATTCCCTTTTCAAGATTTTGTTGGTAATATAATATTTCTTTTACTACTCTTGCATCATTGTCTATGCCTTCTTTTGTCTTATCTACAACATCTTTTGATGAATCATCAATATTTGTTGTAATTATTAAAGTATCTGTATCTTTAAAATAGGTATAAACAATATATGGCTGAGTCTTATATACATTATTTACTATGTTTCCAACAATCTTGTCTATATATGTCTCATCAATATTAAATGTAGTTAATTGGTAATCTAAAACTATTGCTATTTTATTTTCTTTTGAAGCTTCACTTATTGCATTTCTAGCGTAAGTTTTATCTGGTTCGGACATCGAATTTGATACGTCCTGTACATAATCTACATCGTTTTTTAATGGTAGTTTAGGAAACACTATAGTACTAAGTACCATCCATATTAGCCATATTGCAAGTGCAATTAACAAAATACCAACAATAAGTCTTGATATGAACTTGTATGTTTTCTTCATAACCATTCCTCCTTTTTAAAATTTTTTACAGATTTTTTAAACGTTTTCGTTTAACTCCTTTTTTCCGTACTTTGTAATATCAATTGCTATTACATTTAAAAAATAACTGCAAAACAATTATATCATCGCTTTTATATTATGTCAAGCAATATTCATATAACTATATTAAAATTTAAATTATAATATAACATTTTTTAAAGTATAGCATAAAATACATTATGGTGGTGAAATTATGAATATAATTGTGCAAAAATATGGTGGTAGCTCTGTTGCAGATAAAGAAAAACTAGAGCTAATATGCAATAAAATAATAAAAGAGAAAAATAAAAATAATGATGTTGTAGTTGTTGTATCTGCTCAAGGTAAAACTACTAATAATTTAATTGCTAAAGCAGAAGATTATACAAATAACAACGAATTTATATCTAAAAAAGATTTGGACTTTTTACTTTCTACAGGCGAGATGCAAACTGCCTCTTTACTATCTCTTATGCTAAATTCAAAAGGTGTAAAAGCAGTATGTCTTACTGGTGCACAAGCAGGAATAATTACCGATTCAAACTTTGGTAATGCTAAGATAATAGATGTTGTAACATCTAATCTTATATCATATATAGAAGACAATTACATAGTTATAGTAACAGGATTTCAAGGCATGGATAAGCTTGGAAATATTACTACTTTTGGAAGAGGTGGTTCAGATTTAAGTGCTGTTGCTCTTGCTGGAGCATTAAATGCTAAAAAATGTGAAATTTATAGTGATATAGATGGAATTTATTCTGCCGACCCTAAAGTAATACCTAACTCAAAGCTTTTAAAAGAAATATCTTTTGATGAAATGCTTGAAGCATCCTCTGCAGGTGCAAAAGTACTACATAACAGATCTGTAAATCTTGCTAAAGAATGTAACATTGAAATTTCTGCTAAAAATACCTTTAGAAATTCTAGAGGAAGTAAAGTAAGAAAAAATATAAAAGAAGACTTTGATATTCACTTTATAACTAAAAAAGACGATATATCTAAAATTTGTATTGTAGGACCTATGATGTTATCTAACAGAGAAGCAATTTCTAAAATATTTAAAATAGCACATGATGAAAATATTGAAGTATATATGATATCTTTTAGTGAACTTGCAATAAATATTATAGTCGATACAAAAAAGTCTAAGCTATTTATGGAAAAATTACATGAAGAATTAATAGAAAAAAAGTAGCAAAATTATAATTTGTATAAAAATAAACCTATAAAGCATATTGTTTTATAGGTTTATTTACTTTTATGACTTTTCATTTATTGTTTTTATTTGTTTTTTTCTCTTAAGTATACCTTTTTTAGGCTTTTTATCATCTTCATCTGGTAAGTCAAAATTTATCCCAAATCTATATTTAATAAATATTTTAGCTATTGCAAGAACTGGCATTGCAAAAAGCATTCCAAACATACCAAACAATCTTTCAAATACAAGTAGTCCACAAATTACCACTACTGGATGTAATTTAACAGACTTTGCAATTATATTAGGTTGTAATATATTTGCATCTATCATTTGAATAATAAATGATGCTATAAATGTTATTATTGCAAGAACAGGTCCTCCAACAGTAAAAGCATATATAGAAGTAATCGTATAAGAAATAACAGCACCAATATATGGAATTAAATTTAAAAATGTTATTATTATACCAAATATAACTGCATATTTAAGTTGTAATACCATACACACAACAGTTGTCATTATACCAACAATTATACTATCAAGTAACAAGCCTCTTACATATGAATTTAGAATGTCATCCATCTCAACTAACATCTTATATCTATTAGAATCTTTACTATTTTTAGATAAAAACACTATTAGACTATTTTTAGTTCTATCCATATCCTTAACCATAAAAAAGGATATTATAATAGCAGTTACAGCACTGAATAAAAAACTCCCAACTTTTTGAACAGTATTTAATGAATAGCTTACAATATCTCCTAAATAATCTGATATTATACCAAGTTCATCTATATTTGATGATATTTGATAATCTAGCCCAAATCTTTCATACAAAAGTAAATTTACCTTATTTATTGCACTAGTATATAATGTTGGTAAATCTTTTATAAGCTGAGTTACCTGTGTTACTATTATTGGTATTATATATGATAAAGCTAAAATTACTATAGCAAATATAACAACTAAAGAAATTATTGCAGATAGGCTTTTACTAAGCCCCCATTTTCTAAGTTTATTTGCAAGTGGTCTAGATAGCCAACATATAACAATTCCCATATATAGTGGAGTAAGTGCTACTAAAATTTCTACAACTTTATCTATTACTCCAACTTCTTTAAGTGCAAAAAATACTATTATAATAGTAACTATATACATGACTTTATTTAAAAATTTAAAGTCAAATTTATTTTCTTCCATTTTGCCTCCTTAAGTACACTTATTTTTATTATTCCTCTATTAAATACTTTATATAAATTAATTATTCAAAATGATATTCAACAATTTTATTTTCTTTTATACTTTTTTTAACATCTATAGCTCTTTGATTAGAACTTCCTCTAAACATTAAATTTTCATCTTTAAGCTCTAGTATAAATTTTCCATCAATTAGTATATCTGTTTTATTTAAAAGTTCTAATACATTTTTATTTTTACTTTGTATTAATTGTTCATATGTAAATCCAGTATAAGTTATTACATTTAAATTTTTATTTTTAATTTTCTCTATAAGTTTTACAAGCTCTAAAGGTTGTAAAAATGGTTCTCCACCACTTAAAGTTATACCACTAAGTAGTGGATTTTCATCTATTTTTTGAGCTAGTTTGTCTATATTTTCATATCTGCCCATATTAAAATCATGAGTTTGTGGATTATGACATCCTACACATTTATGTGGACATCCCTGTGTAAATATAACAAACCTAATGCCTGGGCCATCTACAATTGATTCTTCTACAACTCCTGCTATTTTTATTTTATTGCACATAATCTCTCCTATATTAATACATCATGCTTTACTCTATCACGCTCTTCTGCTCTTTTACCATCATTAAATCTATCTAACGTACCAACTAAATATCCTGTTATTCTTCTAATCCTTTCAAATGGTACATCATTTTCAAAAGTATAGTTTAAATCTACATAGTCCCCATTTACATTTAAGTCTAATGTAGCAATTTTTTTATCTGGATATTTTTCCTCCACATATTTTATATATTCATTTATTTCCTCTTGAGAAATATTTTCTCCATTTGTATTTATCTTCATATATACTACCTCCTTATTCTTAAAATTCTTTCACTTACTTTTTCTACTTCTTCAAATTCTTTTCTACCACAACATGGACATATGTCTTTTATGATTCCAGTAAACCCACATATTGGATCTCTATCTACAGGATGGTTTATTGAGCCATATCCAATTCCTGATTCTTTCATACATCTTATTACTTGCTCAAAAGCTTGTAAATTCTTAGTTGGGTCTCCATCAAGCTCTACATAGCTTATATGACCACCATTAGTTAATTCATGATATGGTGCTTCAATTTTTATTTTATTAAAAGCACTAATTTTATAATATACTGGTATATGAAATGAATTTGTATAATATTCTCTATCTGTTACACCCTCTATTACACCATATTTTTTCTTATCTATCTTAACAAATCTACCGGACAATCCTTCTGCAGGTGTTGCAAGAAGTGTAAAATTAAGCTTTTCTTTTTTAGACTCTTCGTCTACTCTTTGTCTCATATGAGTAATTATCTTAAGTCCAAGTTCCCTTGCTTCTTCACTTTCCCCATGATGTTTACCAATTAAAGCTTTCAAAGTCTCAGCAAGTCCTATAAATCCTACTGTAAGTGTACCATGCTTTAGTACTTCTCCTACTTTATCTGTATTTTTTAATTTTTCTGAATCAAGCCATACATTCTGTTCCATTAAAAATGGATAATTATATACATGTTTATTTGCTTGAATTTCAAATCTTGCTTTAAGTTGATCTATTACTAAATCCATTTTTTCGTCTAACATTTCAAAAAACTTTTCTATATCACCTTTTGCCTCTATTCCAAGACGAGGAAGATTAATTGAGGTAAAACTTAAATTTCCTCTTCCACATGTAACTTCTTTTGAAGAATCATATACATTTGCCATAACTCTTGTCCTGCATCCCATATATGCTACTTCACTATTATAATCTCCTTTTCTATAATATTTCAAATTAAATGGAGCATCTATAAAAGAAAAGTTTGGAAATAATCTTTTAGCTGATACTTTACAACTAAGTTTAAATATATCATAGTTTGGATCTGTTGGATTATAATTTATTCCATCTTTTACTCTAAATATTTGTATTGGAAATATTGGCGTTTCACCATTTCCAAGACCTGCCTCTGTTGCATATAAAAGCTCTTTCATAACAAGTCTTCCCTCAGGAGAAGTATCAAGTCCATAATTTATACTACTAAATGGTACCTGAGCTCCTGCTCTTGAATGCATCGTATTTAAGTTATGTATAAAAGCTTCCATTGCTTGATAAGTAGCTTTTTCTACTTCTTTTTCTGTATATTTTACACAAAAATCTTGAATTTTTTTAATAGTATTTTTATCTAAATACTTACTTAAATATTGTCTTTCTACTTTTAAATATCCATTTGAATCTTTATATGTTGCAAGTAAGTCTTTGTCATATTTAATAGATTTTACAATATCACTTGCAAGTTTTTCTGGCTCTTTTTCATCTGTTAAAAGCTCTATTGCTTTAGTAAGATTTTTTAGATGTTCTTTTTTATATGTTACCTTTACTCCTTTTGCCATAGCATACTCAAAATTTGGTATACTCTGTCCACCATGTTGATCGTTTTGGTTAGATTGTATTGCAATTGCAGCAAGTGCTGCATAACTTCCAATACTTTGTGGCTCCCTTAAAAATCCTTCACCTGTACAGAAGCCATCTTTAAATAATTTTATTAGATCTATTTGACAACATGTAGTAGTAAGTGTTAAAAAATCTAAATCATGTATATGTATATCCCCATTTTTATGTGCTTGTGCATGTTCTGGCTTAAGTACACATAGCTGATAGAAATTTTTTGCTCCCTCAGAGCCATACTTTAACATTGTACCCATAGCAGTGTCTGCATTTATATTTGCATTTTCCCTTTTTACATCACTATCTTTTGAATCTTTAAAAGTTAACTTCTCATATGTCTTTATTATAGGTAAATTTCTTTCTCTTACTTTATCTCTTTGCTCTCTAAAAAACATATATGCTCTAAGAGTAGATTCATGTCCTTGTTCGATTAATACTTCTTTTACTACATCATATATTCTACTAGCTTCTATTTGATTATTCTGCTGAATTTTGTCTAATTTTTTATATACTATTTCAGAGAGTTCTTTTGATCTTGAATAATCTTGCCCACCTATTGAGTTAGCTGCTTTATATATTGATTTTGCAATTCTTTCTACATTAAAATTTACTTTTCTTCCATCTCTTTTTACTACTTTAGTAATCATTTAATTCACCCCTATAATACATTTGAAATTATATCATTGTCTTTTGTACATTTCAACTTATTTTATACATTATTTTAACCCAGAATAATTACTAACTATTGCATCTGCTATTGCATTTATATATGCCTCTTTATTGTTTATTAAATTATTTACATCAGCTTGTGAGTTTATAAATCCAAGCTCTAATAAATATGCCTCTGCTGTTATATTGCTATTATAATACGGATTATTGCCTATACTTGTATTTCTACCATCAACATATGCTTTTGTCATAATTCCACCAGTTTCTCTTATCATAAAAAGATATGGTGTTTGTGTAGTTAGATTTTCATACATTTCATACCCCATATATTGTGCGTACTCTCTTGCGTCCTCTATATCTTGTTCACTATAAGTCCACACATACACACCATTTTCTACCCTATTTTGTCCATTCACAGAATATTTTGTATTCGCATAATTTACAATGTTATTTGCAAAAGATTTTGCGAAATCTAAATTTGCTTTATTAGGTGCATATATTTCAACTCCACCTTCTACTGGAAGTGTAGCAGTACTATTTAAATGTATAGATAAAACAAGTTTTGCTTTTTTAGCATTTGGTATAACTGCTCTTCCATTTTGACCATAAGACTCAGTATATACATCTTCTTCTCTTGTAAGTGCTACTTTAAATCCGTAAGACTCTAGCTTTTCTTTTAAAGCCATAGAATATTCTAATGTAAATTCAGCCTCTTCATAGTCTTCATATACAGCTCCGCCATCATAACCACCATGACCTGGATCTATTACAATGTCTACAACGTCTTCTGGTAAGCTACAAGTCACAGAGGTAATTTCCATATAATCTAAACTATATTCATCATCTTTTAAATAGCTATTAAATAAAATATCTATTTTATTATTTGTATTATTTTTTGTTAGAGTATAATATTCATTTGAACTATACATGCTTATATTATCTAGCGAAAAATATTTTTCTACATTATTTTCTTCTGCAGTTCCATTTACCTTCAAAAACACATAATAATTTCCTTGAGCTATGCTATTAAGATCAACACCTTCGTTTATGTTTTCAGATAATGTAAACTCATACTTTTCTTCTTGCTGTGTATATTCTAAAGGATATTCTATGACTTGTCCATCATCTTCTTTTAAAATTAAAGACATGTTGTTTATAGTTATATTTTCTAAATAATCTTTTAATAAATAACCGTTAATATTTAAATGATTACCATATATTGTATATAACTCTAGTACTGCTAAATTATTTTCTACATCTGAAAATACCTCTTCAATTTTATTTTCTTGCTCTTTGGCATAACCTTCTAAATTTAGTATACGATTATACAAAAACATAAGTAAAATCATCACAATAATTGCTACTAAAGCCTTAATTAAAAAAATTATATTTTTTTGCGACATATATCTCACCACTTTTTAACATTATTTTTTTAATACTTCTATTGCAACTCTTATTCCATCTATTGCAGATGTCATTATTCCCCCTGCATATCCTGCACCCTCACCACAAGGATACATACCATCAACATTTGACATTAAACTATCTTTATCTCTTACTATTTGAACAGGAGAAGATGTTCTTGTTTCAACTGCTGTTAAAATAGCATCATCATCTGAAAATCCATTTAATTTTTTATTTAACTCTACTAAAGCCTCTTTTAAAGTATCATTTATGTAGTCTGGAAATAACTCATTTATATTAGATAATTTATATCCTGGTTTATATGTAGGTAAAACACTACCTACTTTTGAGCTTTTAATATTATCTAAATAATCTTTTACTCTTTGAACAGGTGCAAAATAATTTTTGTCACCAAGTACAAAAGCTCTTTTTTCTAGCTCTTCTTGAAAATACATTCCTTTAAGTGGAGTATCATACTTACAATCATCTGGTGTAACATTTACAAGTAAAGCACTATTTGCATTTTTTCCGTCACGTAAAAAATTACTCATACCATTTGTAACTATAGTATTTTCCTCTGAAGATGATGCCATAACTTGTCCACCTGGACACATACAGAATGTATAACATACTCTTCCATTTTTAGCATGATATACTAATTTATACTCTGCTGGTGGTAGCTTAAATTTAGCATTTTCTCCATATTGAGCTTTATTTATATTACTTTGCAAATGTTCAATTCTTACACCTACAGCAAAACTTTTTGGAATAATATTTACTTTTTTTTCTAAAAGTTTTTTAAAAGTATCTCTTGCACTATGACCTATTGCAAGTATTACTGTATCTGTATCAATTTTTTCATTATTTGCATATACACCACAAATTTTTCCATTATTAATTTCAAAGTCTTCCACTTTAGTATCAAATAAAAAAATACCACCTTTTGATACTATATATTCTCTTATATTTTTTACTATATTTACTAAATTATCTGTTCCAAGATGAGGTTTAGCATTATATAATATTTCTTTTGGTGCACCAAATTTCACAAATTCTTCTAATACTTTTTTAGAAAATTTTGAATTATTTCCTGTATTTAATTTACCATCAGAAAAAGTTCCTGCTCCACCTTCTCCAAACTGTATATTAGATGCTGTGTTAAGTACTCCATTTTTAGTAAAGTTTTCAACATCCTTAACTCTTTTTTCTACTTTAGAACCCTGCTCTATAATAATAGGTAATACACCATTATCTACAAGTGTTAAAGCAGTAAAAAGTCCTGCAGGACCCGCCCCTACAATTACAGGTCTAAAACTACTTTTTCTATTTACTACTATAGCTGGAATTTTTTCTTCTTCAATAACTTTTGCACCTTTTATAATTTTATTATTTTTTAATTCAACATTTACAGAATAGTTAAAAAATATATCATTTTTATTTCTTGCATCAACTGATCTTTTATTTATATATACATTTTTAACATCATTTTTATTTATTTTATATTTTTTTAGTGCAATATCTATTACTTGCTCTTCAGATAAATTATCTCGTATTTTTATATCACTTAATCTATACATTTTTACATCTCTACCTTTTTTATTTACTTTATTATACTATAGAAAATACAAAAAATAAAGAAAAAAATATGCAACAATTGTGCATATTTTTAATCTAAATTATTAATAATTTCAAGTAATGTTTTAAGTAATGTCTTACATGATAGAAGATATAATTTTTCATTTACTGTATGAACATCTTTAACATCTGGACCTAAAGATATCATGTCTAAATGCGGAAGTTTTTCATAGATCATTCCACATTCAACACCTGCATGTATTGCACACACAATAGGTAATTCATTGTTATGATATTTCTTATATGCTTGAATATAAATTTTTTCAAGCTTTGAGTTTTTATTATATTTCCATCCTGGATATTCTCCCTCTTCTTTTATTTCATATTCTAAACTGCTTGCTAAATTATTATTATACTCTTTTATCTCATCACGTTTTTCATCTACACTAGATCTTAAAGACTCAACTATACTAATTTTACCGTTTTGGATATTTACAACACCTATATTTCCAGATGTTTCAACAAGCCCTTCTATATCTTTGCTATATTCAATAACATTTTGCCTTAAACCTCTTATTAAAGATAAAAATTTTAAACTTTCACCATTACTAATATAATTATATTCAGTGTCATCTAATATTGATACATTAATTTTTACATTTTTATCTTCATTTTTAAAAGTTACACCAGATAAATTTTTATCTATAATTGACTTAACATTAAGACTACTTAAAAATATAATCTCACTCCTATTTGCTATAGCATTATCTTTACTTCCACCATTAAACGATACTATCTTTATATCTGATATTTTTTCAAGTAGCAATGCAACAAGTAAATTAGAATTTGTCCTCCCTTTATCTATATCTACACCAGAATGCCCTCCATAAAGTCCACTTATCTCTAATTTATATGCTTTACCTTTACACTTTTCTTGTTTAACTACTTTAGAATAATTAACACTTACTCCACCAGCACAACCAACTATTGCAGTATTTTCTTCTTCTCCATCTAAATTTATTAAATATGAAGCGTTAATATCTGAATAATCAAAAGCTCTAGCACCATTCATTCCAATTTCTTCTTGAGTTGTAAATAAACATTCAATAGCAGGTAATTTAATATCTTTATCATCTAATAAAAGTAGCAAATATGCAACACCTATACCATCATCTGCGCCAAGAGTTGTATCTTTTGCTCTTAATATATCTCCCTCATCTATTATTTCAATTGGATCAGTGTCAAAGTTATGAGTACTATCCTTAGTTTTTTCACATACCATATCTGTATGAGCTTGAAACATTATTGTTTTTCTATCCTCATAGCCAATACTTGTTTTTCTTTTAATTAACACATTATTAAAATTATCTTTTCTATACCAAAGATTTCTTTCTTTTGCAAAATTACATAAAAATTCAGCTATCCTTTCTTCTTTTTTAGAATTTCTAGGTACTTTAGATAATTCTTTAAAAAAAGTAATTAGTTTTTCATATTTTTCATCTATATTCATTATTACCACCATAGTTATTATATCATAAAAAGTATTATTTACAATTTATATGACAATACATATACTAATTTTACAAAATAAAGGACTCTAAGTTTTAAACTAGAATCCTTTATTATTTATTAATTTTATTTTTTTATTCTTGTACTTTTTGTTTTTTATTTAAAACTACTGCACCTGCCATTACTGCTATACCTACTACTGTAAATATTGCAAGTCCTATACTACCTGTTGCTGGTAAATCAAAACCTTTACCATTTTCAATTTGTACAGCACTTTCATGAGTTGTCTTTCCTACTTGTACTTCTACAGGATCCTTTAATAAATTGTAATATTTTGTTACTCCATCTTCTATGTAACTTGGTGCTTGTGTTTCAACTAGCCAATATGATGTATCAGCTTCATTATCTGCATATTTTAATCCTTCTATTACTGCTTGACCCTGATCATTTGTTTCTACTTCAATATCTGCTCCTGTTTCATCTTTTACAAATATTCCATCTTTTGCATTTTGCTCTGTAGTAGCTATTTTAAATTTAGCTCCTGCAAGCTTTGTTTCAACATTTCCTTTTTCTACTTTTTCTATTGATAACGCTCCTGTATGAACTTGTGCAGTATCTGTAGTTGTTGTTTTATCTTCTTCGTCTCCATTTTCTGCAACTTTGTTTGTATATTCAAGTGTTACAGTATTTACATTACCATCTCCACCTATTACTGCTTCTTCCATATTTAGTTTTGCAGTATAAGTTATTATTATTGCTGTATAATTATTTTCTGCTAATTTTTGTGGATTAAATGTAACTTCTAATCCTGTTTGAGATAATGTATATACATCTGTTGGTACTGTCTCACTACTGTCTGCTGTTGTTGCTTCAATTTTTATACTTTCTCTATTTAAAGTTAATCCTTGTGGAATATTATCTGTAATTTTATATGTTTTCATATCCGCAATTTGCATTGGTATACCTGCTGTTACTTTAAATTCTACAGTATCTGTTAAAAATGCGCCAACCATATCTAAATATTCTCCACCATTTTTAACTTTTTTCTCTACTTCTGGTTTTTCGTTTTTATATGTTACTTTTGTAACATTTGCGTCTTTTGTAACTGTAAATAAATCACTATCTAGTGATGATTCATTTTCTATAGTTATTGTTCCGTCATTATTTACTTTCCATACTAAAGTAGCTAATTGTTTATTATTAATAATATATCCAGTATCTGGTACTGATACCTCAACTAATCTATAAGTTGCTGTATTTGAATTATAATCATAACTTGGTAAATTATTTAATGTAATTTTACCTTCACTGTTTGTAGTAAAATTAGTTTGAGCAGTATAATCTACCCATGCTCCATTATTTTGCTTTACTTGAAGTTTAAATTCAACTCCATTCATTGGAGTACCATTTGCATCTGTTTTTGTAAACTCCAAATTACCAAAAGCTGTTTTTATTTTTGGCTCAACTGTTATATCATAATCCCAACCTGTACCTGTTGAATTAGTTCTTGGTAATTCTACTATAAAATCTTCTGTTGCTACAACACCATCTGGTACATTAGTTACTTTAACATAATATCTACCAAGAGCTATATTATCAAAAACAACTGTTCCATCTTCTCCTGTTGTTTTTGCTATTCCAGTAACTGAATTACTAGTTATATAGCTTTCAGCTTGTATTGTAGTCTCAACAGTTTCATCTACTTTATATATAGTATACTCTACTCCTTCTAAAGGATCATTATTTGTAGTATTATTTTGTTGTTCATGTACAACTATGGTAAGTGATCCTGTTGTAGGGTCAGCTGCTTTTACTTTTACTGCTAAAGTTGATACTAACACCATAACCATAACAACAAAAAATATACTATACTTTTTTGTATTATTTTTCATATATTTTCCTCCTCATATTTACTTCTAAATTTAGAATACTATATTTAAAAAAAATTTTCAATATTTTATTTTATTTTTGTAAGCTTATTTTATTATTAAATTTTATTATAACAATAGCTATAAACATAACAATTATTCCAATTGTGCTAAAAATAATTGTATAATTTATCTCTCCAGCTTCAGGTAATTCTATCTTCATCTCATTTTCTGCTATAAGCTTTATACTTCTATTATTTCCTGTTATTTCTACTTCTATGCTAGTTTTTGATAACTGATATCCTTCTGGTGCTTTTGATTCTGTCACTCTATATTTTCCAACTTCTAAATTTTCAAATAATACTTTTCCATCTTTTCCTGTTATTAATTCTATTGCTTCATATGTATTATCTACATTTCCGCTTTCATCTAATTTTTCTACTTTAAATGTTGCTCCTTCTATTACTTTATTATTATCACTCTTATCTACTTTTGTTACTTCTATAGTTCCTACTATCTTTATAAGTCCAACATTTACATTTGATACTGTTAGTTCTGGAAGATATATTGAATTTAATCCTGTTATTTTATCTGTTTCTCTTTTTTCTTCATCAAACTTACTATTTATCTCACTATTAGATCCAACTTGTTTTTCTGTAAGCTCATATTTTTCATTAGGTAACACTTGAGCATAATATTCTCCCTTTGGTAAACTTCCAAATCTATAATATCCATTGCTATCAGTTTTTACACTTGTAACCACTTGTCCATTTACATCTATTACCTGTTGTCCTAGCGCATCTGTTAATGTTATTTCAATATCACTTATTACTTTTTCATTTTCATCTTTTAGTCCATTTTTATTTTCATCTTCCCATGCTATTCCTTCAATACTTCTTTCTACGACTTGTGTAGCTACATTTCCTGTTTTTATTTCCTCTGTATCTTTATATACCTGAGCTGTCGCACTGTTTACATATTTATCTAATCCCTTATTTCCATTTGTTTTCATATATATATCTACTACTACGCTTCCTTGTGCCCCTACTTCTCCTTTTATTGCAAGTGCTACCACTTTTTGTTTTATTGTCTCACTATTAACTCTACTCCAGCCTTGTCCCAAGTCTTCATCTTTACTTGTTACCTTGTCTCTTACTGATTTATCAGTTGTATATAATATTTCTAAATTCTCATTAGATATCACTTTACTTGTTCCGTCTTTTTGAGTTACAACAATTCTATCGACTGTATATTCACCTGAATAATTTGTTCCTCTATCATCTCCATTATATGGTAATATATCTAAAAGTTGAAAATCTGATATTACACTATCTGTATTATTTTTATATGATACCATATAATGTATATCTTGATTTTTTTCTATTACTGCCGTATATGATCTTTTATATAATCTGTGTGATGCTAAATTTATTATTTGTATTCCTACACTATGCTGATTATCTCCAGTTATACTAGTTGGTAATCTTCCTAATTTATATTTATCATTTCCATTACTGTCCTTATATGGTACTTCAGTAACAACAACTTTACTTTCTAAGCTTGCTCCATTTGGCAAAGATTCATCTAAATATGCTTTATATTCAATAGTTGGAATATTAGATATATCTACATCATTTATATACCAAATTAATTTAGTACCATTAGAAGAAGTAACAATTTCTGGGTCACCATAGTTACATGAATCATAAGCATAAGACATTCCCACTGGCAAATTATCTTCTATCTTTAAAGTTATAGTACCTAAATCTTTTACAGAAGTTTGTACTCTAGATGTTATAACAAAGTTAACCTCATATTCATTTTTTGAAAAATCATAATTTACTTTTTCACTTCTATCTTCAAGATTTATAGCCTTTTTATCTGCAAATATTTTTCCGCCTTGTACTAAAACTGAATTTCCATAATACATTCCACCATTATGTGTTCCTGTTATCTGTACGCCATTTTCATCATATTCTGTTTTTATATAATTTCTATTTGAAGAATCAAAAGCAGTTTTTGGCCACTGAACATTTTTATTAGTAGCAGTATAAATACTTCTATCCAAATTTTCTGTCCATGCCTTAGTTACTTGTGTTACAGCATATGTATTTCCAATTTTTGCAGTTTCTTTTACTCTCAAAAAAGGATGAATTATAGCATATCCATTTGTTAGATATCCTGTTTGCGTCTCATAATACTCACCAATACATAAATGACCTTCTGGTATGTCTTCCAAGTTTTCATATAATACCAAACTATCTACATATGTTGTATTCATTTCACTTTGTGAGCTCCAATTTGTTCCATCAGGTTTTGTTGCAAACCACATTTTATATTTATATGGAGATCCTATAAACTCAGCTATTGCAGTAACATAATAATTATTACCATATTTAACTGGTTCAAATCCTTCTCCATCAAATTTTACTAACTTATTTAAAGTATATAGTGTATTTTCTTCATCATTTTCAAAGCCAGCAATTGTGTCACTCCATGCTCTAAAAACTTCACCTATAGAAGCATATGCATTACCTGCTGAGTATGGATCAGCTATAGAGCTATTATTTATATCATAAATTCTAGTATGATTGTTATACGTACCTATAGGAATAATTACATTTTGAAATCTTAAACTATCATCACTAGTAATAGTTTGTTTATTTGTTTTAGTTCCAGATATAGATGTAGCAGAAAAATTAGTGTCTGAAATAGTATAATAATAGTTATAATTTGCATCTTTATTTACATCATTAAATGGAACAAGTACTTCAAAATATACACTACTAAAAAATCCTACATGATCTGAATAAGGCTGTTCATCATTATCTGGAATATATCCATTGTATTTAGGAAAAACACCATTAAATTTGTAATCTTTTATTGTTACATATATTTTATTACCTTGTTGTCTCATTACTACATTTCCAGAATTATATATGGAATAAATTGGATTTGATAGTACACCTAAAGGCAAACCTCTAAAAGCATAAATATGTTCAACTTTTCCAAAGTTCATATTATTTCCTAAATTTCCTATGTTAGTATTTTTATCATTTATTTTATAATCATATAATAATGGCGTACATTGAGAGGTTATATCTTGAACATTACTAGTATCAAGCATACTTATTTTCTCAATTTTTGAAGTAAGTTCAAAAGTAATATCTCCTTTAGGATACTCTATTCCTCTTAATCCCTTTGAAGCATTATCTCCATATAACATTAATCCTAATCCAAAACCATACATTCTTCCTTCAACATTACTTCCATTTATATCTACTGTAGTTTTCTTAGATAGTTGTGAATTTTTATTAATCATTATGTTATATTTTGGTGCTGCACTAACTGTAATAGTTTCTGAAATGGCTTGTGCTTTTTCACTTTCTGAATTTCCATTTAACCAAGTTTTTACTGTTAAATTAAATTTTAAATTATTTGGAGCTCCTAAAATATTTGCTACAAAAACTAAATTTTGTTTTCCTGGAACAGTTTCCTCTTTTTCACTCATTTGATAATATCCCGTAAGTGTTAATCCATCTGACGATACTTGTGCATTTTCAATCCAACTCATAGATTCTAGATTCCACTTAGCAGTCTCTGAATTTAAAACATTTGGTAGCTTTGCTTCAAAATATATTTTTCCTCCACTAAAACTAACATCGGTATTATCTTTTAAAGCCATTGTATTTTCCAAAGTCCATGTTATTTGATCAAATGAACGTATTATATTATTACTATCACTAGAATCATTACCTGGCTCATCATTACTATCAAAAGGAGCAGTTCCAGTTTTTACTTGTGTTATTGCAGATGATGATATCTTCGCTCCTCCGTCAGGCAATACTACTGCTGCTATTATTGCTATATTAAAAATAATAGCAAGAGCTATTACGCTTATTAATATAAATTTTATTTTTTTCATATAATACCTCTAACTCAATTTTATTTTATAATATTTCAATAACTTTTTTCAATACTTTTTATTAAAAAAAAAGATAATAAACTTTAGTCTATTATCTTTTCTTTTATTATTATTTCTTTGCTTTTATTATTTTATATCTTCTATTTAATATTATTGCTACTGATATTATTACAAGTCCAAATATTGTAAATACTATATTATTATTTATACCACCTGTTTCTGGTAATATTAATTTTAATTCGTTTTCTGCTGTTAATGTTATATCTCTATTTTCTTTTGTTATTTCTACTTCTATTCTATCTTTTAATAATTCATATCCTTGTGGTGCTCTTGTCTCTGTTACTCTATATTTTCCTACTTCCAGTCCCTCAAATTTTACCTTTCCCTCTTTATCTGTTGTTAATTCTTGATATGAAAATGTTTCTTCTACTTCTCCATTATTATCCAATTTCTCTATTCTAAATGTTGCCCCTTCTATTACTTTATCTACATCTTCTTTATCTATTTTTATTATCTCTATACTTCCTTCTACCTTCTTATATACATATGTTATTGTTATTTGCTCTACTGTCATTTCTCCTGTCTCATTTCCTATTACTTCTTTTACTTCATATTCTTCAAATTCTTTTGCTTTTGTTTCATACCTATCTCCTACTTTTCCTGGTATTGTTTCTGGCTCTACTAAGTCTTTTCCTTCTTCATCTACATGTTTTACTATTACACTTGTTTCTTGTCTTTCAAATTCTACTTCTATATATTTATCTTCTATTACATTTACAAACTTTTCTAATACAAATTCATTTCCACTTACTATAAATTCTATCTCTTCTCCGTTTATTCTTATCTTTGATATTTTATAACCTTCTTCTGGTGTTATTACTATTTCTTTTTTACTTTCTCCTCCATATGTTACTTCTTCGTATGGTGAATCGTTTTGACCACTAATTGTTCCTCCTGTGCCAATTACCTCTGTTGTTATTTTGTATTTTTTTATACTGTTTGTTATTATATTTCCTTCTACTTTTTTATCATATCCTTCTACTACTTCTTCATCTACTGTATATTCTTTTTCATTTCCATATTCATCATATTTATCTAGTCCTTCTACTAAATATACTTGTTCATCTTGTGTTACTTCTACTTCTTCCCTTTTTATTTCATTTACTCCTTCTTTTATTATTAGTGTTATACTTTCTGGTCTCACTCCATTTTCATTACTATTATCTTCCCATATTTTTGTTATCTGCATATTTATTTTGTCTTCTGGTACATTAAATGTATTTGTTATTGTATACCCATTTACTTGTTTTTCATAAAAATCTATATTAGTTTCGTCTATTGTATATCTTATTGTATCTCCTTTTTCATCATACATTGGAAGTCCATCTATTTGTGTAGTCCATACATTTGTATCTCCTGTTATATTTTGCCTCTTTACAATAGTACTTCCATTTTTAACAAGTATCTCTATAATATCTGGCCTTTTTTGTGCTACATTATTATTATCTTCCCATACCTTTGTAACTTGAATACTTGTTGTTTCATCTGGTACTCTAAATGTATTTGTTATTGTATATCCATTTACTTGCTTTTCATAAAATTTTAAATCATCTGTGTTTACTTCTCTTTCGTCTATTGCATATACAATTTCATTTCCAAGCTCATCATATTTTGCTAAATCTGTAAACTCACAACTCCAATTAGTTGCACTAGTTACCTGTTTACTTTGTATAACTTCATCTTTATTTTTTATATCTATTATTACACTTTGAGGTCTTTTTCTTGCAGAGTTGTCATTGTCATTCCATACTTTATTTGCTGTTATGCTTATTTTTTCTTCTGGTACTGTAAATGTATTTGTTATTGTATATATATCGTTATCTATACTTTTTGAATAGAAATATAGATCCCCTTCATTTACTTCTTTCTCATCTATTGTATATTTTATTTCTTCTCCTCTATCATTATATTTTCTTAAATTTTCAAAAGTATAAGTCCAGTTATTTGTACTACTTAATGTTTGAGTTCCTACATTTGCTCCTGTTTCATCTTTTAGCTCTACAAGTATAGACTGTGGTCTTTTCTGAGCTATATCATTATTGTCATCCCAAATTTTAGTTACAGTTACACTTGTTCTATCTTCTGGCACTGTAAAAGTATTTGTTATTGTATATGTATCATTATTTATGCTTTTTGTATAAAAATATAAATCTCCTGTATTTATCTCTTCTTCATCCACTATATATACTATTGGATTTCCATTATCATCATACTTTCTAACATTTTCAAATAATATAGTTTGACTATTTCCTTGAGTTACCACTAATTCTTTGCTATATGCAATCTCATCTGCGCTTTTAAGTACTATTTTTATTTTTTCAGGTCTTGTTTCTTGTTGATTACTACCACTATCTTCCCATACTTTTGTAACATTAATATTCATTGTATTTTCCCTAAATGTCACAACTATATTTTTATCTTCTGCTATATTAGTAATATTTTCTAATACATATGGATCGTCTCTTAGTGAATATTCTGGTAATTGTTGTTCTACCCCATTTATCTTTATACTTGATATCTCATATCCCTGTTGCGGTGTTATTACTATATCTTTTTGACTTGTTCCACCTATTACTACTTCCTCATATATTTGTTCATCTTGACCACTTATTGTACCACCTACACCTTCTACTCGTGTTGTTATATTATATTTTATTAATTCATTAATCACTTTTTTATTCTCATTGTCTATTTTCTTCTCATATTTTTCTGGTACATTTTCTTCATCTATTGTATATGTAATTTCATCTCCATTTAAATCGTATGTTGGTATTTTTATATTTGTTTTCCACTCACTATCACTATCTACTCCCCCTGTATATTCGCTACCATCACTACCCATAAGTTTTAATGTAATATTTTGTGGTCTTAATCCTAATATATTATTATTATCTAACCATTCTTTTGTAACAGTAACTTCTTCTACAGGTACAAAAGTTGCTGTTACTCTTATATTACTATTTGTTACTATATCTGTACTTTCTTTATTATCTACTAAAAAGTTAAATATTATATAATCATTTTCTTCATCTTCTACATGTCTTGCTCTTAAAGTTATTTCTATAGGATCTCCTGTAGGATCTATATAATATTCTTTTGTGTCTGTATACTGTTTTACTTGCCAGTTTTGATTTAAATATGTATATTCTGCCTCACTTGTATTATTTAAGTCTAGTGGTAATGTTGCCCATGCAGCTCCATCTTTACTTACTTCTACTCTTAGTTCTTTTATTTCATAGTCTTGATCATTTCTCCATCCTGCTACTAACTGATCATCTACAAACTCTCTTATTTTTATTACTTTTTCTACTGTTCCATTACTGTTTATTGTTGTTTCTACTCCTCTTTTATCTTCATCTTCCTTTGTATAACTTGTATTTAAATCTGCTATATTTTCTGTTGCTTGCTTTATATCTGGTGTTATTTGTAATGTACCCTCGTTATAATCTTTATCTGCCTTTACTATATTATTATTTAGCGTTGCTGATACTTCATTTCCCTTTATTACTACTATTTTACTATCTGTTAAATATCTTCCATCATTTAATCTCCAGTAATATTTTAGCTCATACCAGCCTGCATCATCTACATCAAAAAGCTCTTCTCCCCTCCATTTTTGATCATTTAATGCATCTGCTGTTATTCTTTCCTTCTCATCATAATTTATTACTGGTACCTCTACGCCTTCTTCTACTTCTCTATATGCTATTCCTAAGCTATATACTTCTACTTTTGCAAGTCCTGTATCTTTTGAATTTCCTATTAATGCTTGATTATACATCTCATCAAATTTCTTAGTTGTTACACTACTTGCATTTTCATCATCTGGATATCTATTCCATAGTGCAAATAAATTTATAACATTTTTATCTTGTGTTACTATTTGTCCTGGATATATTATTTTATTATCTCCTAGATTTTCTGAGTCTGTTATTACATACATTGTATCTTGTGCATGTTTGTATGTATTATTATCTATTTTCTCTCCATTTATTTCTATATTATTTTGTATTACTCTTCCCTCATCTGTATTATCTGTTACCAAAGTTATTTCTGCATACTCTCCTGCATCTATATATGCAGTTGGTAATAATCTTAATTTTCTTGTTCCTACCACATTATTTCCAAGTGTGTTTTCTACAGTTATTTTTACCCAAGATTTTCCTGGTGCAAAATCATAACAACTATATACATCTTTTGAATCAAGTCCAAAGTTTGCTCCTTCTCCTCTATTTTTTACTGGATTTTGTATAGATAACACTGGTACTGTTTTTACAGCTCCATCTTCTTGTGTTATTTTTAATTCTTCTACATATCCTTTTGTTGCATTAGTTTCACTATCTACTTGCCAAGTCAGATCATAACCTGAAGAACTTGAATTCTCATTACTTGTAAATTCAAATGTTGATGTTATATCCCTTATTGTATCATATATTTCTTTTGCATCTTTTCCTTCTTGTATTTGACCATCTTGTGTCATTATCTCATCCCAATGGTTTAAAAATACTGTTGCAGTTGATGCCGTTGAATAACTTTGTACAAGCTCGCTATTTGTAAAATAATCTTGCGCATTATCTGTAAATACTCTAAGCTGTGGATAATATCCTTCCTTATATATCCATGCACTTCCATCTTGCATATCTACATTTGTTAGTCCTTGTACTCCTTTAACTTCTGACTCTTGTGTATATACACCTGTTACGCCATTAAGCTGACATGTCTTTTGTCCATTTCCTTGCATTCCAACAGCAACCTCTCTCATTGCAGTTGTTTGCATGTCATAGAAACAATTATATATATTCGAAATAGATGCTGTATTTGTGTTATACCCTCCCATAAATCCACCTATTTTATTATTTTTAGCTGTATCTATATCAGTTACTGTATCTATATTTCCAACTTCACCTGCTGCGTAACAATTTATATATAAAGATCCTGTAAAAGTTCCATATCCATCTATAGTTATATCTGGCGTTATATTATTTGCAATTCCAACAAAACCTCCTACATATGTTCCTGAATAGTCCATACCTGTCATTGTTGTAGAGTAACAATTTTTAAATATTGCTGCTCCTCCTGTTTCTCCTCTATTAATTTGAGCATCATTTCCAACAAATCCACCAATTTCTCTTTTTCCTTCAACAACACCTGAAGAATAACAATTTTCAAAATATGCTGATATATTAGAGACTCCTGCATCATCTGTTTGATTTCCATGTGAACTTCCTTCACTTTCTCTACAACTTATTTGTGACCCTATAAATCCACCAGTTTGTGATTCACCATACATAGAATTATTTGTAAAGCAATCTCTTACTATTATTCCTCCACCATCACAAGACATAAATCCACCAGAATGACCAGAAGTAGAGAAAATTTCTGAATCTATAGAGTATGAATTTTCAATAATAATAGGATATCTAACATTTGAACCAGCTGTAGTAGAAGTATTGCCAAAAGTTGCCTCTGGATTACTTGGAATTGTAGCATCATATTTAACTGCACTATCAAGTCCTGAACATGATATAGATACAAAACCTCCTATATGTCCTGTACCTCTTGTATATGCATTTTTAACACTACAATCTTTTATATATGCATTACTTGCATATACAGTTCCAGTTAGTACAGCAGTATTACCAGAAGATGTTTGTATAAATGCTCCATCTACATTTACATTATCTAAAAATAATCCATAATATGTATTACTTATTGTTCCTAATACCCCACATGCACCGCTTCCGACCAATTTTACAGATTCAAAATTTAAATTTTTTACAATTAATCCACTGCTTACTGTTGCAAAAAGACCAGCTGTTGCATTTAAATTATATATAGTATGATTATTTCCTTCTATATATACATTATAATTTTTATTATTTACATTATATTTAGATAAAACTTTATTAGATACACCACCCATATCTATATCATTTATAATATTTATTTTTATATTTTCTGTTTCACCCGAACATTTAGTACTAATCAAATAGAAAAGTTTTTCTGCTGTATCAACATTATATACATTATATGTAACATTCTTAGTATCTGTGTATCCGCCATCAACTTCTGTTGAATAGTTATATTCTTCTGTTGGTAAAACACCTTCTTCATTATAAAAATCAGAATCTGTAATAGCTACTCCATCTAATCTATTAGCAGTTCCATTCCAAGGGGGAATATTAAGACCACTTGTATCTACCCAATTAAAATATGGATTTCCATTAATTACACTTGCTGTAGATAATTTAGTATCTGTTACAGATGATGCAACCCCTTCACCAAATATGTTATTTTGTATTTCTGTCCATCTAGCTTTTGTAAATTCCGTTACAGAATCATAGTTTGTCTGCATCGCTTTTTCATTTTTTAAATTATTAAAATTATATATTATATCATTTCTATTTATAATAAAAACTGTAAATATCAACATCATTAATACTAAGGCTATATTCTTTTTATTTTCTTTCCAAAAATTTAAGTCTACTCTCATATATATCTCCTCTTTTTTATTAAAATATCCCATAATAATTTTATCATTTATAAAAAAAATCCTCAATATTTGTAATATTTTTGTAATAGAAAAAACTATCTTAATAGATAGTCTTCTCATCATTTCTATTCTTTATTTAAATTATTTCCATTTTTCTCATTTTTTATATCTTCATTTTTTTCTTTCTCATTTTCTTTTGTTTCATTATCTTTATTCTTTACTTTCTTTTCTTTTTTTCTTTCTTTTATAAATACTATTAGACATATTACAAATATAATAAGCAAAATAACATATATATAATTTAATTTTATAAATTGAATTATATATTCCAATGTACTTATTTGTTCTTCTTGTGGAATTTCTCCTGTCAATCTTCCTGTTACAAGAAGTCTATGACTATTTATATTTTTCGGCGTACATGTTACAAGAGTTACCAAGGTATCACCTTGTTTTATTCTTAAACTATCTGTTTCTTCTGGTAAAACCACTTGTATATCTACTACTATATAGTTATGCGTTGTATTTAAGTAATCTATTTGAAAATAATCACCGATCTTTACCTTATCCAAATCATCTAATATTTTTGCTCTTGAAAGTCCACTATGTCCTGCAAGTACACAATGGGTACTTTTTTCTCCTGTAGGATATGATGTGTTATCCAAATGTGCAATTCCCTTTTGTAAATTCAAATTTGTTACTCCATCAAATATTGGTAAATTAACATTAATACTTGGTATTATTAAAGTACCTATTGCATCATCACTATTTAAAAAGTCATATGAACTTTGAGTCTCGTCAATATTGAAGTCATCTTCTCCCATAACAACTATAGGATTTTCATCTGCTAACTCTTCATTATAGTTATTATAATGATTCTTTTGTTCATTTAACTCATCATCAGATAAATTTTCTGTTTCACTTTTATAATTATATATAGCTGTTGTTTGATTAAAATATGATATTGTTCTCATTACAAATGGAAATAGAAAAATGAGAAGTCCAATAACAAATAATACTTTTACACCTAGCTTTTTCATTTTATCCCCCTCTACTTTTTCTTATTTTTTATTGCCATAAATATTATTGCTATTATTAATATAATTAAAATAATTGGTATATAAATATTATTCTTTATAAAATTAATAAATATATCTAATTCGTTAGGTGTTATTTTTTCTGATATTTCAGGTAATATTTCTTCTTCTTTAGCGACTTCTTGTTCTTCTACTTTTTCTGCTGTTATTAAAAGTCTATGAGAATTTACTGTTTTTGGAGTACATGTAACAAGCGTTACTAGACATTTTTCATCTTCTATTTTTAAGTTACTAGTATCATCTGGTACCACTATATCTTTTCCTATAACTTTATATTCATCTTCCTTTTCCAAAAATGTAATATTAAAAGTATCTCCTATCTCTAATTTATCTATATTATCAAAAATTTCTGCCTGATAAATTCCAGTGTGCCCTGCAAGTACACTATGAGTATTTAATTCTCCATTAGGTAATGATGTATTTTCTAAGTGTGCCACACCTCTTAGCAAATTATTATTATCTACTCCCTCATAAATTGGAAGCTCAATATTTATTTTGGGAATAGAAATATATCCTATCATTTCTCCAACTTTTAAAAAATTATATTTGTGCCCACTCGTTGTCTCTTGATCCGCCTCTGTTACATCTATAACTCTTGAATCAGTTGCTAAATCGTTATTAAAGCTTTGTGCTTTATTATACAAATCTTTAAAATATTCATTATTATTTTTCGATACTTGTTCTTTATAATCATATATTGTAGTTGTTTGATTTCTATATGATATATATTTAGAACATATAGGATAAGCTATGCATATAAATCCTATAATATATAATAAAATTTTTAAAACTCTTTTGTTCATAATAACACCTAATGCTATTATACAACATAAAAAAAAGAATAACCAGTCCATACTAGTTATTCTTTGTATAAAATTTATTATTATTCTTCTACTTCATCCTTTTTAATACGTTTAGCTATAACAATAACTGCTATACCAACTGCTGTAAATAATACTGTTCCAATTCCACCAGTAAGTGGTAATGAGAATGGTTTTCTGTTTACAACTTCTACTGCGACTGTATGAGAATCACCATCAACTGCAACTCTTAATGGCTTATCAAGTAAAGTATATGCTTTTGTTTCTCCATTTTCTTCATAAGTTGGTGCTTGTGTTTCAACTAACCAATAATCTCTTGCTTTTTCATCATCATTATATGCTAATCCTTCTATTGTAGCCATTCCATCAGCACCAGTGGTAACTTCAATTACACCATTTTCATCTGATAAGAATGTTCCATTTTTAGCATTTGCTTCTGACGTAGCTATTTTAAATTTAGCACCTGGTAAAACTGTACCTTGAGTATCTGTTTTTTTAATTTGGATACCTCCAGTAACAACTTTTGTAGTATCTTCATCTGTTGTTGTATCTTTTTCTGTTCCATCTGTATCTACATTTGTTGTATATTCAAAAGAAACATTATTTACATTTCCAGCTTCACCTATAACAACATTATCTCTATCTAATGTTACATCATATGTAATAATTATAGTTGTATATTTTGTTATTTTTTGTGTATCAAAAGTTAATGTGAAGTTATCTGTTTTAGTATATGCATCAGCAGCTACAGTCTCTTCTGCACCACCTTGAGCAACTAAACCTTTAACTTCCATTGTACCAAGTACAAATCCTTGTGGCATATTATCTGTTATTGTATAGGTTGTTAAATCTTCTACATATGTTGGTACATCTACTGTTACTTTAAATGTAACTGTATCTGTCATATTAGCACTTGCTACATCACCAAATGTACCATCTTGTTTTTTAACTTCTTTTACCACCTCAGGATTTTCATTTACTACATTTATTTCTCCTAATTGAGCTGCAGTAGCTGCTTCTCCTGTTCTTGTATCTGTTATAACAACTGTACCATTTGCTTGAACTTGTATTTCAGATGGATATTTATTATCTATAATATATCCTTCTGGAGCACTCATTTCTATAAGTCTAAATTTTGCTCTCTCTTCATTTACAGAATATGGTAAGTTTTCTAATGAAATTTTACCTTCTGCGTTTGTTGAAACTACTAAAGCTTCATCCGCACCATCTGGTACATAATCTTCCCATACATCTTCTTGTGTACTTACTTGTACTTTAAATTCAATACCCTCCATAGGGCCGTTCAAATCTGTTTTTGTTAACTCAGCATTTCCTAAAGCAGTTTGAATTTTTGGACTTACTGTTATGTCATAAATCCAACCATCTCCATATTTATTTACCATAGGTACATCTACTAAGAAAGATTCTGGAATTTCACTGGTAGCTGTAGGGTATGCTGTAACTTTAGCATAATATCTTCCTAAATTTAAATTTTCAAATTTTACTTTTCCATTCTCTCCTGTTGTTAACGCATTAACCGGATCTTCACCTACAATAGCTTCTTCTGCAGCATCTATGTCTAGAACATTTTCATCTACCATATATAATGAATATGTTACGCCAGCTATAGGTGTACTGTCATCAATGTTTAAATTTTCTTGATTTAATGCAGTAATTTCAAGAGAACCCTTTCTTGTAGTATCAATTATAGAATCTGTAACAGCTAATACACAATTAGATACCGTAACTAATACTAGCATAAAAATCATAAAAAAACTAATTTTACTTTTTTTCATATGTACTATCCTTTCTTTTTTAAATTTATACATAATTATAATACACCTTTTTATATATTTTTTCGCACTTTTAATCAAAATGTAACATTTTTTTAATAAAAAGAAACAGTATTACTATACTGCTACTTTTATATTATTTACAATTATGAAATTTTAATTACATATAAATTAAATTATTTTTTTATTCTGTTCTTAAAGCTATTACTGGATCTTTTTTACTTGCCATTTTAGATGGAATAAGTCCAGAAATTACAGTAAGTATCATACTAATACAAACAAGTACTAAAGCTGCTCCCCATGGTACCTGAACAAGTCCTGATACATTGACAACTTCTTTTAATATTGCATTTGCTGGAAAAGTTAGTAAATAAGTACATGCTATACCTAAAACACCTGCACAAAATCCTATAATTAAAGTTTCAGCGTTAAATACACGTGATATATCTTTTTTAGATGCGCCAATACTTCTTAATATACCTATCTCTTTTGTTCTTTCAAGTACAGATATATATGTAATTATTCCTATCATGATAGAAGAAACTACAAGTGATATTGACACAAATGCTATAAGTACATAGCTTATTATATTTACAATTGACGTAACAGACGACATTATAAGTCCAACTGTATCTGTATAGTTTATTGTATCTGATTCATTTCCTTCATTTTCAACCATAGTATTATATTCACTAATAAAATTCTCAATATTTTCTTTTGCTTCAAAGTCTTTTGGATATATGTTTATTGTTGATGGTTCTTCAATATTTACATATCCCATTTTATCTAATGTAGTCTCATATGTTGCATTTGCATTTTCTGAATATGCTGCAATTACTTGTGCAAGTTCTTCTTGAGATAAGCTCATTAAATATGTTCTTTGCTCATCAGATAAAGAATTAATATCAAATTCTTTTGATGTGCTTTCTTCATTAAACTCAAGACCTGTAAACACATTTACTTTATCATTTGCAAGTTGCTCTTTTACAATTTCTGAATTAGAAATCTTATCTATTATATGTTCTTCTAGTTCCTTTGTATATAATATAACACCTGATGTTGTATTTGCTATTGCCTCTTCATTAATTTGTATAATTCCCACAACTTTTAATGTTTCTGCATTTTCTAGTTTTTGATTAACATATTCCTCATCTTCTGATTTATCTATCCACACATTTCCTTCTTTTTCATAATAATCTGTTTGTGGTAAAACTTTAAATTCTAAATTTAATATATCATCATATGTATATGATGTCTGCTCATCAGCTTCTATCTCTTCTCCAGATAATATTTTATTATATTTTGCTTCTAATTCATCTTGATCTTTTAGCCCTAAACTATATAGTGTATAATCACTTACTTGGTTATTTTTATCTACAAGTAAAACTACTTCATTATAGTTTTGTGGCCAATTTCCAGCAAGTAAATTATATTGAGAATGTACAAGCTCCTCATTATCCAATTGTTTTAAAAATACATCTGTTGATGTAAATTGAGACATCATAGAATTAGAGCCTCCAAAATCCATACCTATTTTTTCAAATACAGTACTTGGATTTGATTTTACAGTTTTTCCATCTCTTTGAGAATAAATATTTAAATTTAAATCATAATTATATTCTATTGCAGTAAGACTATCATTTATTTTTTCCCTATTTGTATCTAAATATTCTTTAAATCTTTTTAAATTATTTTTTTCAATTTTTGAAGACATTGTACTCATAACTTCATTCATTATATCATTTGAATATACTTTATTTTCTTCTTGCGTTGATGTATCAATATCATTTTGTCCCATCATAAGCTCAATCATTGCAGATGCATCTATTGTGTTTTCTTGAATAGTTAAAGGATATGATGACAAAGTCTCTTCTTGCGTTCTATTAATATAATTTTGAACACCATTAGATAAAGACATAATTGTAGCAATCCCTATAATTCCGATACTTCCTGCAAATGCTGTAAGTATTGTTCTTCCCTTTTTAGTCTTTAAATTATTTATACTTAATGACAAAGCTGTTAAAAAGCTCATAGAAGTTTTTCTAGACTTTTTTGAATCTTTTTTTGCATCTTCTCTTTCTTTTTTTGTTGGATTATATGGCATAGTATCATCTATTATTTTACTATCTAAAAGTCGTATTATTCTTGATGAATATTTTTGTGCAAGTTCAGGATTATGTGTAACCATAATAACTAGTTTATCTTTTGATATTTCTTTTATTAGCTCCATTATCTGTATTGATGTATTACTATCAAGTGCTCCTGTTGGTTCGTCTGCAAGTATGATGTCCGGATTATTCACTAAAGCTCTTGCAATAGCTACTCTTTGCATTTGTCCACCAGAAAGCTCATTAGGCTTTTTATATGCGTGATCTTTAAGCCCAACTTTTTCTAATACTTCAAGTGCTCTTCTTCTTTTTTCTTTACTTCCAACACCACTTAAAGTCATACTCATTTCAACATTACTTAAAACATTAATATGTCCGATTAAATTATAACTTTGAAAAATAAACCCTACTGAATTATTTCTATACTCATCCCAATCTCTATCTTTAAAATCCTTTGTAGACTTTCCATTTATAATTAGATCTCCACTATCATACCTATCAAGGCCACCTATTATATTAAGTAATGTAGTTTTTCCACTTCCACTAGGTCCAAGTATTGACACAAATTCACTTTTTCTAAATTCTAAATTTATATTATCTAATGCTACTTGCGTAAAATCTGCTGTTTTATAGCTTTTCTTTATGTTTTTTAATTCTAGCATTTCTACCTCCTATATTATTATAATATTTATAATCTCTAACAATTATTTATACTAACATAAAACTAAGGGAATTTCAATAATTCCCTTAGCTTTATATACAAGTATTTTATTTTATACATAGTTATTTTTCAAAATTGAATTAAAATCTTTTATATAAATATTTTGAGCTTGTTGTTTGTCTACTATTATAAATGCAAAAGCAGTAGTAGAAGCTTCAGCTTCTTGATCATCTTTAATATAAATATATATGTTATCATCAACACCATATGCAACAAATGGAATAACTTCCTTTAACACTTCATAACTTACTGCTATTATTTCTTGGTCTATAAAGAAATCTTTATCATATTCATCTAAAGTTAAATTATATTTTTCCTCAAATGCATTCATATCTTCTTCACTTTTTAAATATTCAATTATTCTTTCGTTAGCATTTAAACTGCTACATTCAACAATTCTTTTAGTTGAATCTATTCCATATAAATCTACCTCATCTGGAAAAACTCTTTTATTAAATTTAATAACATCTGGTATATCCTGCTCATATGAATAATTTATAGAGCTTCTATTCATATATTCTTCTATTGCTGCATCTCTACTTATAAATAAAGGATTAATATATAAAAAATATTTTTTTATATCATTATTTATATCTATACTCATGACAAATTTTTTACCATTTCTCTCTAAAACATGTACATTTGCATTAATATTTATTAAAGTTAAAAAAATCATAAATACTATTACAATTTCTACTTGAGCAAGTATAATATTTGCAACCAGTTTTTTCTTATCTTTAAAATTATCCTTATATTTCAAAAAGATAACCATTCCCAAAATAAATAACAATATACTTATCATCACTTTACTAATCCATATTTGTGGCTGTACTCCAAACATTAATACAATTACAAGTAATGCAATAATTATAATACCAATTGTTACCAATACTTTCTTTAACATATCATCTCTCCTCTTTTGTTATTTTAATGGTTCAACATGCACTATTACTCTATCTATAACATCAAATTTAAACTCAATTTCTTTTTGTAAATTATCTGCAATTGTATGACTCTTAAAAGTCTCCATATTTCCATCTACACCTATAGTTAATACCAAAATATATTTATATCCTGTAGGAATTGTATGCATTCCAACAATCTCTTTTACCCCATCAAACTCAGTTATAATTTTATATATATCCTCTTTAATTTTAGAATTTATAGATTTATCCATTAGTACATTATAACTTTCTATAAAAATTTTTATGCCAGTATAAAAAATCCAAAAAGATATTCCTATACCTACAATACCGTCAACCCAATATAATCCAAATAAGCTAAGAATTATAGAAATAGTAGTAAAACTAGTTACAATGCAATCATTTCTATGATCTTTCATGTTTGACTCAAGTAAAATATTATTAAATTTTTTAAGCGCACTCTTAGAATATAAATAAAGACTTAATTTTGTTACTATTGTTATTATACATACAATTATTAACCACCATGAAAATATAATTTCATTTTTATTTATTATTGAAAGTGCTGAATCATATAATATTTTAAGCGATACTACTATCATTGAGATACTAATAAACAATGAAAAAATATATTCTGCTTTACCATGTCCAAAATTATGATCTTCATCACTCGGTTCGCTTGCTATTTTATTACCAATAAATGTCATAAGAGATGCAAAAATATCACTAGCACTGTTTGCAGCATCTGCAATCATTGATTGGCTCTTTGCAAGTATACCAACTACTATTTTTATAATTAATAAAAATATATTTCCTACTATGCCAAGTATCCCTACTCTTCTTGTTGTCTCAAATCTATTCAATTTTATTCACTCCAAAATAATTAAAATAAAGTATTACTACTTTAATATATTTTATTCATATATCCTATACTAGTGATTTATTATATCATTGAATAACATAAAAATCAACAAAGAGATTTTGTAGAAATTACATATTTTTTCATCATTTATTTGAAGTCTATACTATTTTGTGGTATATTATTTTTGTATAAATGAGGATAGGTTTATGAAAGAAAAAAATATTGTAATACTAATTCCAGCATATAATCCAACTAAAGATCTAATTTCACTTACTGATGAACTTATAAAAAATAAATTTACAGTAGTTGTAGTAAATGATGGAAGCAACAATCAAACAAAAAAAACTTTTAAAAAACTTAATAAAAACGTAATATTATTGAAACATAAAGAAAATATGGGAAAAGGACAAGCTTTAAAAACAGGCTTTAAATATATTTTAGAAAATATTAAGTGTCAAGGAGTAATAACAGCAGATGCTGATGGACAGCATTTATTCTGTGATATAGTAAATATTGCAAATTATATGGAGATTGATTTATCCAGCGTTGTTCTAGGTATAAGACTTCAAAATAAAGAAATGCTTCTTAAAAGTAGACTTGGAAATTCTATAACTAGAATGGTTTTTAAAGTTGCTACAGGAAAAAAGGTTTATGATACTCAAACAGGTCTTAGAGGAATTCCTTTTAAGTATTTGCAAGACTTTATCAACATTGAAGGTCAAAGATATGAATATGAAATAAATATGTTATTATATTGTGCTAGAAATAACATAGATTTTAAAGAAATAAAAATACATACTGTATATATAGATAACAATAAAGCGTCAAGCTTTAACACTGTAAAAGATTCTTTTAAGATATATAAATGTATACTTAAAAATTCAGATTTACTAATAGGAATACTGTTTATAATATCTGCTATTATATCTTTTATTCTTGATTTTTTGTTTGTAATAGCATTTAATAAATTAACATCCAGTGTACCAAATAGAGATTTAGCTTTACTAATAGATGTAGTTTTAGCAAGAATAATAAGCTCTGCCTTTAATTTTACATTTAATAGAAATATTGTATTTAAAAATAAATCTAATATTTTTAAATCATTGTTACAATATTACATTCTTGCCACATTTACACTTTTACTAAACTATACATTTTTAGATATACTTACTGTTAGGCTATTTTCATTTGATTTAGTAATATCTAAAGTATTTGTAGAAATATTACTATTTATTGTAAACTACATAATTCAAAAATTTATTATATTTAAAAATAACACGCTAAAATCTTAGCGTGTTATTTTATAATACCTTCTTCTTTTAACCAATTTATTGTATCTTTCATAGTTTCTTTAATAGGTCTTGTTTTATATCCAAGCTCTTTTTGTGCTTTTTGTATAGAAAAATTACTATTAGTACCTGTAGTATATACTGAATATGATGTAAATAATGGCTTTTGTTTCATTATTTTATAATATATCTCAGATAGAAAACCTGTTGCATATGCAAACCATCTAGCAATTTTAAATTTTGGAGCTGGTACATGAGTTATCTCTTCTACATATTTCATCAGCTCTTTTATACTTACATAATGTCCTGCTAAAATATAGCATTGTCCTGGTTTTCCATTTTCTAGGGCTAGTATTAATCCGTCTGCTACATCTCTTACATCAACAAAATTATATCCTCCTTCAAGATAAGCTTTCATTTTTTTATAATAGCAATCTATTATAAGTTGTCCTAAATTAGAACGTTTATATTCATATGGTCCAATTACACCAGATGGATGTGTTATTATTACATCTAATTTTTCATCTTGTGCTTCAAGTACATATTTTGTAGCTTCTGCTTTAGTTTTTGCATATGTTCCTTTTACAAGCTTACTTGAAAATTCATTAGTTTCAGTAATAACTTTTCCTTTAGGCTGTTCTTTAATAGCATGCACAGAGCTAGTATAAACTAACTTTTTTACCCCAACTTTTTTACATACATCTACTACATTTTTAGTCCCCTCTACATTTACTTTATACATTCTAGATTTATTTCCATTACCAATATCTATAATTCCTGCCAAATGAAACACTACATCTACACCAAAAAAAGCTTTTTCCAAACTTTCTATATCATTTACATCTCCATATTTATACTCTATATTTAATCCTTTAAATATATCTATATTATCATTTTTAAGTACAAAAGCTACAACTTGATATCCTCTTTCATATAATTTTCTTACTAGTACGTTTCCTATATGTCCTGTTGCTCCAGTTACAACACATCTCATATAAATTCCCCCTTGTAAAACAATGTAAACTTTTTATTTCTTTTATTAACTTAATTATATTATTAAAAAATAGCATTTTCAATGTATTTTTTAATAATATTACTTTTTTTATAAAAAGACTTGAAAATAAATAAAAAAAATGCTAAAATTAACATTGTTGATATAGGGGCATAGTTCATCGGTAGAATAAGAGTCTCCAAAACTCCAGAGCTGGGTTCGATTCCTAGTGCCCCTGCCATTAATACTCCAGTCTTTGGAGTTATTTTTTTAAGGTGATATTATGGGAAAATTAGTGCGTGATAACATTCCACAAATAATCAAAAATAATGGTCAATTACCTATTACTAAAATTTTAAATGAAGATGAGTATTGGCAAGCATTACTTGCAAAAGATAATGAAGAGCTATTAGAAGTAAAAAATGCAAATTCTCTTTTAGAAAGAAAAGAAGAACTAGCAGACAAACTAGAATTAATCATTGCTATGGCAAAATATAACGGATTTAGCCTTCAAGATATTATTGATGAAGCAAATAAAAAAAGAGAAAAAAATGGTGGATTTGAAAAAAGAATATTTTTAGAAAAAGTTATAAAAAAATGATACAAGTTTTTCTTGTATCATTTTTTATCCTATTTGTATCAACTTAAATCCAGTATAATCACATCCTACCATAATATATTCAATCCCATCTATAATGCCTTCTTTTACAAGCATATGCCCATATCCATGCAAATGCCCATATATACACTTTCTAACATTATATTCTTGCATTATTTTAGTAAAATTAGATATAAATGGTGGAAAATGTAAAGCTACAATTATATCTTTTTCTATACCATTTTTTCTTAATTCTTCTTGTATTTTTCTTCCCTCTTCTAATGAATTTATAAGTCTATTTTCTTCGCGTGCTATAATTTTTTCATCTTGTAAAGCACTATTATTTTCTGTTTTTCCCCAGCCACGTGTTCCGCATATTATATAATTTTCTACTTCATATGCATTGTTATGAAGCACATAAAAATTTTTTAAACCATGTTCATTAAAAAAGTTATTCATTTTAGTCTTGGTCGAAAAATAATAATCATGATTTCCTCTCAATATAATTTTTTTACCTGGTAATTTATCTATATATTCAAAATCTTTAACACTTTCATTAAGTGTCATAGCCCACGATATATCTCCTGGAATAATTATAGTATCTTCCTCTTTTACTGTACTAATCCAATTTCTTTTTATTGTTTCTTCATAATTATCCCAAATCTTCCCAAAAATATTCATAGGCTTATCTACACCAAATGATAAATGTAGATCAGATATAGCAAATATTGACATTGCATCACCTACTCTCCTATTTTTAAATTAGCTATTGCATTTAAATCTAGTTTATCTTTTATGTCAAAACTTTTTCCACAAACATAATTATAATGTGCTGCACTTGCTATCATTGCCGCATTATCTGTACAATATTTTAAATCTGGTAAAAAACATTCATAATCTCTATTCTTAGTTGCTTTTAAAAGCTTATCTCTTAAAACCAAATTTGCAGAAACTCCTCCTGCTAAAACAACTTTATTAATGTTTAAATCTTTCATTGCTTTTATACACGTATCTACCAACTCATCTGTCACTGTTTCTTCAAAAGAACAAGCTAAATCTTCTCGTTTTAAACTTTCTCCTTCTTTATGTGCAATATTTATAACTGCTGTCTTTATACCACTAAAACTAAAATCATAATTATCAAATTTAGTTTTAGGTAATTTATAAGTAAACTCTCCTTCTCTTGCAAGTTTACTTACCTCTGGTCCGCCTGGATAAGGAAGTCCAAGTACTCTTGCGACTTTATCAAAAGCTTCTCCCACTGCATCATCACGTGTTTTTCCAATTATTTCAAAATCAGTATAGTCTTTTACATTTATTAAATGAGTATGTCCACCTGAGACAACAAGTGCCATAAAAGGTGGCTTTAAGCTTTCATATGTTAAATAATTTGCAGCTATATGCCCCTCTATATGATGTGTTGGTACAATAGGAATATTTAATGCATAAGCTAAAGATTTTGCATATGCCACTCCAACAAGCAATGCTCCTATTAATCCTGGTCCATAAGTTACACCTATATAATCTATATCTTTAAAGTCTAGTTTTGCGTTATCTAAAGCTTCTTTAACAACAAATGCTATATTAGTTAAGTGCTTTCTTGATGCAATTTCTGGAACAACTCCACCAAATTTTTTATGTATTGGTATTTGAGTTGATACTACATTTGCTAATACTTCTCTTCCATTTTTTACTATTGCAACTGATGTTTCATCACAACTACTTTCTATTCCTAAACAAATCATTTTATTCCTCTTTTCTATAATCAAAGTATGAAATTTAAAAACTTAATTACTAGAGAATATGCTGGTGATATAACAATTGATGCTATATCAGTACAAAATATAACTAATATTATAATAAAAGAATATCTTTCTAATGTATACATTACTCCTCTAAATCTTTGAGGTAAAAAGTAAAATAGTACTTTTGAACCATCAAATGGTGGTAAAGGTATCATATTAAATATTCCAAATATAACATTAAATTGTATTGTTATCTTAAGCATATTTACAAGGAGTGCAACTATTTGATTAGTTGTATTATCACTTAATAAACCTGTTACAAATAATATCTTTAATACAATAGTTAAAACTATCGCAAGTAAAATATTTGAAACAGGACCTGCAAGAGCAGTAAGCATAGTTCCCTTTGCTCTGTCTTTAAAGTTTCTACCATCAATCATTACAGGCCTACCCCAACCCACACCAAATAAAGCAATACATAAAAATCCAAACGGATCGATATGTTTAAATGGATCAAGAGTTAATCTGTCTCTTAATTTTTGTGAAATATCTCCAAGTTTATATGCTGCCCATGCATGAGCATACTCATGTATAGAAAGTGAAATTAAAAGAGCTGGTAATGTATATATAAATGCTATTAGTCCCTCTTTTGTAAATATATCTAACAAATCATCATCTCCTAATTAAAACTATATAATATTTTACTATATTATATGTATTTTTGCAAGAAAAAAGATAGAATCAAAAATAACTCTATCTAATCTGTGTGGGTGCTAAAAAACTAAATATAGGTATATTTCTTATCACTCCAAAAATAATTGTTATTGTTGCCAGAAAAATAATTATAACATCTGTAATTTTCTTAATATTTTTATTCTTTTTAAAAAAAATATTCAAAACAAATAATATAAATAAAATCGGTAAATTTATAAAAATTATAGGATTATACCTAAATGCTTGATATATATCTCCTTCAAACAAAGATAAACAAAGTCTAGTTATCCCACATCCAGGACAATATAACCCTGTAATTTCATAAAATACACATGGTATACCTATATCAAAACTTATTATTAAAACCGCATATATTAAAAAAATTACAATTAAAACTATAATATCTCTTATTTTCATAAACTAGGCTACTGTTGTAGAATTTTTAGCTATAGCATTTAATTCATTTTGCATAATACAATAATTAACTATTCCAAGTCCAAAAATACCTAATAACAAATATAAAACAGAATTATCACTAGCACTTATTCCAGCTTGATCATTTGCTATCTTTAAAGTTTTACCCATTTTGTAATACCAATAAAATCCATAAATACCACATGTAATAATGGTAAACAATAATGACATTCCTCCACTAAAATCTGTATCTTTTGCTGCTCTAGCAGCATCATTAGTTAAACATACAAACCAATAAATTGCATATATTCCACATGTTACTAATGATAGTAAAATACAAACAATAATATTTCTTTCTTGAACCATAACTATACCTCCTATACATTTATATTTATATATTACAATATTTTATTTAAATTTTCAATACAAAAATATCAAACTATATTTGAGACTGCTATCTTTAAATTTATACTATATTTTTTATCTACTATTATTTATTAGATTTATATTTATTACTTTTAACCGCATGTACAAAAGCTTTAAATAATGGATGTGGTCGATTTGGTCTAGATTTAAGCTCTGGATGAAATTGCACACCAACTGCCCATTCATTCTTTTCTATTTCTACTATTTCAACAAGTTTATTATCTGGAGATACTCCTGCTATCTTAAGTCCATTTTCTATTGCCATCTTTCTATAATCATTATTAAACTCATATCTATGTCTATGTCTTTCATAAATTAAATTTTCTTTATATGCATCATATGACTTTGTTCCAATATCTAATGTACATGGATATTTTCCAAGTCTCATTGTAGCTCCCTTTTGAGTTACATTAACTTGATTTTCCATTATATTTATAACTGGTGTTTTAGTATTTTCATCAAATTCTAAACTATTTGCATCCCCTTTTTTTATAACGTTTCTAAAATATTCTATAACCATAAGTTGCATTCCAAGGCATATACCAAACAAAGGTATATCATTTTGACGAGCATATCTTATAGCTTTAATTATTCCTTCAATTCCTCTATTTCCAAATCCACCAGGAACAATTACGCCATCTACACCATTTAATAATTTTTCTGCTGTTTCTTCTTCTATTTTTTCTGAATCTACCCATCTAATTTTTACGTTAACTCCATTAAATACACCAGCATGATTTAATGCTTCGTATATAGAAATATATGCATCATGTAATGAAACATATTTTCCAACTAATGCTATTTCAACTGTCTTATCTATTTTTCGATTACTTTTACATAAATCATGCCATTCTATAAGATCATTTTTTGTTTCTTTAAGTCCTAATTTATTCATAACTATTTGAGCTACATTTTGCTTTTCAAACATAAGAGGTACATCATATATAGAATCTGCATCTAAATTTTCTATAACATTTTTTGAAGATATATTACAAAATAATGATATTTTTTCTTTTATATCTTGTGTTAAATGATAACTTGTTCTTGTAACTATTAAATCTGGTATTATTCCCATCCCCATAAGCTCTTTACAACTATGTTGTGTAGGCTTAGTTTTTAATTCTTCTGACTTAGGTAGAAAAGGTATTAATGTAACATGAACAAACATTACATTTTCTGCTCCTTTTTCAGTTTTTACTTGCCTTATTGCTTCTAAGAAAGGTTGAGATTCTATATCTCCAACTGTACCACCTATTTCTGTTATTATAACTTGTGCTTGTGATATTTCTCCAGCTTTATATACAGTATCTTTAATTTCATTTGTTATATGTGGAATAACTTGTACAGTTTTTCCCAAAAAATCTCCATTTCTTTCTTTATTTAATACTTGCATATATATTCTTCCTGTAGTTATATTTGAATATCTATTTAAACTTTCATCTATAAATCTCTCATAATGTCCAAGATCCAGGTCACACTCTAATCCATCATCAGTGACAAAAACTTCGCCATGCTGACAAGGGTTCATTGTGCCTGGATCTATATTTAAATATGGGTCAAATTTTTGAATTGTAACTTTTATTCCTCTAGATTTTAATAACCTTCCTATTGAAGCTGCTGTTATACCTTTTCCTAGTCCTGATACAACACCACCTGTAACAAAAATATACTTTCTTTCCATGATAAAACTCTCCTTTTAAATATTTACTATTATATTATACCTGATTTTTTATTTCAATATATTATTGCCTTTTTTATTTATTTTTATATTATTTTGTCATATCGCTTATTTTCTTGACTTTATATATTATTTAAAGTAAAATATATCTATATAGACATGTTTTGAGGTATTTAAATGAAAGATTATTATGAAATTTTAGAAGTAAGTAGAAAAGCTTCTAAAGATACTATAAATAAAATATTTAAAATTCATATGAAGGCTTGCCATCCAGACCTATTTCAAGGAGAGGAGAAACAGAAAGCAGAAGAAAAATCTAAAGAATATACAGAAGCTTATAACGTATTATCAGATGACAAAGAAAGAGCTAAATATGATGAGCAATTAAAAGCTGAAGAAGCACAAAATAATATGCAACTTCAAGCCATAATTGAAGAAAATGAATATTTAAAACAAATAATTATCAAAAAAGATGATCTAATAAAAAAGTTATCATCTAACACTATATCTTATGAAGATTCAGTATATTCACCTTCTAATTATTCAACTGTTAAACAGCAATATACAAATCCATATCAAAATGGTTTTAATAACTTCGATCCTCCAAATAAAAATCCATATGAAGGAATGTCTCTTGAAGAACTTCAAAATCTAAAAAAAGAAGAAACTAAACAATACTATAAAAATATATTTAAAGATATCGGTATAAAACTAATTTTACTTATATTATTAGTTGTTGTATTATTAATAAGTTTATTTTCATCATTTAAAGATTTAGCTAATATGCTCTAAAAAACACATAAGTTTTAAAAAACTTATGTGTTTTCTTTTAGAAAATTAAATGTAATATTTTTAAGAGAAGCTATTTTTTCATCTGCTTCAGAATAATCTGTATTTTCTTCTAACTTATCATTATATAAATCTGCAACCCTATCTACAAGTCCATATTCGTTTATCATTTCTATTTTGTAATTATCATCTTTTTTTTCGTCTAAGATTATATGTATATTTTTATTAAATATAATAGATAATTTTATTGCATCTTCAAAATTAGTAATGATATCTTGTGCATTTTTAATTAATTTTACCAAATCATATGGCATAATATTTTTTAATCTTTTCCCTTTAAAGAATGTAAGTTGCATTTTATTTGCTACTACATATACTCTTAAATTTTGAGATACCTTTTTACTATATTCCAAAATATCGTTTGTTACATTATCACAATAAACTAGTACATATTTTTCATCAAGCATTAAATTACTTCTTTGAGAAAATTCACTCCATTGGCTACTATCAAGTAGAAACATAGGATCTAAACATCTTACAGTATTTTTATCTTTTATATCAAATAAAGTAGATACTTTTTGATACTTTTGTTCTATACTTTCTACTTCATCTTTATTAATTTCTCTAATACCATATGCAATGCATTTATTCTTATCAAGTGCACAAACACTAAGCTGAGAAAAATTTCCATTTACAAAAATATATTTATCTGCAAGAGGTGGGTACTCTTTTATTTCATTTATGCTATTATATCTTATAGATGTAAGTATTGTATTATCCTCCAAAAAATTATACAAAAGTTTATTTTTTCCTTTGTCACCATATAAATCATAGTCTATAATCTGTACTTGACATCCAAGATTTTTGACATATTCAAATAAAGAATAAATTTGTAATGCTTCTTGATACTGCATATTTTCTCCATTATTAAAAAATGATATTGCTACTTCCATATTTCTCCCTCTTTATTTATTACATTTTATCATTTATTTATCAATTGTCAATATTTTGCTAAAAAATTAATAACTAAAAAAGATGAATTATGTATTTTACAAAATTCATCCTCTCTTAACTATAATATAATGCAAATTAATCCTCCACTTCCTTCATTTATAATCTTTTGTAGTGTTTCTTGTAATTTCATTTGTGCTTCATCTGGCATTCTATATAATTTATTATGAAGTCCTTCATTTACAAGTTCATGTAATGATTTTCCAAATATATTAGATTCCCATATTTTAGTCGGATCATTTTCAAATTCTGATAATAAATATTTTACTAAATCTTCTGACTGCTTTTCACTTCCTACTATTGGAGAAACCTCTGTTTCTATATCTGCTCTAATCATATGAATTGATGGAGCTGATGCTTTAAGTTTAACTCCGTACTTATTTCCCTGCTTTACTATTTCTGGTTCTTCTAATTTTAATTCATCAATTCCAGGAGTTATTATTCCATATCCTTTAATTTTTACTTCTTCCATAGCCATTGCTATTTTATCATAATCTGATTTTGCTTGAGCAAAATTTCTAAGTAATTTAAATATATCTGCATCAGATTTTACCTCAAAATTTGATTCTTCCGTAAGTATTCTATAAAATACTTCTGGCGTAATATCCATTTCTACCTTTACTTTTCCATCTTCCATATTTGCATCTTTTAAAAATACCTTATCAAACACTTCATTTGAATTAATTTCTGATAGTATGTCATTTATTTCTCTTATAGAGTAATTTTCATCAAATTTCTCTTTTACTAAATTAATAACATCCTGTTTTAACCAGTGATCTAAATCTAAAATACTAAACCAATCTGGAAGATCAAAACCAATCTCACTTACTGGAAACTCCTCTAAAACACGTTCAAATACATTAGTAAAATCATCTTGTTTCATATTCTCTATATCAACACTAATTACTCTAGAATTATATTTTTCAGACAATTCTTTTTCTAACTGTTTGGCCTCTTTACTATTAGGTCTTATAGAATTTAAAAGGACAACATAAGGTTTATTTATTTGTTTTAATTCTCTTATTACTCTTTCTTCTGCTTCGACATAATTTTCTCTTGGAATATCTGTAATACTTCCATCTGTGGTTACAACAATACCTATTGTTGAATGATCATTAATTACCTTCTTTGTACCAATTTCTGCCGCTCTTGAAAAAGGAATCTCCTCCTGAGACCAAGGAGTTTTAACCATTCTTGGCATATCATTTTCTAGATGTCCTACAGCTCCTTCTACTAAATATCCAACACAATCTACTAATCTTGTTTTAAACCTTACATTATTTTCTAAACATATCTCAACAGATTCATTTGGAACAAATTTAGGTTCAGTAGTCATTATTGTCTTTCCAGATGCACTCTGTGGCAATTCATCCATAGCTCTATCTTTTTTATATTCATTCTCAATATTAGGAATAACAAAACTTTCCATAAAGTTTTTTATAAAAGTAGACTTTCCTGTTCTTACTGGACCTACAACTCCAATATATATATCACCATTTGTTCTTTTTGATATATCTTTATATATTTCTATATCCTTCATTTTTTACCTCCAAAGATAACTTTAATACAAATATATTCTTGTATATTACTTTTATGATAAAATATAAAGAATATATTTTATTTGTAACAATACAGTAATAAAAATTGTAATTAAAAAATTATATTAATTATTTTTTACTTTGACACTCATTACTAAAATATATTTGAACTTGTTGATATGTTTATTATTTTTGGTATAATATTTATGTAAAGGAGGAACAATATGGATTTTTCAAATAGTAAAAATGATGACTTTCATACATATTCAGGAAAAAGTAAAAAGACACAAATAATATATAACAACAAATCATATCTTGTTAAATATAGAAAAAAAGAAAATGGAAAAGATATTTTTTCGACTTTTCTGAGTACATATCTTGTAAAATATTTGAAAATTTCGGATTTGAAACACAAAATGTTATTTTAGGAGAAATTAAAGGAAAAGATTGCGTAGTGTGCCAAAATTTTTTAAAAGATAACGAAGTATTACAAGAGTTCTCCAACTTTATTAATAATTCTGCTTATGGCAAAGAATATTCTTTTGAAAAAATACTAAATACTATAGATACTCATCCAAATATTTTTAATAAAGAAGATGTAAAAGAAAAATTTTGGAAAATGTATATTTTAGACTCTTTTTTAGGAAATTCTAATAGAAGTAGTAGCAATTGGGGATTTGTTGTAAATGCAAAAGAAAAATATTCTAAATTTTCACCTATTTATAGCTGTGGATTTTGTTTATATCCTCAAATATCTGATAAAGAAATAGATAAAATACTTGGTAATAAAAAAGAAATAGAAACAAATATACTTCTATTTCCTGCATCCAAAATTATGAAAGACAATGACAATACCAAAAATTCAAACTATGCTCAAACAATTAATAGTTTAAATTATAATGGATGTAATAATGCTATTAAATGGTTTGTTAATAATTTAAATTTTCAAAAAATAGATAATATAATTAACAATACAGAAAAATTAAGTAATAAAAGAAAAAAATTCTATTCTATAATATTAAGAGAAAGATTTAATTATATAATTAAACCTGCATATGAAAAGTTGAAAATATTAAATGAAGAAAAAGGTTGATTTTATTCAACCTTTTTTACTTTAAATAAACTATATCGTACTTATTCTATTTTGTAAATATCATTCCACCACCTACTAAAATATCACCTATATAAAAAACTATAGCTTGTCCTGGTGTTACTGCTCTTACTTTTTCTTTAAACTTAACAGTTAGTGTATTATCTTTATTTAAATAAATTATAGCATCTTTAGGCTCAGCTGAATATCTAACTTTAGCTTGAACTTCCATTTTATCTTTGAAATTATCAAAAAGAATACAGTTGGTTTCATTTGCATAAACAGTATCTGTGTAAAGTTCCTCTTCTTTTCCAACAATAAGTTCATTTTTTTCTTTATTAAGCTTTAATACATATAAAGGAGTAGAACTAGATATTCCCATACCTCTTCTTTGTCCAATTGTATATCTATGTAATCCTTTATGTTTTCCTAACACTTCACCATTTATATTTACAATTTTTCCATATTTCATTCCCTGTATATTATGTCTTTCTAAAAATGTAACATAATCATTATTAGGAACAAAACATATTTCTTGACTATCAGGTTTATTTGCAGTAATTAATCCATTTTCTTGTGCTATTTTTCTTATTTCGTCTTTTGATGAAAATTCAGATAAAGGAAATATTATATGTGATAGTAAATCACTTGGTATACTATAAAGCACATAAGTCTGATCCTTTTTTCCTACATTAGATTTTTTTATAACATATCTATTATATTCCTTACTATATTCTACTCTTGCATAATGTCCTGTTGCTATATATTCACAATTAAGCTCTTTTGCTTTTTTGTACATATATCCAAATTTCATATATTTATTACATTTTATACATGGATTTGGAGTTAAACAGCTTTCATACTTTTTTATAAAATCATCTATTACATTTTCTTTAAATTCTTTTTGTAAATCATAAACATAATGTTCAATATTTAACTTTTCACAAATTTTTTTAGCATCTTTTATTGCCTCTTCATCCTCACCATAGCATAAAAGCATAGTAATTCCTACTACTTCATATCCTTGATTCTTTAAAAGTAGAGCAGATACACTACTATCTACTCCACCACTCATTCCAAGTAATACTCTATTATTTTTCATAGCAACTCCTTAAACATTTTCATAAACTTCATCATAATATCCTTTTTTAAAAATATGTATTACATCACAAATTTTATTTTCAAAGTCATCACATTCTTTCGGATCAACTGAAATACCATATTTTAAAGATATTATTCCATCTTCATCTTCTATTGTATTGAAATCATATTTTTTAAGTAATTTAACTATTTGAGAATATGTCATTGTAATTAAATTTTCACCCTCAAAATATAAAGCTATTTTATCTTTATAAAAGTCTTGATTATATATTCCTATTCCTGTGCATAAATCTTCTTCATCATAATATGCATAAAAAACGTCATAAATTTCCATTTCATCATATTCTCTAATTTCTTTTGGCATACCACCAAAATACTTTCTTATATCATTTTTCCTTTGACCAAAATATACACACAAATTATTTTTACCTTTTTCTTTTATTCCCTTATAACTTTCTATTTCATATGCACTATAATTTTCAGGCTCTGTAACACTTACGGTTTGCATCGTAGCACTTTCTTTACCACTTTGCTCTTGTTTTGTTCTTTTATCTTCTTGACTAATTTTATTTTTTAACTCTTCAAGTTTTGCCTTTATTCTTTTTTCAAGTATCTCTTGCTGCTTTTTTTCTTGCTCAAATAACTTTTCTAATTCTTCAATTTCATCTTTATCTTTTTTTTCTAAAGTTTCTACTTTATTTTGAGCAGTAAGAGTTATATCTTTTTCCTCCATTTTTTCTTGTTGTTCACTATCTTGTTTAATTTCTTCTATTGCTACATCATTTACTCGATTTATATTTTTTTCTTCTTGAGGAATTTCTATAATAAATTCTGACTCTTTTTCATCTTTACTTTCTTTTTTATTTATATTTTCTAAATTAGTTTCTTCTTTTTTATGATCTGTATTAGCATTTATATCAATAGTAATAGGAATATTAACATCATATTTTTCTTCTTGTTTTTTCTCATCTATAAAATGAAACTCTTTAAAAAACTCATCTTTATTATACACATCTATACTGTAAACAAGTTCATTTTCTAATACTTTTCCACTATTATCTTTTTTAGCATTTATTTTTATTCCATATTGTTTAAAACATATAGATTCATTTAAATCTAAATATCTATTTTTTCCTTTTCTATCACTTATATTAACCAAAAATTCCTTTGCCTTTTTATATGTCATAGCAAATATATCCAAAGCTACATAATCTATAGTTACACTAATATTTTTTAAAATATCTTTCTTATTATATAAAGTAATCCTTCCACAAACTATATCTAATGGTAATTCAAAATCTGGTGATTTTATAGTATCGAAAGGATATATAACTACTTCTTTATACTTTACATATGATGGTTCTACTATAACTCTAAAACTTCCTTCTTTTATATCTATTATTTTAAAAGTTACTTTTACCTTATCTTTTACTCCAATTCTATTTGCTTCATTATATATTATTTTTATAATATCTTTTTCATCTAATTCTTCATCTTCTGCAAATTTTTTTAATTTTTTATCTCCTTTTTTTTCTAAAAAATTAAGATCCAAAAAAAATATATTATCCTCCATTTTACACCTCTAATTGCTATATTTATTTTTTGCTTTTTTACAATTTATACACTTCTTATTTTTAGGATCATATAAACTACATTCCTTTTCCTCTATATCAATAAATCTCTTAACATACTCTTCAAATTTTTTTATTGTATCTTCAGACACTGCATATCTCATAATTTTAGCTTCTTGCTTTGCAACAATATTATCTACCTTTAAAATATCTGTTAAAAAAGATTCTATTGCAATCTGAGATCGTATTATTTTATTTGCTTGTTCTTCTCCTTTTTTAGTAATATTTATATTTCCATAAGCTTTGTAATCTATATATCCTTCTTCTTTTAAAACTTTTAAAGCTCTATTTACACTTGGCTTTGTACAATTCATTTCTAAAGCTATATCAGTTACACGAGCAATCTTATTTTTATTGTATAAAATATAAATAGTTTTTAAATATTCTTCTAAAGAAGCTGTCATCTTTACTCTCCTTTTAATATTATGTTTAATATTATACATTATTTATGTTAATTTTTCAAGTTTTATTATAATTATAGTTGCCTTATTTTTCCATTTTTTGCACAATAAATATTGACTTTTATACATTAAAAATGTATACTAGTAATTGCATTAGACAAAATATTTAGTATAAGGTTTAATATTTTGTAAATTTTATTTTTAAGGAGATGTAAAGAATGAAAAAAACTAAAATTGTATGTACAATTGGACCAGCTAGTGAAAGTAAAGAAGTTTTAACTTCTCTTATTAAAGCTGGAATGAACGTAATGAGATTAAACTTTTCTCATGGTGATCATGCTGAACATTTAGCAAAAGTTAAAACATTAAGAGAAATTAATGCAGAACTTGGAACAAATGTCGCTTTCATGCTAGACACTAAAGGACCAGAAATAAGAACTGGATCTTTTGGAAGTGATCAAAACACTCGTATGAGCTTTACTAAAGGAGACAAAATTACTCTTACAACTAAAGAAGTAGAAGGTACAAAAGATCTTTTATATGTAAACTACGAAGGTCTACCTCAAGATGTTGAAGTTGGTGGACATATTTTAATTGATGATGGTTTGGTAGATTTATTAATAGATGAAATTTCAGGAAATGAAATTAAATGTACATTCCAAAATTCAGCTGTATTAAAAGGAAGACGTGGAGTTAATGTTCCTGGAGCTAAATTACAACTTAAAGCTATGACAGAAAAAGACAAATCAGATTTAAAATTTGCTGTAGAAAATGATTTTGATTTCATAGCTGCATCATTCATTAGAAAGCCTCAAGATGTTATTGATATGAGAGAATATCTTGATTCTTGTGGAAAAAATTCAATAAAAATTATTTCTAAAATTGAAAATCAAGAAGGATTAGACAATTTCGATGAAATATTAAAAGTTACAGATGGTATAATGGTTGCTCGTGGTGATTTAGGAGTTGAAATTCCTGAAGAAAATGTACCAGCTGCTCAAAAAATGATGATTAAAAAATGTATAAAAGCTGGAAAACCAGTCGTTACAGCTACTCAAATGTTAGAATCTATGCAAAAAAATCCTAGACCTACAAGAGCTGAAGTATCAGATGTTGCAAATGCTATATATGATGGAACTTCTGCAATTATGCTTTCTGGAGAATCTGCACAAGGAGATTATCCTTTAAATTGTGTTGAAACTATGACAAGAATAGCAAATGCTACAGAAAAAGATATACATTACTGGAAAAGATTTAAAAAGAATAATTTAAATAAAGCTTGTACTTCAAATGAAAAAGTTGAAGAAGTAGATCTAAAAAAACAAGCAAACTTTTCAGTTTGTTGCTCTGCTCTATTTTCAGATGCTGCAGCAGTCGTTGCTGTTTCTGAAGATGGTGAGACAGCTTCAATTTTATCTAGTTTTAGAATTGAATGTCCAATATATGCAATAACACCAAGTGTTAAAGCTTATAGACATATGGCAATTGAACAAAACGTTACTCCTATTCTTGTTGAAGGAGAAACAGATCTTAATACTTTACTAAATAAAGGACTAGAAATATTAAAAGAAAAAGAATATCTAAAAACTAATGATACAGTTGTATTAAGTGGTGGATTTTTAAATGGTAATTCTTTACAAAATCAAATTACTGGTAAAATAGTTAAAATATAATTCTAAATAAGGTAATTTTTAAAATTACCTTATTTTTTTATCAAAAAAACACTTTATATCTTGATTATTTAAAATAATTATGTTAAAATGTATGAGTAATTGAATTATTTTAGATAAAGGGGGCTTCAAAATGGCAAAATGCGAAATTTGTGATAAAGATGTAACATATTCACTACAAGTGAGTCACTCTCACAGAAGAACAGCTAGAACATTTAAACCTAACGTTCAATCAGTAAGAGTAAATATTAACGGAACACCTAAGAAAATGAATGTTTGTACTAGATGTTTAAGAAGTGGAAAAGTAGAAAGAGTCTAATAATTATATATAGAGAGAATATCTTAACTTTTTAAGGTATTCTCATTTTTTAACAAAAAAAAAGAAGAGGCTTTCTTCCTCTTACTGTTATTTCATATAATTTTTAAGTTCAATTATTGCTTCTCCTGCTTCCTTATAATTTCCAAAAAATCTACTAACTATACTATTATTATTATATTTCGGTTGTGTTGTTACAACATCTATAAAAAGGCAAAGTCCCATTCCTTTGTTTATTATATTTATTAATTTATTTCTATTTCTAAATAATATTTTAATATCTTTTATGTCTTTTTTTATTTTATTATACTCTTTTGTATATTTATCATGTCTAATTTCCAATTCATTTAAAAAATCGTCAAAATTATATACTTTATACATATCTATTAAATAAAATTTAGCAGCAAGTTCTAATCCATATATTGTTTTTAAACTAAATATATTTAAAAATTTTTCAAATTCTCTTATATCGAAATAATAATAATGCCCTTGAAGTTTATTAAAAGCTTTAAGTGTATCTAAATACCCCATTTTTATGTTTTTATTTATTCTTTTTTTATCAAAATCAAAAGTACTTCCTAAGTCCTGATTGGGTTTTATTATTTTTATATATGCACCTTTCTTTAATAATTTCTTAGTAACTCCTTCATTAGAAATATCTATAACTATTATATTATTATAATCTTTTTTTAGAAGCATATTTATTGGAATATTGTCATATATTCCACCATCATAGTAAGTATTTTTTCCTATTTTTTGTGGTTTAAATATAGGAAAAAAACATGAAGATGCTAAAATATAATCATATAACTCTTCTTTTTTTATATCTTCTTTATATACTTCTAAAGATTTGTCTTTTGTAAATAAAGATGCTGTAACTATTCCATATTCTATTTTAGAATTATATATCTTTTCTACATCTATATATTTTTTCATTAATTCTTTCATTGGTGCATTTTCTAGTCCTTTATTTTTAGTTATTTCTTTTGTGAATTTAAAAATATTCTCACCGCTAAATATGTTACCTTCATTAAGTTTATTTTCTTTTGAGATTTTAACTAAATCTTCAAACTCTATATTGTTGTAAAGTTCTATTATTCTACTAAAATCGTCCTGCAAAAATAATGCTCCATTTATTGCACCAATTGATGTACCAACTATTGCAGTTATATTAATATTTAATTCCTTTAAAGCTTTCCAAGCACCAACCTCATAAGCTCCCTTTGTGCCTCCACCGGCAAGCACAAGACCAAATCCTTCTTTCATATGACTTACTCCTATCATATTTTGATTATATGGTATAAGAGCAATTATTTCAACACTATATCTTAAATATTGTTCTTAATATTATTTTCATAAATCTTCCAGGTTTATATATTACTACTTTCATATATTATTCCTCCTTTAACAAAATAGCCATGTAATTCCAAATATAGCTATTGCTATAGCACAAATTGCTACCCAACCCCAAAAAGGAAGAATAATACTTACACCTACTCCTATTCCAAACGCTAATAAAAATAATCCTATTGTTTTCCTAAAACCACTTGTAAACATATTTATCCTCCTTTTTGTATGGCAATCGCTTAAAAAAACAGAAATTAAATTACAAGCATATCATTTTACATAATTTTATTAGTTATGTTATCAAAAAAATCAATATTTATTTAAATCTCATTTTTAAAAATATTTTAAGCGATTGCAATATCCTTTTTGACAAACAACAAAAAATATTGTAAAATGACTACTATATACTATGAACAGGGTGAATTAATGTGAGTAAAAAATATAAAAAGCAAACAAAAAAACAAAGTGAGAAAATAATAAATATACTAATTAATGAATACAAAGAAGCTAAATGTGGGTTAGATTATACTACCCCTTTTTCTCTTGTTGTAGCACTAATTCTTGCTGCACAATGTACAGATAAAAGAGTTAATGAAATAACCCCCATTTTTTTTAGTAAATTTAAAACAATTGAAGATGTAAAAAATGCTAATATAGATGATGTGATTAATATTATTAGACCATGTGGATTCTTTAAAAACAAAGCTCATGCTATTATAGAAAGCGCTAAAATTATTTGTAATGACTTTAATGGTATAGTGCCAGATACTATGGAAGACTTAACAAAACTATATGGTATTGGTAGAAAATCTGCAAACATAATATTACAAGAATGTTTTGGAAAAGTGGTAGGAATAGCAGTAGATACACATGTAACAAGAATTTCTAGAAAAATTGGATTTTCAAATGGAAAAAGTCAATTTGAAATTGAAAATGAGCTTTTAAAGCTTTTTGATAAAAAATATTGGGAAAAAATAAATCATGTATTAGTAATTCATGGAAGAGCAATATGTATTGCTAACCATCCCAAATGTGACATATGTCCAATAAACAATTTATGCAATAAGAACGACTAGTTGTCGTTCTTATTTATTTTATTTCTGTTCCTCCCCACTCTACAACTGTAAAGCCATTTCTAACCACTTGTGTTAATTCTTGCTCTTGCACTTGTATATATTCATTTAAACCTTTCCATTCCATAATAATTCTTATTAAAGTGTCTGGTTTTGGAATTATTTCTAATGGCATATTCTCTTCTATTTCTTCCATTGATTGAAATCTAATATAAACATACTCATTTTGTTGTAATCTTGGTAGCCAATAAATAATAAATTCTTCTGCTTCTTTATCATTTAATCCAAGTATTGAAAGTTTTTCTTCTAAAAATTTAACTATATCTTCATTTTTTACAACAAACCCATCTTTAAGTCCATCATATTCCTTTGTATTTTCACTTTCATAATATAATGAATAATATTCCCTTCCTGTTTTTTCATCAATCAAAGTTCCGTCTGGATATACCATCAATTTCCACTCGTTATTATATTCTGGATACGCAGTTGTAAGTTTGTTTACACTTCTTAGCTTAACTGAAACTTCAGTTTTTTCTTCTGGATATAAATATATCACTGGCTTATCTATTGATATTTCCATATCAAATTCATTTTGTATTTGATTTCCAGATTCTTTTACTTCTGTTTTTTTAGTTAATAAATTAATAAATAAAATAACGATAAATATTATAGTTACTATTAAAACTACTACTAATACTCTACTTCTTGTCTTATCATCTTCCAATTTCAAATTGTTATTTTGATTGTTCTCCATATATTTCACCTCTAATTTTATAATATCATTATCATTAAACTTCTTCAACTTAAAACTCAATACTATTTCATATGTTTTCTAAAAATTAATCAATTTATATATTTACATCTTTATTTAAAAAATAAATTTTAAAATATATAGCTAGTTACATTAAAATTGCATTAAAATATAAAAAATAATCTCTGTAAACTTATTATTTCAAGTATTACAGAGATTATCATTTGTGGTGCGGGTAAAAGGACTTGAACCTTCACGCCTCGCGGCATCGGCTTCTAAGACCGACGTGTCTGCCAATTCCACCATACCCGCAACTACGCTTATTATAATAACATATGATGTAATTTTTGTCAATACTTTTAGAATAAATTAATAATAAATTTAAAACTATATTATAAACATTTCAATTGACAAACTTTTGTTTGTTTGATATAATTTTCCTTGTATAGAAATGAGGTAAATATATGGATTTAACAACAATTTTATGTGGTGTAATACTACTATTATTAATAGTAATAATTGCATTACTATTAAACTTAAAAAACAAAAACAATAATTCTGATTCATTAAGGCAAGAAATCTCTACAATGCTTATGCATACACGCGAAGAACTTTTAAACAATATAAGTACAAAAATATCTGAAAATGGTAATACGCAGCAACTTCAACTAGCAAATTTAACTAATATAAACGAACAAAAATTAGAAAATACACGTAAAAATATGGAAGAAAAATTAGAATTGATACGTAGAACTGTTGAAGATAGACTTCTTTATATGCAAAAAGATAATGCAGATAAACTTGAGAAAATGAGGGTAACAGTAGATGAAAAGCTTCAAGGCACACTTGAACAAAGACTTGGAGAATCATTTAAAGTTGTAAATGATAGACTTGAGTCTGTATATAAAGGACTTGGTGAAATGCAATCTTTAGCACAAGGTGTTGGTGATTTAAAGAAAATATTTACAAATGTTAAAGCTCGTGGTACTTGGGGAGAAATTGAACTTGGAAATATATTGCAAGA
>CALXJI010000005.1 GCA_944388585.1 uncultured Clostridia bacterium
AAAAATAAAAAGTTTTTTTACATTATTTTTTTATGTTTAACTGTCTCCTTGCGACGTCTATTATGATACTACTTTTTGTCTTCTTTGTCAACACTTTTTTTGAATTTTTTTAACTTTTTTTAAATTATTTTTTATTATATAATCTTAAATTCAAAAATAGGACTAAAACACTTATATTTTAGTCCTATTTTTTTAATTTACTCCTAAATATTCTTCCAAACATAGTCCACTGTTATATACTGCTTGTGCTACATCTTTTCCTAAATATCTAATATGCCATGGTTCATACTTATATCCGGTTATGTTCTCTTTACCTTTTGGATATCTTATTATAAATCCATATTTATAACAATTTTGAGCAAGCCAAATTCCTGACGGTGTATCTCCATATGAATCGTCAATCCATCCTACATCCATAGCAAGTCCTGTTTGATGTTCTGAAGTACCAGGTCTTGCTGAAAATGTATCTGCTTCTGCTTGTCCATATACAGCAACATAATTATTGTATAATCTATCTTGAGTATCATAAGACCTATAGCCAGATAATAACTGTATATCAAATCCTGCACTTGCTGCATCTGCACTTAATTGTAAAAAAGCATTATATGCATCATCTTGTAACCCAGGTGCATAATCTCTTGGTACAGGATGATTTTTATTTACCAATAATATTCCATTTATATATGTTATATCTTCAGAATTATAATTATAATAGTTATTACTACTTACTGCTTTAATAACTACATTTATTTTAGCTGATACAATAGGGTCATTAGTTGATACATTTATTTGACAGTTTCCTTCACTTACAGCAGTTATATTTCCATCTTTATCAACTGTTGCAATATTATTATCTGTACTTGTCCAATTTAATTCTTTATTAACAGCTTCTTGTGGCAATATAGTAGCTTCAACTTTTAAAGTTTGCCCAATTTGTAATTCGACATCTGTTTTATCTAATTGAATACTTTCTGCTACTTCTTGTATTTTTAAATTTATCTCTTTTGTAATACTTCCACTATTTGTGCTTAATTTTAACTTATAATCTCCTGCTTTTTTAGCTACTATTGTTGAATAATCTTCAATATCAATTGCCTCTTTATCATTACACTCCAAATAAAAGCTTCCCTTTGTATACTTAGATTTATCAATACCTATATCTATTTGAGTCTTAGTAGTATTATTTACTTCTATATCTTCAATATTAAATTCACTAGGTTCAACATAAGCTATTACGTAATTATTAATATTATCCTCTTGAATTAGATTTGAAAATCCATCTTCAGTTACTTGTATATCATTTGAAACTATATTTAAAGCATCATTTAAAGTATTATATTGTGATATATATTTCACATCTCCTAGTGTACTTTTAACATTTACTTTTATATCACATTTTACATTACTATCTACATTTATATTATAAGAATCATTAAAGATATTATTTTTCTTTAAATTAACATCTATATCCATATATTGTTGCAAATCACTACTTTTTACAGTTGCAATATATACATCATTATATATAATAACATCTATTTCCTGTTCCTTTAGCTTTTTATATACATCGTCACTAATTTTTATATTTTTTCCACTATTAAATGAAATAGTTGTTTTGTTTTCTTCATTAATATAGCTTAATAGTTGATCATTTATTTTACCAATTCTAGAGAAATTAACAATTATTAATGATATACACAAAATTAATATCACAATAATCACAAAAATAATATTTTTTTTCTTATTAATTTTTATTTTCATTTTCATCACTTACTATAGAGTCATAAATGGAAATATTTTCAAACTTTATAGCATTATCACAATCAATAACATATTCAACATAAAAAGTATGATTTTCATCATTTATTTCTCTATTATACTCCATATATACATTATATACTTTATTTTTTACTTTTTCAATATTTATCATTTTTTTGTCATCATACCATAAATGTTCTATAGGTTCAAAATTAAGTTCAATATATCCATTATTATAAAATTTATAATTTTTAATATTAAAATCAAAACTATAAAAAAATTTATTAATTATATTAATAGCAAATTGCTCTGTTACTTTTCCAAAATTATAATATAGTGTATCTTCATAAGTATAATAGTCCTCCTTATTATATATATTAATATCTTTTATAAATTCACTTTTATTTTCTATAATATATCTTACTGCAAAATCCAATTTATTTTCTTCTGTTAATATAGTTTTCCCATCACAACTCATACAATCAAGTATTATTTTATCTATGCTGTCTATACTTTTATAAATTTCATCTTTTAAATTAGTTAATTGATTTTCTTTTAAACTTTGATTACCATGATATACAAAAAAAGGTATAGTTATAACACCTGCTAGGAATAAAAATATTTTTTTCATAAAATCACCTATTATAATTTACCACTTTAAATTAATTATTTATAAAAAAAACAAAAAATAGCTAGTTAATCTCTTAACTAGCTATTTTTCAACATATTAAAACTTATGTCCACATTTATTACAAAACTTAGCTGTAGGTTCAAAAACCTGACCACATTCAGGACATACTTTTTCAACTTCTACTTCTTCTTTTTTTATAACTTTTTTATCATCCTTTAATTTAAAAGGCTTTTGTTTTTCTCCACAATTAGTACAGAATTTACTATCTAAAGCAATTATTTCGCCACATGATGAACAATTTCTTAATCCTTTATTATATAGAATCTTAGTATTCATATTATTTATATCATCATTTAGCTTGTCGATTTTTTTACATTGCTTTGTAAATTCTTTTCCGACATCCTCATCACTTTTATATAAATTATACACTGCCTTACCTATCTCTTCATAAATTTCATCTATATCTGTTTGTTTTTCTGAAATAGAGATTTTCAATTTTGTCTCTTCTATTAACTTTCCAGATTTATCTGCCACTGTATTATAAGTATTAGATGCTGTATCACCAACTTTTTTTGATATTTCTTCAACTTTCTTCATAAACTCCATAAAAATATCTCCTCCTTATTTATATTAAGACTATATCATAAATATATTATTATTTCAATATTTACATTACCTCTATTATAACATTATTATCTTTTGCTTTTAAAATAATATTATCTCCATCTTTTATTTTTCCATCTAGTAAATCTTCTGCAAACTTATCTTCAACTTTAGACTGCACTGCTCGTTTTAATGGCCTTGCACCATAAACATCATCAAATCCAACTTTTGCTATATATTCAATTATAGATTTATCTATCTTTACTGTTATTTTTCTCTGCTTTAATTTATCTGCAAATTCATTCAACATTATATTTGCTATCTTTTCAATAGCTTCCTTTCCAAGCTTATTAAATATAATTATTTCATCAAGTCTATTTAAAAATTCTGGTCTAAATGTCTTTTTTAATTCATTCATAACTTCTGATTTCGCTCTTTCGTATGAAATACTTCCATCATCTTTATTTATAAAACCAATTGACTTAGTCTCAGTTATATTTCTAGCACCTGTATTAGAAGTCATTATTATAACAGTATTCTTAAAATTAACTGTTCTTCCATTTGAATCAGTAAGTCTACCATCATCTAAAATCTGTAGTAATATATTAAATACATCTGGATGTGCCTTTTCTATTTCATCAAATAAAATTATTGAATATGGCTTTCTCCTTACTTGCTCTGTTAATTGTCCACCATCATCATATCCCACATATCCAGGAGGTGATCCTATAAGTTTAGAAACACTATGTGGCTCCATATACTCAGACATATCTAATCTAATCATTGCATTTTCGTTACCAAACATATTTAAAGCTAATGCCTTAGTTAATTCTGTCTTGCCGACTCCAGTTGGGCCTAAAAACATAAAAGATCCTATTGGTCTATTTACATCTTTTAATCCAACTCTAGCTCTTTTAATAGCTCTAGATAATACATCTATTGCTTCATCTTGACCTATAACTCTCTTTTTTAACTCTTGATCTAAGTTTTTTATTTTTTCAGATTCTGTTTGTGTAAGTTTGGTTACAGGAATTTTTGTCCAATTTGAAACAACCTCACAAATTTCTTCTTTACCTATAGAAATCTCTTTATTGTTTTCTTGTTTTTTCCATTTTTCATCTTGCTTACTTATCTTTTCCTTAAGAGCTCTTTCCTCATCTCTAATCTTAGCTGCTTTTTCAAAATTTTGAGAAATTATTGCCTCTTCTTTTTCTTTAGATTTTTTATCTAATTCCTTCTCTAAATTTTTAAAACTCTCTGGCTTTGTTAAACTTTTAATCTTAACTTTTGAGCATGCTTCATCTATCAAATCTATTGCTTTATCAGGTAAAAATCTATCTGTAATATATCTTTCCGATAAAATTGTCGCCTCTTTAATTGCTTCATCTGTTATCTTTACCTTATGATGTGCTTCATATTTATCTTTTAATCCTTTAAGAATTTGTATTGTATCTTCAATACTTGGTTCTTCTACTATTACACTTTGAAATCTTCTCTCCAAAGCACTATCTTTTTCTATATATTTCCTATATTCATTTAGAGTTGTAGCACCAATAACCTGTATCTCTCCTCTTGAAAGTAATGGCTTTAAAATATTTGCTGCATCCATTGCCCCCTCTGCAGCACCTGCGCCAACTATTGTATGTATCTCATCTATAAATAGTATAACATTATTAGCTGCTTTTATTTCTTGAAGAGATTTTTTTAATCTTTCTTCAAAATCCCCTCTATACTTTGCACCAGCTATCATTGACGCTATATCCAAAGACACTACTCTTTTATTTTTTAATATTTCAGGAACATTATTTTCCTTTATCATTTGAGCAAGTCCTTCAACAACAGCTGTTTTACCAACACCTGGCTCACCAATTAGACATGGATTATTTTTAGTTCTTCTGCTTAATATTTCAATAACTCTTTCAATTTCATTTTTTCTACCTATTACAGGATCTAATTTATTTTGTTTTGCAAGTTCTGTTAAATCTTTTCCATATTGATTCAATGTTGGTGTACTATTTTTAGATTTATTTTCAATATTTGCTGGATCATGATAATTATCTGATATAGGTGATTCATCACCTAATATTTTTAAAAGTTCTGTAAAAATCTTTTGAGGATCAATATCTGCATCTATTAAAATTCTAACTGCCACACTATCAATCTCTCTCATCAAAGAAAGCAATATATGTTCAGATCCAACGTAATTTTGTCCCATCCTTAAAGCTTCTTTTTGACTATTAGCTATTATTCTTTTAGCTCTTGGTGTAAAGTCTACTTCATTTTCATTTACCTGTGTATCCATTATACCATCTATTTTTAATATTTCTTCTTCTATATATTCTTCTGTAAGATCTTGTTTTTTTAATATAACTGCCGCTAGTCCTTCTCCTTCTGCAATAAGTCCATATAGTATATGTTCAGTGCCTATATATGGATAATTATTTTCTATTGAAAAATTTCTTGCATATTCTATAACTTTTCTTGCACTTTCTGTAAATTCATACATTAAAAATCTCTCCTTAATTAAATATTATTTTTTATATATTCTGCTCTTTTAATATTTTCTTGATCTTTTGAAAAATCCTCTTTAAAGTTTTTCTTTAGTGTATTTTTACCAATATTTTCAATTAATTTATCTATATTATCTAAACTAATATCATTTATAATTCCCATATTTATTCCCATTCGTATATTTGAAATTAATTCAAAAGCTTCTTTTTTAGAGATTATAATTGCATTTTTCAAAATACCATAAGATCTAAATATTTCATCTTTTATATCTATTCTATTTTTAATAATTTCTCTTGCTTTTCTTTCTTGCTTTACTATATAATTAGTTACCTGTCTTACCTGTTCTATAATATCTTTTTCACTAATTCCTAGTGTTTTTTGATTAGATATTTGGTATATACAACCATCTCCATTAGTATTTTCACCATAGATTCCTCTTATAGATATACCTAAATTAGTTATTTCATTAAATATTCTTTCTAAAATACCCATTTTTTCTAGTGCTGGTAAATGTAACATAACAGATACTCTCATTCCAGTACCAATACATGTAGGACAAGCTGTTATATATCCATAATCTTCATCATAAGCATATTTTATATTTTTATATACTATATTATCAAAAGATTTTATTTTATTATAAGCTTCTTCTAAATTAAAATTATGTTCAAAAACTTGTATTCTAAAATGATCTTCTTCATTTATCATAGTAGTAATATTATTTTTTTCATCTATTATTAAAGCTGCTCCTGTACTTTGAACAAGTTCCTTAGATATAGTGTGCATTTCAACAAGAGACATTTTAGTAATATTATCTATATTATCTAAATCTAATATAGTATATTTATCTTTTAATTTTTCTTTTACAATATTAACAATTTCTTCTTTTTGTTTTTTTATCATATTGTTTGGAAAATTATATCCACCTATATTTCTTGCAAGTCTAATTCTTGTAGTAAGTACAACATCATTAAATGTATCCATTTATTTTTCCTCCTTATTATATTTTTTTTCTAATTCTTTAATCTTATCTCTTACAACTGCAGCCTCTTCAAATTTTTCTTGTTTAACTAGCTCTTGTAATTCTTCCTTTAACTCATCTATTGGTTTTAACTTTTCTTTCTTAATATGCTCTTCCTGTTTTATATGCCTATTTTTTCCTTGCATTTTTAATAATATTGAATCAATTTCTTTTTTAAAAGTTTTATAACATTCATCACATCCAAAAAGTCCAGTAGAACGATATTTTGAAAGAGTATATCCACATTTTTTACATTTTATTTCTTCTGGCAACACATATTCCAAATCTAATATCATAGGAGAAAAAATATCGTCAAAACTATTGAAAACTCCTAATTCATGTGCACAACTATCACATAGATTTAATTCTATCATTTTTCCATTTACATTTTGCTTGTATGTAATATTAGCATTGTTTTTACCACAATTTGAACAAATCATAATATACCTCCATTACTTTAAATTAACAATTATATTTTTAAACATATCTGCTCTTACCTCATCTCGTTTTTGCTTATTCACTTTTTTTAAACTATTTTCAGATAAAGCAGATGAGATGATATCTACTATATTATTATCTATTATATTATATCTAAGTAATTCTTTTAAGTAAATATCTAATGTACTTTGCGACATTTTACTTCCTATTTTTCTAACAATATTTTTTATATAATCACACTGTGAAATATTAATCTCACTAATTTTTATATATCCCCCACCACCTCTTCTGCTTTCTACATAAAATCCAAGCTCTGGAATAAATCTTGTAGAAATAACATAGTTTATTTGTGAAGGAACACAATTAAACTCTTGTGCTAATTCATTTCTTTTGAGTTCTATATAGTGATTTTCTTCTATAGCATTTTTTATATATTCTTCTATTATATCCGATAAATTCATATTTTCCTCACTTTGACTATCTTTGACTATTCTATAATAAAATATGCACTTTGTCAAGTGCATATTCATTTTAATTATTATTATTCCTTATAGCAAATAAGAAGATAGGTCCTAATATTCCACATGATACTATATCAAAAATTGTCATTAAAATTGTACTTTTACTATATTTGCTGTAAATTCTATATCTTGCAATGAAAGAATATATTGCAGTTATAATTGACAATATAAAACTAATACTAAATATTGCTAAAATAGCATATAGTTCACCATACATAAATATAATAAATAAAGAAAATAATGTTGTACCTATACTTAGAAAAGTTAATATCAAAGCATGTGTATCTGATTTAAAAGCTATTTTTCCTAGCAAGTATTTATTTACGCACGGAATCCATGCTATAAAATATGGTTTTTCTTTTTCTCTTTTTGCTATTTCATATAAACCAATAGAATTAAATACATATGAAATAAATCCAAAAGCAAATAAAATAATATATAGTATAATTATTATTGCTAGTACAAATCCCATAACTTTCTCCCCTTATAATATATATTAGTAATCGCTACTCATAAAATCTTTTAACTTTTTACTTCTACTTGGATGTCTTAACTTTCTTAATGCCTTTGCTTCAATCTGTCTTATACGTTCACGTGTTACATCAAATTCTTTTCCTACTTCTTCTAAAGTTCTCATTCTACCATCTTCAAGACCAAATCTTAATTTTAAAACTTTTGCTTCTCTAGGTGTTAATGTTTGCATAACCTCTTCTATATGCTCTCTAAGTAAAGTATCAGCTGCCTGCTCAGATGGAGATGGAGCATCTTCGTCTGGTATAAAATTTCCTAAATTACTTTCATCTTCTTCACCAACTGGTGTCTCAAGAGATATAGGTTCCTGAGCAACTTTTAATATTTCTCTTACCTTTTCAACTGGCATTTCTAATTCTTTAGCAATCTCTTCTGGTGTAGGTTCTCTTCCTAAAGTTTGTAAAAGATGTCTTGATGTCTTTATTAATTTGTTTATTGTTTCTACCATATGAACTGGTATTCTTATTGTTCTTGCTTGATCAGCTATAGCTCTTGTTATAGCTTGTCTTATCCACCATGTTGCATATGTAGAAAATTTATATCCTTTTGATTGGTCAAATTTATCTACAGCTTTTATCAAACCTAAGTTTCCTTCTTGAATTAAATCTAAGAAATTCATACCTCTACCTATATATTTTTTAGCAATACTTACAACCAGACGTAAATTAGATTCAATAAGTTGTTTTTTAGCTTCTTTATCTCCTTTTAACATTCTTTCTGCAAGAATATTTTCTTCTTCATAAGTTAAAAGTCTTATCTTACCAATTTCTTTAAGGAACATTTTTACAGGATCATCCACATTCAAGTTGTCTACAAAAGACATATCTTGCATATCTTGAAACAATATATCTTTTTCTGTTTCATCAATATCATCAAGATCAGGCTCAATATCTAAATCTGCAACAGCTGTAGTATCTTCATCCTTTTTATCTGGATCATCTAATTCTTCCTTGATTTTATCTTCAATTTGCATATCCTTCTCATCATCTTCATCATCAAGTATTAAATTAACTTTAGCTTTATCTAATTCATCATATATCTTTGTTACATATTCAGAATCAATATTTTCTTTGCTGATAAATTCAATTACATCTTTCATTAACACTTTTTTATTTTTTATAGCTTGTTCTATAAATTTTTTTACTTTTTCTTTTTGATTTAGTTCTTTACTTTCAGGCAATTTTTTTTCCAATTTTTCCATTTACAGAGACTCCTTTTTACTTCAATTTTGAAAGCTCAATTACAATCTGATTTAATTCATATTTTATTATCTCGCTTTCATCTTTCGAGATGTCTTGATCTAATCGTTTTAATATTTCATCTCGTCTAGCATATAATTTTTCTTTTTTCTTATTCTTCAATACATCCTGAAGTAATTTATTTTCATACCCTGAAATGTCGATATACATTATATCGGTGATTTCCTTTACCATATCTTCATCCTGTATTTTAGATAAGATATCAATTTTATTTATATCATAATTATCCATTAAAGATAATATGAAATCAAAAATTTTTCTTACATCTTCATTGTCTATATCTGAAGATTTTATATTTTTAACAATTTCCTGTTGTATTGCTGGCTTTTTTGAAAGCAACAAAGCAACAATATATTGTTCCTGTCTTTTTCTTACATTTGTTACTAATTGCATTTTTTTATTTAAAGATTGCATATCTACAAAAACATCATTACCGCTTTTTTTAGTAAGACCTTTCTCTACTTCTTTAATTATAGGTCCAGGACTCATACCATATTTTTTTGCTATTTTATCTATATACATATCTCTTTCTATATTATTATCAATTTTAGCTAATATATTAGAAACTCCTGTCAAAAATCTAACTTTTGAATCAAAATTTTCTAAGTCTAAATCTTTTTCTAAAATTGACACTTTAAATTCAACTAGCGATATTGCACTTTCTATACATTTTTTTAACCTTTCTGCACCATACTTATTCAAATACTCATCAGGATCCTTTACATCATCATGATCTAATCTTAGTACTTTTACATTTAATCCATGATTTGCCAAAATATCAAGTCCACGCATTGTAGCTGCTTGTCCTGCTCCATCTTGATCATATCCAATAATTACATTATCTGTATATTTTTTTATAAGTCTTGCTTGATTCTCTGTAAGTGCAGTTCCTAATGATGCAACTGCATTTGTAAAGCCAAACTTTTGCAAAGCAATAGCATCCATATATCCTTCAACGATTATTATATTTTCTAACTTTTCTCTTTTTGCAAAGTTCATTAAATATAACGTTTTTCCTTTATGATAGATATCATTTTCTGGCGAATTTACATATTTAGGTATTGTTTTTTCTAAAACTTTAGTACTAAAAGCTCTCCCACCAAATGCAATAATTCTATCTCTTATATCAAAAATAGGAAATATTATTCTAGAATAAAATCTATCATACATTTTTCCATTATTATTTTCTATAATAATTCCTGATGCTAAAATATCATCTTTAGTATATCCAAGACTTATTAAATGGTCATATAAAGGTATTTTACCAGTTGCATATCCAATACCAAATTTATTTATAGTCTTTATATCTAGTTTTCTTTTTATTATATAATCTTTAACAGGATTACTAGCATCTTTTAACAGTTCAATAAGATTATTATGATAAAAAATACCAACATCTCTATTAAGATTAAATAATGTATCTTTTAAATCTTTCATTTGAGTATCTTTTTTATTATCATAATAATTTTTTACTTCAAATCTACTAGTGTCTATATTTGCTCTTTCAGCAAGCATTTCTACTGCATCCCAAAAGTCCAAATTTTCTATCTTCATTATAAAAGATATTACGTTTCCCCCTTCAGAGCACCCAAAACACTTAAATATTTGTTTATCCATTGAAACACAAAATGATGGTGTCTTTTCTCTATGAAAAGGACAAAGTCCCATATAATTTCTTCCACTCTTTTTTAGAACTACATATTCAGATATAACTTCAACTATATCATTTTGAGATATAACTTCTTCTATTAAATCACCTGAATAATATGCCAACTTATTATCTCCTTCCTTTATGCTTCAATCATTTTTATTCTTTCCTCTCTATTGTAATAAATATTTGTAGTATTAACAATACAAATTATTACTAACAGTAAAGTAAGTACTGGTTGATAATATAATATATTAACTTTATAAATAGTTAAAACAAATATTAAAGATATAAATATTATTTTTAATAATGTTGATTTTGTATCATATTTTCTGTGTAAAATTAATGATAAAGCTTCCATAATAATTATATAAATATAGCATATTAAATAAAATCTAGTAGACATTCCTGCAAAACTATATGCTTGATTTATCATATTATTATAACTCTTATCTATATCTGTGTTAATTCCATATCTTAAATCATTAACAATATTAGTACACACTCCATTTTGGTTTATAGCTAATTTTGTTATAATTATTCTACCACCAAAGTAAATACATAATACAATAGCACTAATAATAATTAATGATATTAAAAGCTTACTAATTTTTATCCTTTCTACCTTATATATAAAATAATTATTTTTTCTTCTTTTTATAGTATTATTTGATTTTTTAGATAATTTTAAACTTGTAGTATCTAAGTTTGATGTTATAAGCAAAGACATTACTCCCAAAATTATCCAAACTAAATAATTAACTCCAAATAAGGTACTAATGCCAATACATATTCCTAAAATAACTGCTTGTATTAAATATTTCTTATTTTTTATATTTAATTGTTTTAATTCATCTATAAGCCTTTGCATAATATATATAGATAATAGCAATGTAGCACTTATAAATTTAGAATTCAAATCAACTGTTTTATCATCAATTATATTAGGGAGTGTAAAAGAAATAAACATCCCTAATACAGATAAAACATCACTTTTTGAAACATTAAAAATAATTCTCTGAACAAAAAAACCTATAAAATAAGTTAATAAAAAATACAAAATTAAAGTATGTTTAGGATATATGTCCATTACATTATATACTTTAAAAAACGTAGATCCTAGCATAACGAGTATTATATATATATACCTATAGAGTGTAGATATCATTTTTTGTAATTTTAGTCTTGACAGCTTTTCTCTTACATACGTATACAAAAAAACAAGCACAAAAACTAAAATGAAATATCCAAATTTTATAATATTATTTGGTCCATTTCCATCCCCAAAGCCTTTATTTATATATATACAATCTGTTATTGCTAAAAATACAATTAGTGCTACAAAAATTACTACTACTATACTACGTGAAATTTTACTCATACTCATATCTATTACCATCTACTATTTTTTATTTTTATATAATTCATTAACATAAGCTAAAGATTCATGTGTGCCAACATCGTAGCATTCACCCTTAAATGGAAATGCAAACACTGGCATTTTCTTATATAAATATGCAACGAAATTTCCTGGAGCATCTATTTTATTTCCTTCTTCTATATATTGTTTAAAAACTGGTAATACACTCTTAGGATATAAATACTCAGCATATGCTGCATATCTTCCCTTTGGATTCTCTGGCTTTTCTTCAAATCCGATTATTTGCATTTTTTCGTCTGTCTCTACAACACCTAGTCTTTTTAAAGTTTCATATTCTTCTTCTTTTACACAAACGGCAGGTGTATTTTTTTGCTTTTGAAAATCTACAAAATCTCTTAATTTAAAAGTAAATAAATTATCTCCAGCAATAATTAATAAATCATCATTAATGTTTGCTTTTTCTATAGTAAATTGAATATCTCCTATAGCTCCCAATCTATTTTCATTATTTGTAGTATTATCATTAAAGACTATAATTGGTTTTATATTATTTTTATCTTTTGCCCACTTTTCAAAATGTGGAGTATATCTCTTATTTGTAACTAAATATATTTCATCAACTTCATCTAAAGAATTTACTTCATCTACTATATAATCAAGTAAAGGTCTATTTCCTACCTCTAACAAAGCTTTTGGAAAATTTTCTGTTAATGGAAATAGTCTTGTGGCATAACCGGCACAAAGTAATAAACATTTCATAAAAACACTCTCCTTTAAGAATAGCAAATATTCTGTGTCGCTATTTTACCACGATATTATATCATAATAAAAAATTTTTTTCAATATATTTTATTTTATATTATTGATATTTATATTAGATAAATTGATAAAAAAATGTTGCTACTTAATTTGTAGCAACATTTAAAGCTATAATACAAAATTATATAGATTCTATGTCATTAAGTTTTTCCTCAAATTCAGAAATTCTTTGTTCTGTCTCATATTGTTCAATTCTATTTAAAGCATATAAATATTTTCTTTCTTGTGAAAGTAATGATTGATATTCCTCATTCCAATCTTCATGATTTTTTAAATTATTGTGAACATCATCTAGTTTCTCTTCTAAAACTGATTTTATAGGTTCGAGTATATTAGAATCTTTTTCTACTTTAATTCCATTATCTACCATATATGTAACAATCTCAGCAAACAATCTTTCTCCTTGAACATTAACACCTTCATCAGTATTATCATGCAATATATTTACAACTTTGTTTACTTGATCTATTCCTATCTTATCAAAAATAGTATCAACTCTTGAATCAATAAATTGACCATTTTCCCCAAATACTTCCTGTCCCTTAATAAATAAATCAACATTATTCTGAATAATTCTAGCTTGTTCTATTGGTAATTCCTCAGTAGCTATTTTTAAAGCATGTCTATCATAATATTTTCTAAATGCTGTATTACACATATCTTGTGATTCAGCATATGGTTTAAAATATTGTGCATATTCTCTTAATACTTCATGTTGAGTTTTATCTCCACTCATATTAACTCTTAACTCATCAATGTTTTCACCAAAATATGCTGTTACCTTATGATCAATTCCATCTAATTGATATGCAGGTTGTTGTGTAACACCAACGTCTGCTGTCTGTGCCATTTCAGGAAAAACTCCATTATCCTGTGCAAAAACATCTCCTACTGCTGAGTCAATATTATTTTCTAAAGTAACTTCTGCTGAAACATTTTCAAGTGATACACCTGATGCTTGAACAGGTTCTTCTTTTGGCAATACCTCTCCATTTTCTTCTTGAGTTCCAGATTTTAACATTAAATAATCTTTCTTTCTTCCAAAAATCTTAGCAAATGCATTTTTTACCGAATCAATATCCTCAAGAAACAATTTCCATTCATTTTTCCAAAACTCTAACATTAAAAACACCTCTTTTGTACATAATATAACTATTATTATATGTAATTTCATTATATATAATGCGAAATAAAAAAGCAATAACAATAATATTTTATTTACATTACATAAAAATTACAAAAGTCATATTTTTATAGAAAAAGCATGATTTATTCAAATGTTAATATTGTAACAGTTTACAATAATTTATTTAATTTCAAAGATATATTCTATAAATGCTTTAAAATCACTTATTTCATCTTTTATTCTTTTCCATTCACTTTTCCAAAAAGAATTTACATCACATTTTTGCTCTATTTCCATGACACTTGGATATAGCATTAATACATTTTTCTTCATAATATCTTATTTTTCCTCCGAAAGTATTTTTATTATACAAAAATTCAAGTTTAAAATCAACAACAAAAACATTTCATTTAAATTACTCTTTTAAAAATTTTAAAAATTAACTCTCAAAGAAAGATATATATTTTATATTTCTTTTACATAACTTATTATTATACTTTTATCATTTCTTTATATGGAAAATTTGACAGAGATCCATACTCCCATATATATATATTTGTATACCCCATACTATTTAAAATATAAATTGCCTCTTTAGTTCTTATACCACTTGAACAATATATAATAATTGCACTTTTATCTTTATACTCTTGTTCACACATTCTAAGATTGTCTACAGGTATATTTACAGCATTTACAATATGCATAATATCATATTCTTTTCTAGTTCTAACATCTATTAATATATTGTTACTATCTTCTATCAATTTTTTTGCCATATCATAATTTACTAAGTTATATATTAAATTTCTACTTGCACATCTACATCTTCTTCTACCAAAAAAATTAAACATAGTTATACCTTCTTTCCTTGATACAATCTATGTTTAACTTTATATTTTATGATTATTTAGCTTCAACTACTTCTACTACAGGATTATTTTCTTGTTTTTTTAAAATAGATATTATTATTCCTACTGATATTACAAATATAATAATTGAGATTACAGTTCCTATATATGGTATGTTCTGTAAAATTTCTAATAATAAAAATGTTGCAATACTAGTTAAAATAATATTTGGCCTTATCTTACTTTCACTATATTTTTTCTCAACCAATTTTACTAAAAAAGTTCCAACTATTATATTTTTTAATAAAGCAAATATTATAATGCTTGCTACAGAAAATACTATTGCAGCTATGCCTAAATTTAGTAATACCATTAATAATATTATTCCAAAGCTTAATATGACTAAAATTCCAACTGTTCCTAATACTCCATTTTTCAAAACTGAATTTCCTTTCAATCTATCACATAATTTAGTTATTCTATCATTTTTAACAAATATCAATATTAATAAAAATATAATTATACTTGTAAGTGTATTGCTTGTTATTCTTATTAAATATTGTGAAAAGCTTTCAGAATCAGATTTAATATAATCTATATTTGATGTTGCTATACTCTCATCTATAGTTAAAGTTTCATTATTAGTATTAATATTTATGCCATTATTAACTTTAGCGTTTTCTCCAAAGTTCAATTGTGTAACATTCATATTTAATTTTCCATTAACCACATTATTTATAGTCACATCATTTACAGTACCTAATATATTTCCACTAATCTTTCCATTTACTTCTAATTTTGGTGAATAACATATAAGATTTCCCTCAACGTTTCCATTCTCACCTATTGTTACTGTACCATTACCATAAACAAACAGTGTATTTTTTACATTTGCATTTACAACTACATTTCCTGCACAAAAGATAATAGCATTTGATATTTCTGAGTTTATTCTTACTGTATCATTGCTATAATACATCTGTAATCCTGTTAAACTAGAATTTACATCAATAGATGATGGACTAAAAAATAATCCAAGCTGTGAAATAGTCTTATCTATTTCCATTCTTTGCTGTGATAATCTCATAAATGGTATATCAAAAGATGATTCATCTTCACTTAATTTATATATTCCATCTGTAGTTTTACTATCAAAAATTTCTACTGCAAATACTTGATTACATATTAAAACAAAAGTAAACAATACCATTACAAAAGCAATTATCAATTTACTCTTTTTCATTCTTATTCCCCCTAATATAAATATTTTATACTAACTTCATATAAAAATCAATATGTCTACATCGCTTCATTTATACTTTGAGATATTATTTCTGACATGATTTCTATAAGTTCGTCAATATCCTTAGGAGTCACTATATAATTTTCTGTATCTAGACTCTGTGCTATTTTTTGATATCTTTCATTTCTTTCATCAGTAGTGTTCTCTATTTTATTAAGTGCATCATTAGTTATAGTTGCCATATCAACAACCATAGGCACACCAATTGAAATAACTTTAGCATTTGTTGTATCTTCATCAATTTGTGTATTAATTCCTGTTATTCCAGAGCCTGGTGTGATTCCTGTATTACTTATTTGTATTGACGCTCCGACTCTTTTTATAGATTTAGACATCAAACTATCTATAACAATAACATATTTAGGATTTACTATTTTTGAAACAGATGATATTATTTCAGACGTTTGTATTCCAGTATTTCCCATAACTCCAGGACAAATAGCACTAACTTCTCTTGTATCTTCAGATAATATATCTTTTGTCAGCTTTAGAATATGTCTTGTAACATCTATTCCTTTTACAACTTTTGAGCCAAGTGCATCAGGAGTTACATACATATTTCCAAGTCCAACTACAAGAACAGATTCTTTTCCTTGAGAAATAAGTTCTTTTATATACTCTTTTAATTTATCTATTACTTTTTGTCTATCATCTAAAAATTTAATGTTTTCTAGTTCAAATGTTATATACTTTCCTATCTTCTTATCTATAGCATTTGCTCCATCTTCATTTTTAACCTCAACTTGAGTTATTTTAAATTCATCAAATTTTTGCTCATTTATTTCAATTCCATCAATAGAGCTCATATTATTTATTACTTTATATTCATCTACTCTTTCATCTGCCATATCTGTATTGTAACTATACTTTTTTTCACTCATAAAACACACCTCTATATACAATTATGTATATATTGGTGTGTTTTTATAACATACAAATTATTTTTTTTAGTCCAATTTCAAAATCCATGTCTCCATTTTTTGTTTTTTGATCATATTCATCAAACGCATAAATTATATTTTTTAACTCATCTACGCTATATTTATTACATGAAACACTTAATTTTTTCACTACAAATGGATGAATAGAAAGAATAGATGCAATATTACTTTCTTTTTTTTCTTTTAATAGTTTTATCATTAAAAGTTGTTTATATTGCTTATATAGCATTATATATATTTTAACTATTGATTCTTTTTGTCTTAATAGAGAATCTAATAAAAAAATAGCCTCTTTTTTCTTTTTATTAACTATATTATCTAATAAATCAAAAATTTTAGCATTTAAAGTTTTGGAACATACTTTATCTATCATATCTTTTGTTATTGTATCACTTGTATCACAATAAATTACTAATTTTTGAAGTTCATTAATATTATTTGTTTTATCATTACCACATACATTTTGAAAATATTGTGCATCATCATAAGATATTTTTAATTTATATCTTTTTAGTAAATCTATTATATACTGAGTCATTTTAGCATCATCTAAATGTTTATACTCAATACATTCAGCTATTTTAGATATAGCTTTATATTCACTTGTTCTTTTATCTACATTATCTTCTATTATTATTACCTTTATATCTTGATCTAAATCTTTTAAAATATTTACATTAAATTTTAGATTTGTATCTTTTATTATTATTAATTTCTCACTTCCAAAAAAAGTTACTCCTTGAGCTACACTTTCAAGTTCATCAATATTATCACTAGTTATATAAAATAAATTAACTCCTAATTCTAAATTTTGAAACTCTCTTTTTATTTTTTCCACTCTTTGATTTAAATCGTATTTTTCTTCTCCATACAATAAATATATATTGCTCATATTCAAACTCCTATTTTAAGTTTTTTTCTTTAAATTCCTGTATACTTTTTTGTGCTCTATTAGAAAGTAATGTATATTTTTCTTTTTTATCTTTTATTTTTTTATCCAATGGTTTTAAAATCCCAAAATTTGCATTCATAGGTTGATAATTTTTATTTTCTGTTGAAACATATTTTGCTAAACTTCCAAGCATTGTATCTTCTGGAAATTCTATTTTTTCATTTTTAAGTCTTTTAATTATACTATAAGCAACCATCAGACCAGATGCTGCAGATTCTACATATCCTTCTACTCCAGATATTTGACCTGCAAAATATATATCTTTATCTTTTTCTAAGCAAAAATTATTATCTAACAATTTTCCACCGTTAATATAGGTGTTTTTATGCATTACACCATATCTTTCAAACTTTGCATTTTCAAGGCCAGGAATTAAAGAAAATACTCTTTTTTGCTCACCAAATGCTAAGCTTGTCTGAAATCCAACCATATTATATATTGTTTTTTCCTCATTTTCTGCTCTTAATTGTACTACTGCATATGGCTTTTCATCTATATCTGGATTTTCTAGTCAAACAGGTTTTAAAGGTCCAAACACAAGCGTTTTTTCTCCTCTTTTTGCCATTTCCTCTATTGGCATACATCCTTCAAAAAGTAGTAGTTTATCAAAAGAATGTCTGTTAGCACTTTTAGCATTTATAAGTTCATTATAAAAAGTTAAATATTCTTCTTTATTCATACTTAAATTTAAATAATCCCCTTGTCCTACTGTACCATATCTATCCATAAAATAAGCCTTTGAATAATCTATGCTATCTGCATCTATTATTGGTGCTGCTGCATCAAAAAAGTATAAACTATCATCACCTATTTTCTTTTTTAAATTTTCCATTAATTTACTTGTAGTAAGAGGACCTGTTGCTATAACTTTAATACCATCAATATCATCTACATTACAAACTTCTTTATTTATTATTTCTATATTACCATTTGATTTTATTTTTTCTGTAATATATTTTGAAAATATATCTCTATCAACTGCAAGTGCTTGTCCTGCTGGAATTTTTGCTTTATACGCAGCTCTAATAAATAGACTATCTAAAATCTCCATTTCCTTTTTTAACAAGCCACAAGCATTAGTTAAAGACTCAGATTTTAAAGAATTACTGCATACAAGCTCTGCAAAATCATTGCTTGTGTGAGCTTCACTTTTATTTTCTGGTTTCATTTCATATAATTTTACTTTTATATTATTGTTTGCAAGGATCCATGCACATTCACATCCTGCAAGTCCTGCTCCTATTATTGATATAACTTTATTCATATTTGTTCTCCTAGTTTGTATTATATTATACAAATGCCTTTTTTTCAATAAAAATAGAATCTAATTATTAATTAGACTCTATTTTTTAACTTTTGGTTTAGTCCAAGATATATAATGACATTTACTATCCTCACTATTTGTATTATTTTCACATACATAAAATGGTCTTCTTGTTTTTGTTCTTTTTATTAATACTTTTCCACCACACTCAGGACAAGGAATATCAATAGATTCTACATATGGTTTTATATTTTGGCATTCAGGATATCCAGGACATGCAAGAAATTTTCCAAATCTTCCCTGTTTTATTACCATTTTTCTTCCACACTTTTCACATATAACATCTGTTTCTTCTTCTGGAATTTTTACTTTTTCTATTTTATCTTGCACTTTTAAAAGATTTTCATTAAATGGTTTGTAAAAATCTTTTAACATTTCAACATAATTTTCTTTAGAATCTGCTATATCGTCAAGCTTATTTTCCATACCAGCTGTAAATTTAACATCAACTATATCTTTAAAATTATCCTCTAATAATTTATTTACAATTTCACCAAGTTGAGTTGGCTTTAAATATCTTCCTTCTTTTTCTATATAGTATCTTTCTTCTATAGTAGAAATTGTAGGTGCATAAGTACTAGGTCTTCCCACTCCCTTTTCTTCCATTATTTTTACTAAGCTTGCTTCTGTATAACGAGCAGGAGGCTCTGTAGTCTTTTTATCTGCCTTTAATTCTTTTTGCTTTAATATTTCTCCTATTTTAAATTCTGGTAGCACTTTAATCTCGTCATCATCATCTTCTGCTTCTTCCTTAGTTTTTACCTTATCGTCTTTTCCTTCAATATAAAGTTTCATAAATCCGTCAAATTTTATCACACTACCATTTATATGAAATATATAATCCTCAACATTTACTCTTATTTTAGTTGTATCATAAATTGCTATTGCCATTTGAGAGGCCAAAAATCTATTTAAAATTAAATTATATAATTTTTCTTCATCTTTTCCCATAGTAATTGTAGCATCTAAATGTGTTGGTCTTATAGCCTCATGTGCATCTTGTGCATTACCTTTTGCTTTAAATTCACGCTCTAAATAATATTTTGAACCAAATTTTTCATTTATATATTCTTTTGCCATCTTTCTTGCATCATCAGAAAGTCTTATAGAATCAGTTCTCATATATGTAATATATCCCGCTTCATACAACCTTTGTGCAACCATCATTGTCTTTTTTACACCAAATCCAAGTTTTCTTGATGCTTCTTGTTGCATTGAAGATGTTGTAAAAGGAAATGGTGGATTTTTTCTTCTTTCACTTTTTTTGATATCTATTATTTTATACTCTTTATTATCTATTTTCTTTATTATAGAATCTACTTGCTTTTTATCCTTTAATTCTATCTTTCCGTTAATATCACCATAAAACTTAGCTAAAACAATGTCATCTGCTCTTTGAAGTTTAGCATACATTAAATAATAATCTTCTGGTATAAAGTTTCTAATTTCTCTTTCTTTATCCACTATTAATTTTAATGCTACCGATTGTACACGTCCAGCACTTGTTCCTTTTTTTACCTTTTTCCAAAGTAAAGGAGAAAGTTTATATCCTACTATCCTATCTAATATTCTTCTTGCCTGCTGTGCATCTACCAAATCTTGATTTATTTTTCTTGGTTTCTCTACTGCTTTTTTTACAGCATTTTTTGTTATTTCATTAAACTCTATTCTGCATTTTTCATCATCATTTATATTTAATAAATTTTTTAAATGCCAAGCTATCGCTTCTCCTTCTCTATCAGGGTCAGTTGCTAAATATATAACATCTGCATTCTTTGCCATATCTTTTATTTCTTTTATAATTTTAGCTTTTCCCTTCATTGTTTTATACTCTGGTTTAAAATCATTGTCTAGATCCACTCCCATTTTACTAGCTGGCAAATCTATTATATGCCCTTGAGAGGCTATAACTTCAAAATCTTTTCCCAAATATTTTTTTATTGTTTTCGCCTTTGACGGTGATTCTACTATTACTAACTTTGTCATTTGATCAAAACCTTTCATATCGATTTTACATTATATCACATACATTTTATTCAAATCAATCCTTATATAATATATTTAATAAATTCGCTAAGCATCTAGTTGCAAGTCTTGCTTCGTCAATAGTATTTCCAGAAGCTCCAACTTCAACTAAAAAGGAATTTTCTTTCATATCTTGATTATATATAGAATTACGTATTATCATTGATCTAAAGAGTCCTGGGTATATCTTATTTGCCAGTATCTGAATTTGCAATGCAAGCTTTAAATTTTGCATATAATATGGATTTTCTTCCTCCTCATATCCGATTCCCATAACAAGCATTAAATTTGCAACATCATATCCTTTTAAATTTACTTTAGGAGCAAAATCTAAATCTTCTATTGCATCTCTATGTACATCTATAAAAATTGAGGCATTTGGATTTTCTGCTATCAAAGTTTCCATTGTTCTTCTAGAATTCATATATGCACTATTATATTCACCATAGTCATGTGGCGTTAAACTACATATTGTGTTTATTCCCTTGCTATTTAAACTTTCAGCCAAACAACTTGATATATAAAGCATATTATAATTTCCATCTGTTGTTCTTCTTGGACTTGTATAATCAAATTTATATTTTTCACTATTAGCATAAGACTCAGATGTATGTGTTGTATACATTAAAATTTCATCCTTACCTTTAGTAAAATATTTATCTTCACTATTTAAAATAGCTTCAAAGTCTATATTTCTATTTGTAGAATAATTAGTTATATCTACCCCACAAACGTTAATTTTTTGATAAGTAGAATTTTCCGATATAATTTTTATATCATCTTTAGTTATATTTTTAAATACTGCTTGTTCATTATATAAATTTGCTAACTCATCCATTGCTAAATAATCTTGTTCTATAGGCTTTTGTACTTCCTCTTGTTTTTCTTCATCAAAAGTATAATTATTTATATTTGCCATAGAATTTAAAGCAATTATATCTTCTTTTGTTATATTTAATGATTTAATACTTGATATGTTAGTCGCAAAATATAACACATTATCACAACTTAATGTAATTATTATACATATTAATATAACAGCAATAATATGATAATTCTTTATTTTAATATTATCTGAGCTTGCAATATTTATATACTTATTTTTTTCTCTTCTGCTATTTTTTAAAATTTTATCATAAATTCTTTTATTTTCTTTTTTCTTAAAAAAAGTAACCGCAATTTTCATAAAACATTTCTCCTATGTTCTATTCTATTACGATTACTTCAATATAATTACTAATCTAGTAAATTATTAATTTCTTGACTATACTTGTCTAACAAAGTAACTGTTTTTTCCTTCAAATCTATTACTTCTCTTTTCATATCCAAGAGTTTTTCTTTTTCCATTTCTATTAAATGCTCAATTCTATCTTTTTCTTGTATTGCTTCACTTCTAGAATCCTCTATAATCTTTTTAGCTTGGTCTTCAGCAGTTATTAAAGCACTAGCTACTTTCTCTTGTTTTGCTATATAGTCAGCTTCATATTTTTCAAGTTTTCTCTTAACCAAAGAAAGCTCATTAGCAATTCTATTGGCATCTGAACGTTCAGCTTGTATCTTGCTTTCATATTCAGCTTTCATGGCTTTCATATATTCTTCTACTTCTTTTTTATCGTATCCGAACATCTCAGTTCCAAACTTTTTTTCGTTTTCCATATTACTACCCCCAAAGCTTCCCCATACATGCAACAATTATACCAAATTATTTTTTTTATTTCAATATTTTTAAAAAAATATAATAAAAAATTATATTGGAATATTTTTTACAAATAATATTATTGGTGATAATTATGAATACAAATTTAAATATCTCAAATAGTGAATATGATGACTTAATATCTAAAAAAGCTCAAAAAAGTCCAATATTAAAAAATATATTTTTTGCTTTTGTTATTGGTGGAATAATATGTATGATAGGTCAATTTATAAATGATACCCTACAACACTATGGAATATCTAAAGAACATGCTGCTTGTTTTACAAGTATCTCTTTAATATTTTTAGGTGCCTTTCTTACTTCAATAAATTTATATTCTAGACTTGGAAAAGTAGCAGGAGCTGGTTCTACAATACCAATAACTGGATTTTCAAATTCAATCGTTGCACCAGCAATTGAATTTAAAAGCGAAGGATATGTACTAGGAATAGGTGCAAATATGTTTAAAATTGCTGGTCCTGTACTTGTATATGGGATAACTTCTACAGTAATTCTTGGATTTATATACTACATATTTCACTATATGATTTAGGAGGAAAAAATTATGAAAATAGGAAAACAAACTATAAAATTAGAAAGTAAACCTTGTATTTTTTCAACATCTAGTATAGTTGGTCCAAAAGAAATGCAAGGACCTCTAGCTCAGTATTTTGATATGCATATAAAAGATGTTTTTTTCGATGAAAAAAGTTTTGAAAAAGCTGAAAGTAAAATGCTAGAAACATGTATAAATAATTTAATAGTAAAGTCTGGTATTTCACAAAAAGATATAGATGTTATATTTTCTGGAGATCTACTAAATCAATGTATTTCTTCTTGTTTTGCAATAAGAGATTTTGATGTTCCTTTTTTAGGGCTTTATGGTGCATGTTCTACTTTTTGTGAAGGATTACTACTTTCATCACTATTAATAGAAGGAAACACAGCCAACGAAGTTGTAGCATCAGCGTCTTCACATTTTTGTAGTGCAGAAAGGCAATTTAGGCTTCCACTTGAACATGGTAACCAAAAAAGTACCACTGCCCAAGCAACAGTTACAGCAAGTGGAGCTGCACTTATAACAAATAGAAAAGTCGCAGATAACGGTATACATATAACTCATGTAACACCAGGAAAAATAATAGATTTAGGTGTAAAAGATATATCTAACATGGGAGCTGCCATGGCACCTGCTGCATTTAGTACAATAAGTAATCATCTAACAGATACAGGTAGAGATATTGATTACTATGATTGTATTTTTACAGGAGACTTAGGAGTACATGGAAGTGATATGTTAAAAGAATTATTCAAAAATGAAGATATTGATATAACATATAGACATAATGATTGTGGAATACTTATATATGATGAAAAAAATCAAGATGTAAATTGTGGTGGTAGTGGATGTGGATGCATTGCATCTGTATTTAGTTCATATATTTTCAATGAACTTAAAGCTAAAAAATTAAACAAAATTCTACTTGTTGCAACAGGTGCACTAATGAGTCCTTTATCTTCAAGTCAAGGTGAATCAATTCCTGGAATTGCACATGCTATTGCAATAGAAAACGAGGTGTAGATTATGGAGACATTTTTAACTTATGGTAGTGTTTTTTTAACAGGTGGGATTATTTGTACAATAGGTCAAATTTTAATAGATAAAACAAAACTTTCTCCTGCAAGAATACTGACTTTATTTGTAACACTTGGTGTTATACTTACCTTTTTAGGAATATACGAACCAATAGTAGAATTTGGAAAATGTGGTGCTACTGTTCCTATATGTGGATTTGGATATTCTCTTTTTAAAGGAACAGTAAAGGCTATTACTGAAAATGGATTTATAGGGGTATTTACAGGTGGTGTAACTGCAACTGCTGGAGGAATTGCTGCTGCTATAGTATTTGGATTTTTAGCTTCACTTTTTGCTAAACCAACAATAAAATAATTGTATATTTTATTTCAAATAGCACATACTATTCTTAGTGATTTAAAAGGAGGTTATTATGGATAGTTTAAATCAAATTGAAATTCAAAACATTAGACACATATGTGGTCACTCAACAAGTTTTTGCGAAAAGATTAATTACTATAAAACTTTATCTTCAGATTCAAATGTAACTACAGTTTTTGATGACATTTGCAATGAATGTAATAATTTAAAATCTGAATTATCAAATATGTTGTGAGGTGAATAAAATGACAGAAAAATTAGGTGTAAATGATGTATTAGCTACTTTAAATTCTATGATTAATATGATTAATTATAGTATTCAACAGTGTAATAATAAAAATTTAAGAGATACTTTAATAACTTCTAGAAATTCACTAGAAAATTATCAATGGCAAATATATTTAATTGCTAAAGAAAAAGGATACTATATTCCTGCAGCTCCTGCTGGTGCTGCTGATGTTGAGCAAGTAAAAAATTCTATTTGCTAAAAATAAAAGCCCAATTTTAAATAATTGGGCTTCTTATTTTATAAAGATATATCATCTTTTTCTATTTTCTTTTGCGAATCTTTTTGTTGACTCTTTTCTTCTTTTGCTTTACTTTGAGTTTCTTTTTTCTTATCAATTCCTAAAGTTTTCTTAGCCATGGCAATTTTTTGCTTATTCTCTTTTTGTTTTTGCTCTATATTTCTTTCTTTTCTATTTCTTAAGTCTAATATAGGATTTAATTGATATTTTATGAAAAAGTTTAAATATAAATCTGTAGCTTCCTTTTTAGTTTTCTTCTTTTTTGTTTTTGTACTATCTGTTGCAGAAATAATATAAAACTCACCATTTTCATAAAATAATTGTTCTTCTCCATCTGTAAATATAACATATTTATCTTTAGGGAGTTCTATTTCATCAATCTTTTTTAAAAAATCAATACTTTCTCTAGCCTCTTCAGTTAATTTTTTTATTTCTTCCTTCGTAAGCTCTTTTTTATTTTTTGCTATTTCCTTTTTAAAAATCTCTTCTAAACTATTTTTTTCTTCTTGGTTTTCCATAAATACCTCCTTAGTTAAAACACTCTATACATTTTTTAACTATATAATCTAATCTTTCTTTCTGTTTTGTAACATATAAATATCCTATTAGACTTTCAAATCCTGTAGCTTTTTTATATTCAATAACATCAACATGTTTAGAAACACTTGGTATATTAGTATTTCTTCCTCTTTTATATATTGATATTTCATTATCATTTAACTCTTCCATTATTTTGTCTATTGTGAAAGCTTGTCCTTTTGCACTAACATATTTTATAGACATATTGTGTAAAATTCCACTTTTTGCTGTAGAAATACTAGTTAAATACGTTCTAATATAAACATTATATACTGCATCTCCTATAAAAGCTAATGTTTGTGCTGGAACTGTTTGTATATCTATATTATCTATATATTCTTCCATTTTGTCTCCTATTTTATCTACATAATATTATAGCTTAAAACACTTTATTTTGCAAGGTTAATTTATTAAATTCCATTTATATAAATTGACTTTAAAAATTTTATATAATATAATATCGAAAAGAGGTGTAAAAAATGAGAAAGCAACAAAAATCACAAAAAAAAGAAATTAATATTCCAATTATGATACTATCTATTATATTAGCTATATTTGCTCTATTATGTATTATAATTATATTTGCTAATAAAAGCTATAACTTAATACTTGGTACTGTAGGCATTGTTCTACTTATACTTACTATTAACATATCAAACTTAGTAAAAATAACAAAAGATAATGAAAAAATAATACCTATAGCTTCAATAATATTAAATTTAATAGCTATTCCACTATTATTTAAACATGTAATATTTTCATATGTATTATCAATACCTGCATTTATTTTATCTATAAAATGTATTAAAAACAATAAGAAAAATCCATTAAATATAGCTTGTCTTATAATTTCTATAATATTACTTATTGCATGTATTTCTTTTTCAATTGGTGGATATATAAAAGTTTTAAATAAATAAAGATACTCCTACTTAGGAGTATCTTTATTTATTTCACATATTGCTGCATCAGTAGTAAGAATCATTGAAGAAATAGATACTGCATTTTCTAAAGCAGTCCTTGTAACTTTTGTAGGATCTATTATGCCATATTCTTTCATATTAACAAAAGAATTATTTATAGCATTATATCCTATTTCTTTTGGACTTTCTTTAACTTTTTCAACTACTATATCTCCATTTGCACCTGCATTTTGAGCAATTTGATATAATGGTTTTTCCAAAGATTCTAATACAATTTTTCCTCCTATTCTTTCATCATCTTTTAATGTATTTACAAATTCTTCTACTCTTTTAATTATATGAATGTATGCTGTTCCTCCGCCTTCTACTATTCCTTCTTCTATTGCAGCTCTGGTAGCAGACAGTGCATCTTCTATTCTTAATTTTTTCTCATTTAATTCTGTTTGAGTAGCAGCCCCAACTTCTATTACTGCTATTCCACCAAGAAGCCTAGCAAGTCTTTTTCTTAAGTTTTTTATTTCAAGTTCATCAGTTTGTTCTAATATTTTATTTTTAGTCTCCTCTATTTTCCCCTCTACTTGTGAAGACTCTCCACATCCTCTTAATATTATTGTACTATCCTTTGTAACTTTTACACTCTTTGCACATCCTAAGTCTTCAAGTTCTACATCCTTTAAGTCTATAAATGTTTCTTCATCAAACATTTTCCCACCAGTAACAGTTGCTATATCTTCTAGTATCTCTTTTCTTTTTTCTCCAAAACTTGGTGCTTTTATTGCAATAGAATTAAAGCTTCCTCTCATCTTATTTACAAGTAATGTTGCTAAAGCTTCCCCTTCTATATCCTCCACAATAAGTAATAATGATCTATTTTGAGCAGCTATTTTTTCAATTATAGGTAAAATCTCTTGAACACTTGTAATTTTTTTATTAGTTATTAAAATATATGGATTTTCTAATACTTCCTCCATTTTTAAATTGTCACTTACCATGTATGAAGAAATATATCCACTATCTATTTTAAGGCCTTCTACTATATTTAAGTTAGTACTTAGTGTTTTAGATTCATCTACTGTAATAACACCTTCTTTTCCTATCATATCTATTGCTCTACTAATTAGCTCACCTATTTGTCTATCATTTGCAGAAATACTAGCAATTTCTTTTATTTGATCACTTGCTCCAACACTTTGAGATATTTCTTTTATATATTTTACTGATTCATCTAAAGTTTTTTGCATACCTCTTTTAATAAAAATTGGATTTGCACCTGCTGCTATATTTTTCATACCAGTTTTTACCATATTATACGCTAAAACTGTAGCAGTTGTAGTTCCATCTCCTGCCACATCATTTGTTTTCATAGCAACTTCTTTTAATAACTCAGCTCCTATATTTTCCATTTCATCTTCAAGTTCTATCTCTTTTGCTATAGATACTCCATCATTTATTATAACTGGAGAATTAAATTCAGTTTTTAAGGCAACATTTTTTCCTTTTGGCCCTAATGTTATTCTTACTGCATCAGCTAACTTTTCAACTCCTCTTTGAATTGCCTCTTTAGCTTCTGTTCCATATAAAATTTTTTTAGACATATTTACTCACCTCATATTATAGCTAAAATATCTTTTTCATTTATTACAGAATATTCATTACTTTCATACACAATTTTTTTAGCATCCATTTGACTATATATAACTTTATCTCCTACATCAACATCTTCTACTTCTTTTCCAATACATACTACATTGCCAATCAAATTAGATACTGTACTAGTTTTAACTATAATTCCATTTTTTTCATATTCATTTTTATCACTTGAATCTAATATAACATTTTTTCCTATGCATCTTAACATTTTTATCCCTCCTCAATGTTTATATATGCAACTATTAAATAAATATGAAAAAAAGTACAGATTTCTCTGTACTAATAATTAAATCTAGATGAATCTATATCAATAATATTGTCATTTTTTCTAGTAACGTTTATATCTGAAAACAAATACTTTTGATCAATATCTACCTGTCTTAATTTACCAAGTTCAAGAACTCCTAAAAATGCTGTAACAATTTCTATATTATCACAAGTATTAGGAAAAACAGAATTAAACACCATACTTTTATTTTCATTTAAATAGTTAACTATTTGCTTAACTTTATCTTGTACTGTATATTTTTCATAAATTGCTATTTTTTCTATTTCTTTTGCATGTTTATTTACTTTATTTTGATTTCTAAATAATATATCCGAATAAATACTAAATATGTCTTGTTTATCTAATTTTTCACCTTTATATTCTGTATTTTTAACAAAATCAATTTTTTCTACACCTTTAATAAAGGAACCAAAATGTTCTAAATACATTTTATTTATTTTTTCTGATGCCTCTTTATATAACTTATACTGAGATATCTGTCTTAACAATTCTTCTTCTGAAATAACTTCTTCATCTTCTGGCTCTTCAAGCTGAGGTAATAACTTTCTAGCTTTAATATCTAATAAAGTAGAAGCCATTACAACAAATTCAGAAGCCACTTCTATATTTTTTTCATTCATTTCATTTAAATACTGAATATATTCATCTGTTAATTCGCTTAGTGAAATATCAAAAATGTCCTTTTTATTTTTAGAAATAAGATATAATAGTAAATCTAATGGTCCTTCAAAATTCTTTATATTAAAATTAAATTTCTCTACTTTTTCCATCTATTCTTTCCTTTTCAAGCTGAACTGCAACATCCAAAGCAAGTTCTATCATTTCATTTAATCCATTTTGACGCTCATTAGCACCAACAGATATTCCTCTTAATAATTTATCTGTAACCGTAAACATAGCTAAAGCATTTTTATTTGCAACCTTTGCATTAGTATAAAGAGCTAATGTTTCCATTTCTACGCCCATTACATCTTTTTTTGACATTTCTTCTAATAAATAATTTTCCATATAAAAAGTATCAGATGTATATACAGTTCCTATTTTTATATTATCTTTACCTTTACTTCTATCTTTCAAAATATTTAGTAGTTTTTCAGAAGCTACAGGTTCTACATTATAATGGTTTGCATTAATATAATTTGAATCTGTAATAACATCAGATGCCACAACTATATCTCCTAAATTCACGCTTTTAGATATATCACTTGCATTATCATTATCTAGAGATCCTGCACTTCCTATTCTAATTATATTATCTACATCATATCCTTCAAAAAGCTCTTTTGAATATATTCCCATTGAAGGAACTCCCATACCACTTCCTTGAACAGATATTGTAACTCCTTTATATTTTCCAGTATAACCAAGCATTCCTCTTACATCATTATATAATTTTGCATCTTCTAAATATTTTTGTGCAATATACTTTGCTCTTAATGGATCTCCTGGCATTAAAACAGTTTTTGCAATTTCACCAAATTTTGCATTATTATGTGGTGTTGGTGTATTTATCTTCATAATTTCCTCCTAAACATATTTAGATTATATAATATTTATTTTTATTATGCAATAATTATTAGTCTTTATCTTCTACAGTAAATTTATATCCACAATCTGAACATTTATATGTCGCATCATCATCACATATTGTATATGTTTTTCCTGTTTTTGGATCTACCTTCTCTTTCATTACATGAAGGCCACTTTTATTTACCCATAAACTATTGCATTTTGGACATTTAACATATGTATCTAAAATTTTTTCTTTAAATCTATATTTATATAAGTCATATGCTAGTTGTAAATTTTGGTACAACTCATTATCTTGTAAATATTCATTTATATCTTTTGGAAGATTACCTACAATTAAAATTTTTTGCTTTGTAGAATATTCTGAAATATAATTATCAAAAATGTAATTATATATACTTACATTACCAGCCAAATTTTTAAATCGAGCTATAAATCTCAAAATGCTTGATTCACCTAAAACAGAATCACATTTAACATTTACCTTAATAGAAGAATTATTAATAATATTTTCATATAATTCATTATTGCTATTTAAATATTCTCTTGCTTTATCAGGTATCCAATTAACAATAATATCCATCTGCTCTTTTGTATAACGACTAGCAATTTCTTTAAAAAGATTATCTGTTTTATTTTTATCATCTTTGACAGAAAGAAACATTTTCATAATTTCTTCTAATTCATTCTCTTTTATTATTGTATTTACTACATCATAATAATTATATTTATTATAATATAATTTTACATCATTAAAAGTTAAAGATTTATCTAGATATTCGCAACACTTATGTACTATTTTCTCTTTAATAATTGATTTAGTTAAAATAGTGTATATTCCCGAATATACTATTTTATACAAAAATATATCATCTTGTTTTCTAGAATTTTTAGCAATAAAAATTATATTATTTCTATTAAAATTTTGCACTATATTATTTATGCATTTAAAAAATTCTATATCATTTAACTTATTTTCCATATGGTCAATGATAAATTCTTCACTTAATACTAACTTATAATAACTATCATTTAATAAATTATTGCACTCCTCTAAATCAGAAGCTATTGTATATTCTACTTTTTTCTTGTATTTTTTCTCATAATATTTTACTATTTTATCTACTATTTTATTATTAGTTATTGCAAATAAAATCTTCATATATTTCCATTCCCCCCTATACTTATATCATATTATAATTACCATTTTTTATCAAGTTATACACTAAAAATAAAAATCTACTTTCATTTTACCACTTCAGCATAGCCTATGATTTTCCCTAAAACCAATAAAAACACAAATGAAAAATCACTTGTGTTTAATTGATTACACTAAATCCTCTTCTATATAAATATGCTTTTTGCTTTATTCTATCCATATCTTTTAACTTGCTCTCTTTTAACTTTTCTACAATTTTTCTTTCATATTCTTGTAAATTATATTTTTCAAGCTTTTCTTCTACGAAACTTTTATCTATTCCTTTTTGTAAAAGTTTCATTTTAATTTCATACTTTGAATATTTAGGTATCTTAATGCACTGTCTAATATATGCTTCTATATAATTTGAATCGTTTATATAGTTAATACCTTTCAAGTAATTAATTACTTCTTCTATAATATCTTCTTCTACATTTAATTTTTTTAATTTATTTCTAACTTCATTTTCAGTTCTTAATGTTAATACTAAATATTTTACAGCTTTTTCTTTTGCTTGTTCAAAATTCATATTTTTTCTCCTCTTAGAAAAAGGTGCATATTATGCACCTTTTATTCTTCATCAAGTGGTAATTCTTCCTCATCTATCTCTTCATTGTCATCCATTCCTGTCATACTCTTTTCAAATGCCATGTTAAAGTTTGCTCTAACTTTATCTTCAATTTCTTTCATAACTTCTGGATTTTGAGCTAAATATGATTTCGCATTTTCCCTTCCTTGACCGATTTTTTGTCCATTATATGCAAACCAAGCACCACTTTTATCTACAATATTTAAATCTGTAGCTAGATCTAGTACACATCCTTCGTTTGAAATTCCTTTTCCATATATAATATCAAAAACAGCTTCTCTAAATGGAGGTGCTACTTTATTTTTTACAACTTTAACTTTTGTTCTTGTTCCCATAACCTCTCCATTTATTTTTATTGCTTCTTGTTTTCTAACATCAAGTCTTACAGACGCATAAAACTTTAATGCTCTTCCTCCTGGTGTTGTTTCAGGATTTCCAAACATAACACCAACTTTTTCACGTAATTGATTTATAAATATTGCAACTGTGTTTGATTTATTTAAAACACCTGTTAATTTTCTCAAAGCTTGAGACATAAGTCTTGCTTGTAGTCCTACATGAGATTCTCCCATTTCTCCATCAATTTCAGCTTTTGGTACTAAAGCTGCAACAGAGTCAATAGTTACGATATCTACTGCTCCACTTCTTACTAATTGTTCAGCTATTTCTAATGCTTGTTCTCCAGTATCTGGTTGAGCAACTATTAAATTATCTACATCAACTCCTAAATTTTTAGCATAAACTGGATCAAGTGCATGTTCTGCATCTATAAACGCTGCTATTCCACCCTGCTTTTGTGCTTCAGCTATAGCATGTAAAGCTACTGTAGTTTTACCAGATGATTCTGGTCCAAAAATCTCTATAATTCTTCCTCTAGGAAATCCACCTATACCTAATGCCACATCTAAGCTTAATGCTCCAGATGGTATTGTATCAACACTTACATCTCCAACTTCTCCAAGTTTCATTACAGCTCCTTTTCCAAAATTCTTTTCGATTTGAGCCATTGCTATATCTAATGCTTTTTTTCTTTCTTCAGATATCATAATATTATCCCCCTTACACCCTTTAGAACGTTTGTTCGATATTCATTATACTATTAAATTTTTAGTTTGTCAACCCTAAAAAAATAAAAAAGGCAAATTTGCCTTTTTACATTATTAATTGATCTTCTTCTGAGTTTAATAATTTATCTAAATCATCTTTTATCATATTAATATCATATGAAGGCTTTCCAAAATAATATCCTTGAACAAGTCTTACTCCTACTAATTTTAATGTGTCTAATATATTTTTATTTTCTACACCTACAGCTATTAAGTTTATATCTTTTGATATAGTATAAGTTACTAAATTATTGATATATTTTTGCTTTTCAAAATCTTTATTTATATTTTTTATAAAAGACATATCTGGTATTATATAATCAATATCCAAATAGCATAAATCTTCTATACTAAATTTATCTAAATTAAAATTATCAAAAGCTACCTCTCCACCTTTTAGATGAATTGTTTGAATTGTATCTTGAAGTTCTGTTAAATCTTTATTTTCATAATTTTTAAATTCTATTACTACTTTATTCCTTGCCATCATATCATATATTCTAGGTTTATTTATGTATTTAACATAACTAGTATAATCAATATTTGCCATTATTTTTCTTGATTCTCTATTTATTACATTTTCAAACTGCTCTACTGCATTAGTAAACAATATCTGTTGCAATTTATCATAATCATCATAGTCTTTTGCTATTTCTAACAATTTATCTATTCTAATTTTTTTACTTGCATTTATTTGTGATAAAGCTTCATATGCATACACTTCATGTGTTTTTAAATCAACAATAGGTTGATATTTAATTCTTATTGTTTTTTTAGTAATAATTTCATCTATTATTTCTTTTATATCTTTAGCAGTCAGTTTTTCTTCTACAACTGGTTCTTCTATCTCTTCTATTTGATTTTTTGCTTTTGTTTTCTTTAATTCAATATTCTGTCTATTTTCTGTGGCAAAATATGTATTAGCAAATTCATAAAATTTTTCTTTTATAACTTTAAATTCATTATATGCTTCTGTATTTTTTGCTTTTGCATCTGCATCTTTTACATTTATCAATAAATAAAATAAATCTCTATCATTATTAAGCTCGTTTGCTAAAAAAGTTAAATTTTCTTGTGTTATTTCTTCTAGTCTTAGATATTTATCATGATATTTTATTAATGTATATATAATATTTTTTTCATTTTCTGTAAAATCAAATCGACTTAATATAGCTTGTGCCAAATCAATTGATTTTTCATCATGTCCTGTAAAAGTTTCTGTACCATCTTCTGCAACTTTTTTTACATATGGTTTTCCTATATCATGCAAAAACATAGCCCATTTTATTATCTTCTTTTGCCAATCAGCTATAGAAATTTCAGACACATTAGCATTTTCAATACTTGCAACAATATGATAAAACACACTATATCTATGATATTTACTATTCTGCTCACAGTTAAACAAGTTCTCGCCATATTCATTATACACATATAATTCTGGAAAATGCCTCATAAATACATCTTGTTGTGTTATTTTAGGTAAAAAGTATGAAACACTTTCATCTAATAAAACATTTGTATATATTTCTGTTATAATTTTCATATTATCTGCATACATATTAAGATTATTAATAATATTTCTTAATCTTCCTTTTTCTGTAGCATCAATAAGTGTTGCAGATGTATCTGGAAAGTCCATATCAAATACACCTTCGTAAACTTCATATCTTATCATTTTATATCCTTTCTACTTAAACCTCATATACATATATATTACTATAAATAATTATATTTTGCAAGTACAATTACATTTTATATTTTTCCATAATATACCTACTTTTTCACAAGATTTTATTTATTTAGTTGACATTTTTACAAAAAAAATGTATAATATTTGAGTATCGTATAGTTAGTCAAACTATAACCCCGGAAAATTTGACTTTCTAAGAGTATATTTTAGGAGGATAAATTAAATGAATAATACTACACATAGCGTTAAAGCTAAAGAAATTGAAAAGAAATGGTATATTCTAGACGCGGCTAACAAACCACTTGGTAGAGTGGCTACAGAAGCAGCTAGACTTTTAAGAGGTAAACACAAGCCTACATATTCTACACATATAGACTGTGGAGATAATGTTATAGTTATAAACTCAGATAAAATAGTTTTAACTGGTAACAAATTAAATGATAAATATTATAGACGTCATTCAGCATATATGACTGGTTTAAAAGAAATATCTTATAAAGAGTTAATGGCTAACAATTCTGAAAAAGCTGTAATGCTTGCAGTTAAAGGAATGTTACCACATAATACTTTAGGTAGAGAAATGTTAACAAAACTAAGAGTATTTAAAGGTCAAGAGCACAATCATGAAGCTCAAAAACCAGAGATATGGAATTTTTAGGAGGAATTAAAAAATGGCAAAAAAAGAATATATTTATGCAACAGGAAAAAGAAAATCTTCAATTGCAAGAGTAAACATTATTCCTGGAACTGGTAAAATAACAATAAATAAAAAAGATTTAAATGATATCTATTCTCTAGATACATTAAAAGCTATAGTTTTAAAACCTTTTACAGTTGCTAACATGATGGAAAAATATGATGTAGAAGCTACAGTACATGGCGGTGGTTTTGCTGGTCAAGCTGGTGCTGTTTCTCATGGAATTGCTAAAGCTTTAGCTACAACAGACCCAGAAGTTCGTACTATTTTAAAAAGAAATGGTCTTTTAACTAGAGACTCTAGAGTTAAAGAAAGAAGAAAATATGGTCTAAAAAAAGCAAGAAAAGCTCCTCAATTTTCAAAGAGATAGTTTTAAGGAACTTTTTGGACTTTTTGATATGTATGATAAAAACTCGCTATTTACTAAAAATAGCGAGTTTTATTATATTTAATAACTTTTTTATAAACACGTATAAAATTGTTAGATTTTTTTGTGGTAACTAACAAGTAATTAACAAGTAACTAACAAAAAGTTTATTTTTTAATTTTTTTCTATATTTCTCTTGGCACACGATGTACCCATGATATAATATAAATGTAATAAGGAAAGGGACGATTAAATTAAAAAAGCTCAAAGAATTATTACAAAAGTTCTTAAAAAAAAATACTCTAGTTGACAACTGGGCAACTAGAGTAGACAATTGGTTAACCGACTTTCCAAATAGCTAACCTAAGATAAAGAGAATATCTCTTCTCTCTATCTATTATATTATTTTAAATTTTATTTATCAAGGAGGAATTTTTTATGGCAAGAAATTATAAAAAAGAAAAAGAATGGGAAGAAAATAAATATAAAAGAATGGTAGCTAAAATTGATAAAAATCTAGCTAATGAATTTTTAGATAAATTAGATAAACCATTTGCAGTCTGGCTTAGAGAAGAAATGCAAAACTATTTACAAAAAAAATAATGCGGGGATAGTTTATTCCCTCGCATTCATCACTATTTAAAAACTTCTCTAATATTTGATTATCTACACTATTAAAAGATATTTCAAGGAACTTTTCCGAATTTTTGATATGTCTACTCGCTATTTACTAAAAATAGCAAGTTTTATTAATATATTTCATATATTCCCATAAAGTTTTTTTCTTTATCTCTTACTACATATATAGTAGTATCATTGATAATTACTTTTTCTATAGTATTATCCAGCTCTAGTTTATCTAGAACTGCTAATATTTCTTTATTTGTCTTAGTTTTGTGAAATTCTACCAATGATTTTCCTACTAATTTCTTTATTCCTTTTTTTAAATAATACTCTTTTGCTGATTTATTAATATACCTTATTATACCTTTATTATCTGCAAAAATAATTCTTTTTTCCATATTATTAATAATATTTATTAAAATTTCTTCCATAATTCCCCTCCTAAAATTATTTTTGAGTCCGCTTTTAAAAAAGATAATAATATATTATACCACATTTTTTTTATTTTTCAAGTATACATTTTAAATAATATAATTGTTTAAAAAATATGCTACCCCATTCTCATCATTTTTTAAAGTTACATAAGTTGCTATTCTTTTTAATTCATCATTAGCATTTTCCATTGCAATCTTATATTTGCAAGCATAAAACATATCTGTATCATTTATATGATCTCCAAAACATAACGCATCATCTTTTGAAATATTAAAAATATTTAAAAACTTTGTTATTGCATTTCCTTTGTTAACATCTACATTATTTACATCGATATAATATTTATTATCTGTTGTTATTCCTTTTATATAATTACGTGATATATTTAATACATGTATATCCTTATATTTATTTATATATTCTATTACAACTTTCATTGAATTATAACTATTTGTTTCTACAACAAGTTGCAAAAATACTTTATCATTAATCTCATCAAAATTATTAAATTTCAATTCTTCTGGGTCCATCATTCTTTTCAAATATTTATTACTATATCTAATAGTAGGGCAATTTAGTATACATCCTATTTCATTTTTATTAATAAATTCAATTACATTTTTTAATGTATCTTTATTAATGCCTTTTTCATATAAAGCTTCTCTTTCTTTAAAATTGTATATCTGAGCTCCATTACTTGTTATAATATATTGACTAGTATTTGCCTCTCTAGCTTTATTTTCAACATACTTGTTTCCCCTTCCAGAACAAATAACAACTTTTATTCCCATATTTATTATTCTTTTTATTGCTTCTTTTGTTACAGTTGTAACTTCCCTTTTGCTATTAGTTAATGTTCCATCAATATCTATAAAAATTGCTTTTATATTGTTTAATTTTTCCATCCGATCACCTTCATAAGCATATTATACAATAATTTTTCTAATATAACTAGAAAAAACTTGAAATAAATTCAAGTTTTTATCTCCAAATATCTCCATTTATATATTGTGTAAGACACATAACAAAAGCTTGCTCTGTTAAATCATACCTTGAAATAACATTATGAGTAAGAAAAGACACACCACCTTTTCCCTGTCTTAATTCGTTTTGATTAAATAATTCATCCATTACTTTTCCTAAATCTGTATTTATTATTTTATCTACATATTTATCTGGTACAGGAAAAGCAGAACTTGTTCCAAAGCTTTCATATCCGTTATTATCTTCAATTATAGCTATATTTATAATTGACCATCTTCCAAGTTTATTAGTTATACCAGATTCTATTGATATGTAATAATCTGCATTAATATCATTTTCTTTAGTATATTTTTTCAAATTATTAACTCTATTTTTTGCACCTTGATATATTTCTTCATTTACTGGCTCATCACTAACATCAGAAGAAACGGGAATGCCTATTATTTCAAAATCATCAAAATATTTTGAAAATGCTCTTTTTGCTCCTTCTATTTTTCCAGGATTTTTTGTTGCTATTAAAATTTTCATTTTTATCACCTAATGATATTTTACTATATATCAAATATTTGTCAAGCTAATTAGCTACTTCAAGTAAATCACTTGCTTTTGACAAATCTAAATTATAATATGTATCTGGTATATTTCCATTTAAAACAGTTTCTGCAAGAACTACTTCTTTTTCATAGAACTGATTATTTACATATACTGGTGCTACAATTACAAAAGTAGTTTTTATTTTAAGTAATATTCTATGCCTTGTTTGATTAATTCCAACACTATCAAACTGGGATATACAATCTATCTTAGTATCTCCTATAGGGCTAGTTTTAATATTTACTTTTATTCCTTCACCTCCAAGTATACCCGCATTAAAAAATAGTCCTAATGGGATTTTCAAATTTCCTGAATCTATATTTGCTATATTTTGCTCTATGTTCATTGCTATATTATTCGAAATTTTATTTAATTCATTAGTATTTGTCTTTAGTGCTATAATTTCACCATTGCCATTTAATACTTCAGTAACTATGCTATCATAAGTAATATCTTTTAAATTATCCCTTATTGCTTGTTCACTTGCCCTCATTGCTAAAGTATAAGCATTAGCTCTTGTAAATTGCACTAATATAGGTTCAATAACTTGTATATATAAAGTTGTAATACTAGAAAATATTATTAGAAAAGTAAAAAATAAGACAAATGTTTTTTCTTTTTTCATTTGTCTTAATGATAATTTATAATACTTTGCTCTCATATTATCTTATAACTAAAATTTTTTGTCCTACATCAATAACATCTGGATTTTCCAAGTTATTTATCTTTATTATATTATCCATACTAGTCTTATATTTTTTTGCAATTTTCCAAATACTATCTCCTGGCTTTACTATATATATATTTATACTACTAATATCATTTAAATTTATAGGTAAATCCTCTATTGCTTCAATTGAAGAGATATTTAAAATATTTTCAACATTTACTTTTATATATATAACTATCTTTATATCTACATTAGAATTATTTTGAGTAACATTTAATTTTACATCTTTAATTTTTATATGTATATTAGAGTTTTTCCAAGAATCATCCATAGTAAAGTTTTGATCTATCATGATATCAATACTTTTACTTTCAAGCTCATTATTTTCTTTATTTTGAAGAATTAAATTAAGTTTAGCAATTCCATTAACTTTAATAACATCATTTTCTAATGTTATAGCAACATTAGAAGTATCCAAACTATATTCTACTATTCTTGAATTTTCTGGTATTATATCATTTATAGTTTCATTAATATTTATCTCTTTTTCTACACTAAACTCATTAGATGAAATGTCCACATCTTTTATATCATATTTTAAATCTCTAGTCTTACTATAAAAATCATTTATATATTCTATCTCTTCTTTTTCAAATAATGTAATATTATTTTCTATTTTATAATCTACATTTAGAGTCTTTTGATCGATATCTGGATTTATTCTAACATTTAAATCTCTTATACAATATTTTATATCAAATTGAGATTTATCTGAAATATTTTCAAGCTCAACCATTGAAGAAAAAGGGACTTCTATTTTCTCACAACATATATTTCTATTTTCACCTATATATAGTAAACTTATATCTAATATACCTTTTAACATTATTTTATTATAGCTTTCTTTATATTCGGTATCTTTTATCTTACAATTTACTTTTAGAATCTCATATACTGCATCAGCTTCTTTTCTAAGCATAATGTCTTCTGAAGAAGATATTATACTTCTTTTTCTTTCCTTAATATTATTAAAACAATTTTTACATTTATTATATTCAATATCCTGATCTTTAGGAAAATCTTTTATTATATCTACAGAAATACCTTCGGATATATTAATTTCAAAATTCACTTCATTTTTTATAGCTATTTTTCTTTCATTAGGTAGTGAATAAATAATATTTTTTAAATTAGACTCAATTATTATATCATCTTTATTTTTTATGTTTGATTTTTCTATTGTTGTTGTATATGGATGTGATACGTTAAGTCCTCTTATATTCATCTCATCATCATTTGCTCTATATATTACGGAATAATTCATTTTTCCTACTACTTTTATTCTACCATTATTTACTTCTATATCATTAATATATGGTGTAGATGTTATATTGATAATTTTTATAGCATCTGGCATATTATCTGGCACTATTATATCTTGTTCTATCCACTTATCCTCTTTTTCAACAATCTTGGATTTACTCAAATTTAATTTCATATTATTAGTACTAATATTCATTTATACATCCTCCTTATTAGTATATATATATTTAAACTAATAAAAAATATTACAAGTAACAAAAAATATAAATCAACATATTATATATTAGTTAGATACTTATTAGTATCTAGCATTAGATAAATTCTTTCTTACTATAACATACATTTATATACTCTCCTTAGAAATTTTAAGGTCAATTATTCAATGAATAGTTGACCTTTTTAAATAAAAAAATAAGCATAATAATCTCTTATTATGCTCTGTATATTATATATCAAACCTCTTTAGATTGCCTTCTTATAATCTTGTATATTTTGGTGTTGAGAAGTCATACCTTGTTATAGGTTCACCTGTTGGAAGACTTAACTCTAATGTATTTGTTACTAAATCAGAATAACTATATGATAATTTACTATCTGTTTCTGAATCTCTAAATACAAAAAGGTTAGTATACGTACTATCAATGTATCCTTTTCTTTCAATACATTTATTTCTTCCGATATTTGCTTTTACACAAATCTCCTGTCCAACATAGTTTTCTACATCTTGCTTTATTTTCATTAGTGAATCCTTTGAAACCATATTTACCACCTCTTATATAACTTCTTACAAGGCGAATTATATCACTTTTTGGTATAACTGTCAAAAAGGTATTTTTCTATTATTACATTTTTATGAAAAATAGCAAGCAACATTTATTTAATATTGCTTGCCATTTTTAACACTTTTTAATATTTTTAACATTTATATTACAATTGTTCATTTATATATTCTATAGCTCTTTGTAATTGTAAATCTTGATCTCTAGAAACATATGAATCATTTTTCAATTCTTCAGGTAATTCTACAACTATATTAGGCTCTATACCATTATCTTGAATAACTACACCACTAGATGTAAAATACTGTGCTGCAACTATAGAAATAGCACCATGTTCTTTTATTGGTCTAACGTATTGAACAACACCTTTACCATATGTTCTTGTTCCTATTACCACTCCTTTTTCAGAATCCTTTATAGCACTAGCAAATATTTCTGAAGCACTTGCACTATTTTGATTTACAAGTACTGCAAGTGGTATATCTATTTGACTTGTATTGTCTGTTTTAAATACTTCTTCATTTCCATTTTTATCTACAAGTTTTAAAACATCACATTCAGGTAAAAATAGATCTAAAATTTCTACTGTATCATATACGAGTCCACCAGGATTATTTCTTAAATCTACAATAATTCCCTTTATGTTGTTTGCTCTTAATTTTTCATATTCTGCTTTAAATTGATTATATATACCATTATCAAAAGAATATATTCTTATATATCCTATATCATCAATTATCTCTGTAGTAACATTATTTTCTGTTATTTTTTGTCTTTGAACTTCTAACTCAAATACTTCTTCTCCTCTAAGTACAACAAGTTTTACAGTTGTTCCTTCTTCTCCTTTTATAGCTTCTGCAGCATCTGAATATGTCTCAATATTTAAATATATATCATCTACTTGTAAAATTACATCTCCAGATTTTATACCCGCCTCTTCTGCTGGTGAATCTGGCATAGTACCTAAAACTTTTATTCCTTCAGTTTCTCTATCAAAAGTTAAGTGCACTCCTATTCCAACGTAATTTCCTTTAGAACCCGAATTCAATGTATCTTGGTACTCTTCTTCTGTCTCATAATAAGTATAAGCATTATCTAAAGAATTTATTATTCCTTCAATTGCACCATCAATCATTTTATCTGTATCATATTCATACAAATAATCATTTTGTACAATTTTAGCTGCTGTTTCAATTCTTTCCAATTGTTCTTTTGTGAAAACAGAACTACTAAATGTATTTAACGTAGGTTGAATTATAGTATATAATGCAAATAAAACAACTGCACTTATTACAATAGCAATAGCTAAAGTTATAGCATTAGTTAAAATTTTGCCTTTATTACTATTTCGATTATACTCTTCATCTATACTTTTTTTTATATCATTTACTTCTGATATATTATTTTTTTCTTCCAATTTTATATCTCCTTTAAAAACATCTATTAAATATTATATATTATTAAATTTATATAGTCAATTAGTGTTTAACTAATATTTGATTTTTTAGGAATCTAATATTTTTTTGAAATCTCTTTTTTACATAATTTTTCCCTTATTTCCTTGACTTATATATTATTTTATTGTATAATTTAATAGTAAATTTAGAAATACTTAGTAATAAACTATTAAAATAATAAAAGTATTTCCCAAACTGGAGGGAGGGAAAGTAAATGCCAGGTATAAAGATTAAGGATAATGAAAGCTTAGATAATGCTTTAGCTAGATTTAAAAAACAATGTGCCAAATATGGCGTTCTTGCTGAAATTCGTAAAAGAGAACATTACGAAAAACCTAGTGTAAAGAGAAAAAAGAAATCAGAAGCTGCTAGGAAAAGAAAACATTAATATTATAATTTTGATTTAAAAATGTATATCATTTTTATTATTATATAATACATCTATTTATTAGATGTATTTTTTATATGCTTTTTATCTCTTCATCACTTAAATATCTGTATTTTCCAGTCTGTAAATTTCCAAGATTTATATTACCTATTTGTATTCTTTTTAAATTTGTAAGATTTACTCTTACTGCTTCACACATTCTTCTTACTTGCCTATTCTTCCCCTCAGATATTATAATTTCAAATTGATTATTAGTTAAAATATTGACTTTAGCAGGTCTTGTTATATAATCTCCTATATTAACTCCACTCTCTAATAACTCTTTTTGATTTTGTGTAATTTTTTCCTTTGATGTAACAATATATTTTTTAGCTATTTTATTTTTAGGGTGCATTAATTTGTTTGCAAAATCCCCATCATTTGTAAGAAGTAATAATCCTTCTGTATACATATCTAATCTTCCTATTGGATATACTCTAACATCCTCATCAATTAAGTCTAATACACTCTTTCTTCCAAATTGTTCATGACTTGTAGTTACATATCCTTTAGGCTTATTTAGCATTATATATACTTTCTTTTCTTCCTTATTTATTATATTATCATCTATCTTTATTATATCTTCTTCTTTTACTTTATATGCTAAATCTTTTATTATTATATCATTTACCTTTACTCTTCCTGACAGTACGTATTCTTCTGCTTTTCTTCTTGAACATACTCCACAAGATGCAATATATTTGTTTATTCTATCCACACTAATCACCTTTTTTTATAAAAATCATATTATATATTATCATAAGCTTATGTTGATATATATTAAAGCTGCATTAATTTGCAGCTTTTTTTAATTTGAGACTTTTTCTTTGTTTTCAAGAGACTTTAATATCTCTTTAAAATATTCTGGTACATCTTTTTCAAATTCAACAAATTTTCCAGTAGATGGATGTACAAATCCTAAATACTTGGCATGTAACATTTGTCCTTGTACTTTAAATTTGTTATCTTTTTTTCCATATATTTCATCTCCTACAAGAGGATGATGAATATATGCCATATGAACTCTAATTTGGTGTGTTCTTCCAGTTTCTAGTTGTGCTTCAACTAAAGTTACATTAGACGAATAAAATCTCTTTAAAATGGCAATATGAGTTACTGCACTTCTAGAGTTTTTATTTGTAACAGCCATTTTTTTTCTATCCTTAATACTTCTTCCTATTGGCATATCTATTGTTAGACTATCTTCTTTGATTATTCCTTTTACTAAAGCTATATATTTTCTTTTTATGCTATGAACCTTAAACTGTGCTGCCAATTTTTTATGTGCATTGTCATTTTTTGCAACAACTAAAATTCCACTTGTATCTTTATCTATTCTATGAACTATACCAGGTCTTATAACTCCATTTATTGATGAGAGCTTTCCTTGATGAGAAAGCATCAAAGAGTTTACCATAGTACCTGTATAATTTCCATTTGCTGGATGCACTACCATCCCTTTAGGCTTATTAACAATAATAATATCATCATCTTCATATAAAATTTCAAGAGGAATATCTTGTGCTATTATATCCTCATTCTTTTTCTCTTCAAAAGTAACATCAATGCTATCATTTAATTTAATCTTATATCCAGATTTTTGGCTTTTATTATTTACAAGTACTTTATTGTCATCTATTAATATCTTTATATAACTTCTTGTTACATCTTCTATATTTTCAGATAAATATATATCTAATCTTTTAGATACATTATCCTTATCTACTATAAAGTTCATATTCACTCCTATTTATTAAAAATCTCATTTATTTGCTCTTCATTAAATCTATATTTTTTATTACAAAATCTGCAAGATATTTCTAGTACTCCTTGTTCTTTTAAAATATCCATAGCTTCCTTTTTACCAAGTGCAATTATAGTATTTTTTATTCTATCTATTGAACAATCACACTTAACTTCAACATTATGCTCATATACTGATTCTATATTATTATCTCCCGTAGTATTTTGAGCAATATCATCTATACTTCTTCCTTCACTCATCAAAGTTGTCATAGACGGAATTTTTACATTAATCTGCTCTAGTTTATCTATTATTTTTTCATCACAATCTGGTAAAGGCTGAATAATATATCCTCCAGCTTTTGCTACATTACCATCTTTTCCAATTAAAACACCAACTGATACAACTGATGGAGTTTGTTCTGATACATTAAAATAATATGCAAAATCATCTCCTATCTCTCCACTTAATAGCTCACATGTTCCAATATATGGATCTTTTAGTCCTATATCTTTAATTACAGTAAGTGTACCCATACCAATACCCTTTGAAACATCTAATTTTCCTTCCTTGTTTAGTGGTAATTCAACATTTGCACCTTGTATATATCCTTTTATCTCCAAGCTTTTATTTGCACAAACTACTACACTTCCTAAAGGTCCATCTGCCTTTATTTGAACAGTAAGCCTATTATCCTCATCCTTTAGTGTAGATGCAATCATTGCTGATACTATCATAACTCTACCTAATGCAGCTGTTGCCAAATTAGATAAATTATGTATATCTCTTATTTTTTGTACCATATCTGTTGCATCGATAACTATAGCTCTTACGCTTTTATCATAAGCTAAATAACGTTTTAAATTACTCATTTTTCTACCTCGTTTCAATATATATATTTTAACAAAATCTAACCAATTTTTCAATATATTATGTAATATAATTAAAAACTCTAAATATTAAATTTAATATTTAGAGTTTAATTTTAGTTTGATTTTCTTTTTTTAATTGTTTTGGTCATTGTTATTGACGTTCCATCATCTACTCTTGAATCTACTATTACCTCATCCATAAAAGATTCCATTATAGTAAATCCCATACCAGCATGTTCACTTTCTGGCTTCGATGTATAAGCAGGAGTCATAGCTAAACTTATATCTTCTATCCCCTTTCCAAAGTCTACTACTTTAAGTATTATTTTTTCGTCATCTTTAATAATAGCCTCTGTTATTATAATACCATCATCATTTTCTAAATATCCATGATCTATAGCGTTAGTTACAGCCTCAGACAATGCTGTTTTTATATCCATAAGTTCATCAAAATGAATATTTATCTCAGATAAAAAAGATGTAATACATAGTCTTATTGATGCTAAATTTTTAATATTTGCTTTTGATTCTATTTTTATATAATTTTCACTCATATTGTACACACTCCAATTTTATATTAGATAGCTCTATTATTCTTCTAATATTGCTTGTCGCATTAACTACTGTCATTTTAGCATCAAGAAGCTTTATTAAGTTATATCTTCCAAGAATAAGTCCTATTCCACTACTATCCATAAATTCTACCCCAGATAAATCTAATACTAATTCATATGGCTGGAATTTCATAATATACCCATCTATAACACCTCTTATTGTTCTACAAGAATTCATGTCTAATTCTTCTTCTAAATAAATAGTTAATTTTCCATTTAAATATTTATACTTCAATTTTTTCTCACCTCTTTTTGAATATTATATCAAGTTGAAAATAAAAAAAATGTTATATTATGATAGCATAAGAAAAATCCTTAAGTTTTTTCTTAAGGATTTTCAATTAATCTTGCTTGAACAACAAATCTTCCATTTCTTATTGAGTAATCACAAGTAGAAAGAGTAAGTATTTTATCATTTTGAGTTATCTCAACTTCAGTTCCATATCTACTTTTATCTACAAGTGAATTTAAAAACTCTCCATACTCATCTATTGATCCAAATACAGTATCTATATAATAAAATTTAGTATCTGTAGAATATGCACTAAATATTTCATATTTATATAGTCCATTTACAGTTGCAAGCTCTATATATTTATGTGTATCATAAAATTCTTGTCTTTTATAATTTAATAATGGTGTAAATCTATTATCTGTTTCTGTATTATGACCATATATTATTATATTAGTCATTGGATCTGATAGTTTATTTATATTACATCTATAATCTAAAAAATTCTCTCCCCAATATTGTTCTACATTATCTCTATCATTTCTATAATATCTAGTATTATCTTTACCTTGAAATACAGGAGTATCTATACTAGTTCCAGGTACTTTTAACCACACTACTGCATCTTGATATGTAACATTAATTGCTTTTATTTCCTCAACTAAATTTCTTCCCTCTTGTTCAGAAGTAGTTACAGGTGCATTTTCATCACCAATAAAAATATCATAGCCAAGTTCTTCTCCAGGTTTTTCAAGACTTCTATTTGAAAAATAATTGTTTAATAATAGCGCTACAAGACCAATTATAGCCATAAGTATTATTACAATTATTACTATTATAATTCCTACATTTCTTTTCTTTTTCATGTTATCCTCCGATTAAATTCAAAGTAATTATACCATATAAAAAATTAATATTCAATAACACTTAATATAATCAATTAAAAGAAAAAAAATCTCATTCAGTTTTATAAATGAGATTTTTTATATATTATAAACTTGTATTTCCGTTTTGTTCTTGTTCATGTAAATGAGCAGCCATTTGTGTATACATCATAGTAGATGCTACATCAGTATGTCCTAATAATTCTTGAACTGTTTTTACTTCTGCTCCATCTTCTAACATATGAACAGCAAATGAATGTCTTATTGTATGTGGTGTAATATCTTTATCTATTTTAGCTTGATCCTTATATTGCTTTAATATTTTCCAATAACCTTGTCTTGTCATCTTTTGCCCATTAGTATTTATAAATAAAGTTTTTTCTTCTTCTGTTCTTATTAATAAAGGCCTAACTTTATTCATATATTCTTTTAAACATTTTAATGCTAAATTTCCAAGTGGTATATGTCTTTCTGTATTCTTTTTCTTAACTTTAATATATCCACCAGCTAAATTAACATCTTCCACTCTTAAAGATATAAGCTCTGTTACTCTAATACCTGTAGCATATAATATTTCAAGCATTGTCTTATCTCTTTGACCTTTTAATTCAGATAAATTTGGTTGCTCTAATAATTTTTCTATTTCCGCTTTTGTAAGTATCAAAGGCTCTTTTCTATCTACCTTTGGTGCCTCAACATTTTCAGCTATATTTGTTTCAGCTAATTTTTTATTTACCAAATATCTATAAAAAGCTTTTATTGAAGCTGTACTTCTTGATATTGTTGAATTAGATTTTCCGTCTGCCATTAAATGATTAATGTATTCTTGCATATCCTCTTTAGTTAAGTCAAATATCTTTTTCCCCTGTTTTTCAAAATAATTGCTAAATTGAACTATATCTCTTTCATAAGATGCAAGTGTATTTTGTGACGCTTGTCTTGCTTTTAAACTGTCGATAAATTCATCAATTATTATTTTCATTCTCAGTCTCCTCCATTCGTAATCACTTGTTATTTTACACTATTTCAATACATTTTGCAAGCTTTTTGGCGAAAATTATGTAATGTTTCTATGTTTAGTGATTTTCTATACTATAAACCTTTGTATAAATTAAAAATAATCCCTGTCATTACTTGTTCTAACACTACAGAAAGTGAAATTAAAGAAAATGAAATTATTAGCCAATATATGTTTTTTAGAATGTCTTTAATTTCTATTTTTCCGTCACTTGTAAAAGATATATATAAATTAATTATGTTAGTTGATATAAATATATATGCCGACAAAGTAAATAACAATGGTAATATAACGCTTAAAAATACAGCTATTAGTCCATTTCCAATACCAAGTACACTAAATAGGCAGCAAATATATATTCCTGTTATAATAGCTTTTAACATTAATAATACGCAAACTGCTATTGGTGCAATTAATGTTATTAATGATAAATATAACAACCCTATAAACAAAATATTGTTTTTTAATCCATTTAATATAACATTTACTGATTTAAAATTTTCTTGATTAACACTATCAAATACATTTCTTACAATATCTACATAATCTGTTTTTATACTAGACAAATTAAATAATATTATGCCTATAACTATTCCTATTGCATAAATAATTAATAATTTTAATATTGTGTGTAAGTTTTCCACTATATACTTTTGTATGCTTTTATTCATAATAAATCACCATATAACACTCTATGCTATATGGTGAATTTTTATTCAAATTTTTCTCTTTGCTCTACTGCAAGCTTGTCACATCTATTATTTAATTCATCTTGTGCATGACCTTTTACCTTGTTAAAAGTAACTTTGTGAATTTCAAGTTGTTTTAAGAGTCTCTCCCACAACTCTATATTTTTTACTTCCTTTTTATCTGCTTTTTTCCATCCATTTTTTCTCCATGAATATATCCATCCCTTTTCAATGGAATTTACAACATATGCACTGTCACTATATACTTCAACTTCACACGGCTCTTTTAGCATCTCAAGTCCCTTAATTACAGCCATCATTTCCATTTTATTATTAGTAGTATCTTTTTGTCCACCTACTACTTCTTTTTCAATATTATTATATATTAATATTGCAGCATATCCACCAGGTCCAGGATTTCCACTGCATGCACCATCTGTATATAATATTACTTTCTTCATAACTCCTCCATTATTGATTTATGCTAAACTTACATGTATAATATTAACATAGAATCAACGTAATATCAATAAGGAAGTGAATTTAATGAAAATTGTTGGAATAATTGCTGAATTTAATCCATTTCATAATGGACATAAATACCTAATTAAAAAAGCTAAAGAGATAACAAATGCAGATATCGCAATTTGCATTATATCTGGTAATTTCACACAGCTTGGCAATATATCTATTATAGATAAATTTAAAAGAGCAAAAATTGCAATCGAAAATGGAGCTGATGCAATAATAGAATTACCTACAATTTATGCTACAGCTAGCTCACAATACTTTGCTTTTGGTGCTGTAAACATATTAAACAGTTTAAATTGTATAGATTATTTATGCTTTGGAAGTGAGACTGCAAATATAGAAGAACTAAAAAACATAGCAAATAAATTAATTGCAAATGAAAAAGAGATATGGAAAATTATACAAGAAGAGTTAAAAAATGGAATTTCTTTTGCTAGTGCAAGACAAAATGCAATTAGTGACTTTTTATCTGCACAAGAACTTGCTATATCTTCTCTTTCTAATAATATTCTTGCAATAGAATATATAAAATCATTAATAAAGCTCAAAAGTAATATTACACCAATTGCTATTAAAAGAAAAGAGCAAGAAAATATAACTAGTGCAACTAGTATTAGACAAATGTTATATGAAGATAATAACTATGTTTATAACTATTTGCCATATAAAAAAATCTATTTTGATAAAGCTATGTTTAACGATAATTTTTATAAAATAGTACAATATAATATTATTTCTAGGGGTAAAGAATATATAAAAAATATAAATGAAGTAACAGAAGGTCTTGAAAATAAAATATATAATGCAATAAATGTTTCAGCTAATTATGAAGAATTTATTCACAATATTAAAAGTAAAAGATATCAATTAAGTAAAATTAAAAGAATACTCATCTATATTTTACTAGATATATCTAAAGAAGATTTTTTAGAACTAAACAATAATAGTAATATATATATTCATCTACTTGCAATAAATAATAATATAAAGAATTCTTTACTATCTCTAATAAATAAAAAAGCTAAATGCAAAATATTTACATCAATCAATGATAAATTATTGAATAGTCAATCTGAAATCGTAAAAAAGTCTTTACTTTTAGATATAAAGGCAACTAACATATATAGTATATTATCTGATCAAAATATAAATAAAGATTATACTAATAAACTATAAAGAAGATAAGAAAAACCTTATCTTCTTTAATTATTAATATTATTATCTATATACTCTTTTAAATCCTCATATTCTTGTGTTTGATTATTTAAAATATTAGTTTTTTCAAAATCTAAATTAGTAACACTTACATATTCATCCTCTTGTGGTATTTGTACTTCTCTTAAACCAATCTCAAGTCCTATTATCTCATACGCTTTGTTTTTTTCATTATATGTAAGATATGCTAAATATGTCTTTCCTTCTTCTATGTCAATATCTTTATTTACACGAATATTCATGTATTCTTCACTAAGTGGTGTTGTAATTCCATTCATTTTTCTTACCATTAACCTATTTTCTCTTGCTGCCTCAGGTTGTGCGTTATTATATGTTTCCATATCTACATATCCACCTGGCTTCATATATGTTATTACATCTCCTTCTTTAAGTGTACCATAAATAGAATTATTTATAAGAGCTTTTCCCAAAGTCATTCCAAACATACTTATATCCATATTCATATAATCTAAAGATATTACCCTTATTATCGCAATATCTGTACATAATTCTTTCAAATTTTCTGGCGTAAATTGTTCTCTAAAACATACAACACTTGCTGGTGCAGTTGCTGTTTTTTTAATATCATCTGTTACATAAGTAGAAATTTTATATTTTGGTGTTTCTTCTAATATAATCTCATCAATATCACTTATTGATTGTTCTAATATAGTGTTAGTATTATTTTCTAACTTGACATTAAATTTTACAATTAAAATCGTGCTAACTAAAACTAAAGCTAAAATAAAACTAATTAATATATACTTTTTCTTCATAAACTCTCCTCCTAATACAAAACAGAGTTAATATCTTGATACTCTTTAGTATCATTATTTAAAATCATACCAGTATTTTCATCATATTCCCTTAATAAATTTTTAGATAAATTAGTAAAATATTCATTTTCCGCCATTTTTCTAATAAACATCATATATGTCTTTCCTTCTTCAAGTCTTATATCATTTTCTCCAAATTCACTTATATATACTTTTTCTTTTCCAGCATTTATATAATCTGTATATTCTTTTTCTATTCTGTCAATATCTAAAGGCTTCATATTATAATAATTCCAGTATCTCATATATTGATTATATTCTAATATTCCACCATTTGCTTTTACAGTAAAAGTTTCATCTACTTTAAAATCTCCTCTTATATTTTTTATGATTTTTACATTTGCTATAGTCCTTACTGGTACATAATCTTCTTTTACAAAATCCTGTCCTCCTTGAGTATAATATTTAGTATCATAATTTGTGTAACTAATACTTTCTACCTTAGCTATTACCACATCATAATCTAAGCTGCTAAATATAGTCTTTAAATCTGTTGTATCAATATCATATCGATAAGATAAAGCGTTATTATTTTCTTTATTAACATTTATTACTCCATATAAATTGTCTACCTGTACATCATTATTTACATTTTCATCTGTATTTAATTTATTGTATTTTATATTAACAAATATAACAGATAAAATAACAACTAAAAATATAACAATAGAAGCTACATATTTTAAATAATTATTTTTTCTATTTAATATTTTCTTATACATAACAGATTTAATATCTTTATCTACTTTTTTAGGAACTCGAATTTGATTAATTTTTTCTTTTAACAATAAATCTAATTCATTATCACTCATTATTTATTCTCCTTTCCTAAATGTATTTTTATTTTATTTCTTATACTAGATAATTTACTTCTTAATGTACTTTCATTTATATCCAAAATCTCACTTATTTCCTTTGTTGTATACTCATCTAAATAATACATAGTAATTAGAGTTTTTTCTTGCACATCTAGAAAGTCTATTATATTAAAAAAATTCATATTATTTTCCAAATCTATAAGATCACTTTCATACTTAAATTTATTTTCATCAAACTCACTATAAGAAAATATATTAATCTTCTTTTGATTATAAATTTTATTACATGAATTTATTAATATCTTAACAATCCATGCATTAAATTTTTCAACTTCTTTTAATTTTTTTATATTTATATAAGCATACATAATAGCATCTTGCATAGCGTCTTTTATATCTTCTGTATTAGTAAGTCTGCTTCTTGCAATTATATATAATTTTCTTTCAACATTTTCAATCACCCTACAAAAAGCTTGCTTATCCCCATTTTGTGCTTTTTTTATTTCTAGAAGTACTTCCATAATTTCTCCTCTCAAATTGTATATACACTTATATAGATACAAAAATTTTATATTTTGTCCATATATTTTTAATAAAAAGCAAAAAAGACTTGGATTTTTTTCCAAGTCTTAATTTTTACTATATTAATTCAATTATAGCCATATCTGCTCCGTCACCGTGTCTAGCAACTAATTTAGTTATTCTTGTATAACCACCTTTAGCTTCATATTTTGGAGCAATTTCGTTAAATAATTTTTCAGTTAAGTCAATTGTATTTCCTTTAGAATCACTTACTTTATTTAATGTTTTAAACATTTTTCTTCTTGCAGCAAGTTTAGAGGCACTATCAACTTTGACTTCTTCTTTTACTACTTCTCTTACTATAACTTCATATTTATTTCCATTTTTTGATGTTTTAGTTTCTTTAACTTTCTTACCATTTTTATCTAATTTAGCTCTTGAAACTATTTTTTCTTTAGTTTCAAAGTTATCTTTTTCTTTAATCGCTAAATCAATTAAACTATCTGCTAGAGGCTTAACTTCTTTTGCTTTTGCAAGAGTAGTTTCAACTCTACCATTAAGAATTAAAGAAGTAACTAAATTATTTAGCATTGCTTTTCTATGAGAAGTTGTTCTTGAAAGTTTTCTTGTTCCTGGCATTGTAAATTTCCTCCTTTAATTAGTCTTCTTTACTTTTAAATTCAAGTCCTAAATCTGCGATTTTATTCATTACTTCTTCTAATGATTTTTTACCTAGATTACGAACTTTTATCATATCTTGTTCAGTCTTACTTACTATATCTGCTACTGTATGTATTCCTGCTCTTTTTAAGCAATTATATGATCTTACTGAAAATTCTAACTCTTCAATAGGTGTTTCAAGAAGTTTATCTTTCATAGATAATTCTTTTTGAGACATAATTGACATAGTTTTTGCTATTTCAGATAAATCAATGAACATTTCTAGATGCTCGTTTAAAATTTTAGCAGCCATACTTAAAGCCTGATATGGTTCAATAACACCGTTTGTCCAAATATCCATAGTTAATTTATCATAATCTGCTCTTTGACCAACTCTAGTTTTTTCAATTTGAAAATTCACTTTCTTTACAGGTGTAAATATTGAATCTATAGGTAAAACGTTAGCTGGTAAGTCTTCATAATTAGCTCTACTACCTTCTCTATATCCTCTTCCTTTTATAGCAGTCATTTCAATATTTAATTCTGCATCATCATCTAAATAAGCAATATGTAAATCTTTATTTACAACTGATAAAGTTGAATCAGTAATTATATCTCCTGCTAAAACTTCACAAGGTCCTTTTGCTTTAATAGATAATTCTTTATCTTCTCTATCATCAGATTTTAAGCAAACTTGTTTTAAGTTTAGAATTAAATCTGTAACATTTTCTGTAACACCTGGTATTGTAGAAAATTCATGTGCTATACCATCAATTTTAATAGTATCAATAGCATATCCTGGTAAAGAAGAAAGTAATATTCTTCTTAATGAATTACCTAGTGTAATTCCAAATCCTCTCTCTAGAGGTTCAACTTCAAATCTTGCATAAAATGTATCTGCATCAACATTAACACATTTTATTTCTGGTCTTTGCATTTCAATCATTTTATTTCCTCCTTCTAGCACGCTCTGATTACACGCACTATTTTAAATGATTTTATTTATCCTTTAACTAGTTTTTAGAATATAACTCAACTATTAGATTTTCTTGAACGTCTAAGTCTACATCATCTCTAACTGGTTTTCTTAATACTTTTGCTTCCATTTTTTCTCTGTCAAGTTCTAACCAAGATGGAACTGCTTTTAATTTGTTAGCTTCTAGTGTATTTACTATAGCTTTATTATCTTTTTTAGAATCTCTAACTTTTACAACATCTCCAACTTTTAAAATATATGATGGAATGTTTACTTTTTTACCATTAACTTCTAACATTTCGTAGCTTACTAATTGTCTAGCTTCAGCTCTTGAAGCACCAACTCCCATTCTATAAGCAACATTGTCTAATCTTAATTCTAATTGTTCAAATAATACATCAGAAGTAACTCCTTCTCTTCTGAATGCTTCTTCATAGTATTTTCTAAATTGTGATTCAGAAACTCTATAATATGTTTTTGCTTTTTGTTTTGCTCTTAGTTGAAGACCATATTCAGATAATTTTACTCTGTTTTTACCATGTTGTCCTGGAGCATATGATCTTCTGTCTATAGCGCATTTTGTTGTATTACATCTTTCGCCTTTTAAGAAAAGTTTAGAACCTTCTCTTCTACATTTCTTACATACTGCGTCTGTATATCTTGCCATTTTATCTTTACACCCCCACTATACTCTTCTTCTTTTTGGTGGTCTACAACCATTATGTGGTATTGGAGTAACATCTTTAATCATGTTTATTTCCAATCCTGCAGCTTGAATTGATCTTATTGCTGCTTCTCTTCCAGAACCAGGTCCTTTTACAAATACTTCTACTGTTTTTAATCCTTGTTCTTTAGCAGCATTAGCTGCTGCTTCTGCTGCTTGACCTGCTGCAAAAGGAGTATTTTTTCTAGAACCTTTAAATCCTAATCCACCAGCACTAGCCCATGATAATACATTACCTTGAGAATCTGTCATTGTAACAATAGTATTGTTAAATGAAGATTGAATGTGTGCAGCACCAGTTGATACATTCTTTTTAACTTTTTTCTTTGATACTACTTTTTTCTTATCAGCCATTTTTACTATACTCCTTTCTTACCTGCTATTGCTATTGCTTTACCTTTTCTTGTTCTAGCATTTGTTTTTGTTCTTTGACCACGAACAGGTAATTTTCTTTTATGTCTTTGTCCTCTGTAGCAATTAATTTCCATTAATCTTTTAATGTTTAAAGCTACTTCTTTACGAAGATCTCCTTCAACAACATAATCTCTCTCGATTATTTCTCTGATTTTTGCTTCTTCATCTTCTGTAAAATCTTTTACTCTTTTTGTTGTTTCGATACCAGCTTCTGCTAATATCTTTCTAGATGCAGAACGTCCTATACCATATATTGCTGTTAGTCCAATTTCTGCAACTTTGTTTTTTGGTAAATCTACTCCAGCTATACGTGCCATTTACTATACCCCCCAAATTAACCTTGTCTTTGTTTGTGTTTAGGATTTTCACAGATTACACGAACTACGCCGTTTCTTCTGATAACCTTACACTTTTCACAAATTTTCTTTACAGATGGTCTTACTTTCATTTTAAATCCTCCCTAAAAGTTTTGTTAATTAATTAACAAAAGTAAGTATAAAATTATATATAATAAATAATCTTTTTAAAATAAAAGAATTCTAGGCTTAAATTCTTTTACAGCCGCTTCAAAAAGACTATTTATATCTAAGTTATTAAATAATAGGTTATTTACTTTTTCTCCATGTAATTCTGCCTTTATTTAAATCATATGTAGATAACTCAATTCTAACTTCATCACCAGGTAAGATTTTTATGTAATGCATTCTTAACTTTCCTGATATATGAGCTAAAACCTCATGTCCATTTTGAAGTCTTACTTTAAATGTTGCATTTGGTAATGCATCAACAACAACTCCTTCAACTTCTATAACGTCATCTTTTGGCATTCTTCTACCTCCCTATTATCTTTAGTGCTCTATTAGAGCAAAATATAACACATATATTATAGCTTAAATTATAAATATTGTCAACTGTTTTATCACTTTTTTTTGATATTTACGTACTTTAAAAAAGAAACCTATTTTTAAATAGATTTCTGTATTAAATTATTTAACATTATTTTCTTGTTTTTCTTTTTTTGTCATTGTAAGTATTTCAGGACCATTTTTTGTTATTAAAATAGTATTTTCATAATGTGCTGCTAAACTTCCATCTTCTGTTATTATTGTCCATCCATCACTAAGTTCTAATATATCTGGTTTTCCCTCAATTACCATAGGTTCAATTGCAAGAGTCATTCCTTCTTGAAGTCTTACGCCTCTTCCAGCTTTTCCATAATTTGGAATACCTGGATCTTCATGCATATCTCTTCCAATACCATGTCCTTGAAACTCGCGAACTACACTATATCCTTGTGATGCAACATATTCTCCTATTGCATGACAAACATCACCTATTCTATTTCCTACTTTTGCATATTTAATTCCTTCAAAAAATGCTTGCTTTGTAACTTCTACTAGTCTTTGTGCCTCTTTAGTACCTTTTCCTACAATAAAAGTTCTTGCTGCATCCCCATTGAAACCATTTTTTAAAGCGACTGTATCAATACTTACAACATCTCCTTCTTGTATAATTCTTTTTTTAGAAGGTATTCCATGAATTACTTCATCATTTATTGATACACATATAGATGCAGGAAATGGAGGAACTCCTCTTATTCCTATATCATATCCTTTTTCTGCGGGAATTGCACCTAAACTTCTCATTTTCTTTTCTGCTATTTGGTCAAGCTCAAAAGTAGACATTCCAGGTTTAATTTTATTTTCAAGTTCTTCATACACTAAAGCTACTACTTTACAAGCTTCTCTCATACATTCTATTTCTTTAGAATTTTTAATACTTATCATTTTAAATCACACTTTCTAATTTATTTTTTAGCATCTTCTATTACAGATTCAGGATTAGAAGATGCGTCTACTGTCATTAATAATCCTTTTTGTCTATAATAATCTAATATTGCTTTGGCATTTTCTCTATAAGTGTTAATTCTTTTAGACAAAGTTTCTTTTGTATCATCTGTTCTAACACTTAAATGTCCACCACAATCATCACATACATCCTCAACTTTAGGTGGAAAATCTATACCATATACTCTTCCACACTTTTCACATTTTTTTCTTTCCAATATTCTTTTGAATGCAAGTTCATCTGGAACAGTAAGTTCAATAACTTTTGTTATACTTCTTCCTAATTTATTTAATAATTCATCTAATAACTCTGCTTGTTTAAATGTTCTTGGATATCCATCTAAAACAAAACCATCTTTACAGTCATCTTTTTTTATTCTATCCTCTAGTAACTTTGTAATTATCTCATCAGATATAAGTATTCCTTTTGAAAGTTTTTCTCTTATATCTTCATCATGTAAAGCAACTTCTCTTAACATATCACCAGTTGCTATATGTGGTATTTTTAAAGCATTTGCAAGTATCTCAGATCTTGTACCTTTTCCTGTTGCAGGACCACCTGTTAAAATATAAATCATTCAAATCACTCCTATTTTTTCAACAACTATATTATTACACAAATTTAAATAAAAGTAAAGTTTTAACTTTTACTTTTATAATATATTATATTCACATGCTCTAATTAATCTATTTTCTATTGCCGTTCCAATATGATCTTTATTTATTCCTTCTATTAAACAAACATCTAATTCTAATTTATCTATATATCTTAATATAGAGAAGATATTTTTAGATATTTGAAGCTGATTTTTTATACTGCCCATTTTAATAAACTCAATATTTCTATCTTTAAAATATTTAGCATGTTCATCAAAACATACAACAGCCACTCTTAAATTTTTATTATCCTTTATATACTTGTCCACTTTATCCACCATTATTTGATCTTTTGCATATTCTACTAATATCGTTTTTGTACTTGGTGCATAATGTCTATGTTTCATACCTGGAGATTCTACTTTTTCATTTTCTTTTACGTCTTCAAAAATATGCTTATCTAACTTAACATTAACTCCTAACTCTTCTATATCTTCTAAACTAATTTTACCAGGTCTTAATATTATAACTGTATCATTTTCTACTTTAACCACTGTAGATTCTATCCCTATATCTGTAAAACCACCATCTACAAATAAGTCTACTCTATCTTTTAATTCATTATAAATATCTTCTAGTTTAGTTCCACTAGGTCTACCCGATATATTAGCACTAGGAGCTGCAATTGGTATATTAAATGTCTCTATTATTTTTAATGCTATATTATTTGAAGGCATTCTAACCCCAACAGTATCAAGTCCTGCTGTTACAGACTTTGCTACATTATTACTACTTTTTAAAATTATTGTAAGTGGTCCTGGCCAAAACTTATCCATTAACTTTTTTTCAATACTATTAATATTTGTAGCAACATATTTTAGCATCTCATAATCACTTATATGCACAATTAATGGATTATCTTGTGGTCTTCCCTTTGCTTTAAATATTTTTTCTACAGCTTTATCATTTGTAGCATCTGCACCTATACCATAAACTGTTTCTGTTGGAAAAACTACAATTCCTCCTTCTTTTAATATATTAGCTATATTCTCTAATTCTTCTTGATTTATGTTTTCTTTGAAATTATATATACTACTCATTTCTACCTCACAACAACATTATTATATCATTAAAGTCAAATAAACCTAGAAGATACAATATCCTCTAGGTTGTTATAAAACATTTTAAAACATTCTATTGCCTTGTTTTATCATCATTTATAAAGTCATCATCATTAAAGCCTTTTAGTTCATCTTTTTTATTTTCTCTTAAAATGCAAAATATTACGTATCCTATAGCAAAAGCTATAGCAACACCTACTATTATTAGACCATCGGTACTAAAAAAACCTCCTGTTACAGGTAACATCAAATCGTTTTCCATTATCATATACCTCTCTTATGTATAACTTATATATTAACTTTATATTACTTCAAATATTTAAACTTTACTATTGTTATAATTATTAGTAATCATTATATCTTAATAAACTTAAAGAAATACTAATAAAAAATTTTTTAAAATATATTTAATTTCATTTATTATATAATATTCTTTAAAGCGCATAACAATATATTTAAATATTTTATATAAGTATATTATCAAAAATATTAAATTTAATATTTTTAAATAATATAGTTTATATGAATATAAAACATTATATAATAACATACTGTCTATAACTTAGACATAAAATTTTTTAGATAATACTTAAATTATAAATAATTAAATTTATGAGCTCTACATAATAGGAATTTTACCTACCTCAAATATAATAATTATCTCATCTTTAAAAATCATAATTTAAAACTATCTTTTCTTTAAACTATCAACCTCTTCTCTATATACGAAATATTAATACTAATTAATATCTTAAATAATTACTAATACTTTTTTACCATATAGGCTCTTATCCGTTCATTATTTTTTCCTTTTTAATTTCATTCGTATAGAATTATTTATTTTTTAAAATAATAACTAAAGACAAAATAATATCCTTCAAATCTTTTCCCACACCTTTTATTCCATTTCATACTGATGTGGAGTTATATACTTAAAACTAATAGTGTTGGGGGAACTATATTTAGTGTATTAACCAATTCTATATTATATTATTTATTACTTTACATTAACATTTTCTTTTTTAAAATAATTATATTTTCCTATTTACTAATCTCACATTTATCAATTAAATTTATTTTTTTCTTAACTGAATTCTAACACAAGACTTTTTAGTATGCAATAGTTTATTTTACTTTTTATGTAATGTTTTTCCTTTAATATTATCTAATTTTTAATATTATTACATAAATATTATATTTACATATAATAAATCTTAATAATAATAATATTATTTAAATTTTAATTGAGATTTACGTATTTAGGCAACAAAAAAACTACTAAAAATTAGTAGTTTTTTGTTAAAGAATAAATAGAATCATTTGTAATGTTAAGTTCTATTTCTTCTTCTTCTCCTGTTATATTTAACTCGTATTTTGTCTGATTTATTATATATCCTGATGGGGCATCATATTGCTGTACATAATATTTTCCTGCAGGTAGAGAAATTGACGATCCATTTTTAGAAAATCCATCAATATTTTGAACTATTTCTCCATTTTCATCATATATATAATAACTAATGTTTTTTATTTCCTCATTATCAGCATTTAAAAAGTTTATATATACATCTGAATACTCTACATCTATACCAATAATTGATTTTATAGATTTTACTACAAGATCTCTTGAATCTAATATAATATACTGTTTTTTAGAATTATCTGATGTATATAATTTGGTATATAACTTTTTTAAATTTGTACTTATAGTAGCTTGAACAAAATAATTTCTTGGTCCTTCTATTTTTATATAAAATGGATCTTCAGATTTTATTTTATTAATTTCGTTCATTTCCTCATCTACAATTTTACAATTATTTTGTTCAAAATAATTTTTTAAGCTTAAATCTGTAATTTCTTCTATAGTATCTCCATATATACTTTTTACATATTCATCATTACTAGAATGTATATATATTGGTCCGAACAATTGTTAAATTATCATTTACATGATCAAACTCAAGTTTCTCAAAATCTACACTAGCACTAGCATCTGTACTATATGAATTTTCCATAGCATAATTTGCAATTTCTTTAGCTTTAGCTACTACTCTATTTACCATATCTTCATGCTGCTCTTCACTAGCTCTTATCATATCTAATGAAAATGTACCGTTAGATATACCATCTAATTTTTTACGAGATATAATCTCATATACCGCAAGCTGTGTAGCAATATATGCTTCTTCTTCACTTTTAAGTCCCATTTCTTCATAACTTAAATATGGATATCCATTTACAAATGCTGAAGTCAAATCTCCACTTGTAAAATATTTTGTATATGATAATTCACCCTGAGGAATAATATCATAATTATATGTTGCAGAATATGCAACGCTATCTCCAAGCTTTGTATATGCAATTTTAACATATATATTATTTAAATCATCTATCATATACTTTGTAAGTTCTCCTGATGATATAGTTCTAGGTTCATTTTTTGCCTTAGTAGCCACTTCTACATTTTGAATTGGGATATTACTATTTTCTTCTTTATTTGTACTATAAAAATAAATACCAATACTATTTATTATAAGTACAAATACTATACATATAATCCACATATTTCTTTCTTTTTTTAGTTTTTTCTTCTCCTCTTCTGGTAAATTTTTGCTTTCCTTAATTATTTGTTTTCCTTCATCAGTCAAAAACCAATCCATAAGCTTATTTTTAATTTTCTCGATATTAATCTTATTTTTTTGGGATTTCATAATTATTCCTCCTTCTTATAAATTTTCCATTAAATTATATCATATAAAGATATAAAAAGCAATTAATTTACATAAAAATAGAAGATAGTTTTTACACTATCTTCTATTTTGTTTACTTATTTTATATTAGCATTCTTCTTTTTTTGAAGATATAGCTCTTACAACTACATATCCTAATATACTAATTGCAGAAACTGCTAATACTATCATCATGTCATCACTTAATAGTCCACCAGTTTGTGGTAATTCAGCTTTCTTGTTATATACAACAGCTTCTACTAAGTCGTTGTTTTCAACAATACTAAATTCATGTTCTTGACCATCTATTATATAACCATCTGGAGCTTCTATTTCTTTAAAGTAGTATGTTCCATATGTTAAGTTACTAGATGTTGCAATACCATTTTCATCTGTTATTATTTCTTCTATAACATTTCTTTCAGAATCTAATATAGCAAATTTAACATCTTTTAATGGTGTACTTGTTCCATCTACTAATTTAGTTATTTGTAATTTTCCTCTTACAAAGTTATTTACAACATTTTCTACAACGTTTTGTCCGTCATATTCAATTGTAAATTTATGTGGTTCCTCGTCTATTACAATTCCTTCTGGAGCTTCTACTTCTTTATAATAATAAGTTCCTTTTTCAAGTTCTTCAGATTCTGCAATACCTTCTTCATTTGTTGTCATATCACATATAAAGTTCATATTCTCATCGTAAATTTCAAATTTAACGCCTGCTAGAGGTTCGCTATTTTCATCTACTTTGATTATTTTTAATTTACCTTCTTGAATTTCATTAATAACAGTTTTTTGAACAACTTGATTATCTTCAGTTAATATAAACTCATGTTCTTCCTCATCCATAACAACATTTTCAGGTGCTTCTGTTTCTTTGTAATAATATGTTCCTATTGGTAAATCTTTAGATATAGCTACACCATTTTCATCTGTTATGATTGTATCAACAACATTTTTATTTTCATCTAAGATGTCAAATTTAACTCCTTCTAGTGTTGATCCATTACTATCATATTTAGTTATTTGTAATTTACCTTTTTCTACAAGTTTATTAACTACAGTCTTTTGAATAACTTGGTTATTTTCATTTAATATGAATTCATGTTCTGCTTCATCCATAACAACATTTTCTGGAGCTTCTGTTTCTTTGTAGTAATATGTTCCTACTGGTAAGTCTTTAGATATAGCTACACCATTTTCATCTGTTATGATTGTATCAACAACATTTTTATTTTCATCTAAGATGTCAAATTTAACTCCTTCTAGTGTTGATCCTTTATTATCATATTTAGTTATTTTTAATTTACCCTTTTCTGGATAGTTTACAACTTTTACAGATTTTAATTCGCCCTCATTATTTATGTCAAATTTATATTCTGTAGAATCCATTATATAACCATCTGGAACTTCTATTTCTTTATAATAGTATGTTCCTGGTGTCAATTCTTTAGATACAGCTACACCATTTTTATCTGTTTCTATTGTATCAACAACATTTTTATTAGAATCTAATATATCGAATTTAACATTAGCAATTGGTGTATTTTTATCATCCACTTTAGTAATTTTTAAAGATCCTTTAATTTTTACGTTTACTACGTCTACTCTTAAAACCTGACCTTTATTTTCTAATTCTAATTTATATACACCTGTATCCATAATAACATTTTCAGGAGCTTCAATTTCTTGGTAGTAATATGTTCCTAATGGTAAATCTGTTACACCAGCTAAACCATCAGCATCAGTTGTAATAGTTTGAATAACTTCTCTTTCGTCATTCATGATATTAAATTTTACTCCTTCAATAGGTGTTTCTTCATCATCTGTTTTTACAACTATAATTGTTCCTCTTACTCTTTCATTTACTACTTCTACATATGTTGTTTCAGCTTTTTTAACTGTAACATTAGTAGTAGAATCAATTATAGCATATCCTTTTGGAGCTTCAGTTTCAATTAATACATATTCTCCTACTGGAACATTAGTAAATATAATTTTACCATCTACACCAGTTTCTACTTCTTCAGCAATTACTGTTCCATCAGCTCTTTCAAGTCTAAATTTTGCACCTGCAACAGGTTTATCTGTATCGTCAACTTTTGTTATCTCAATTCTACCATAGCTTTCACCAGGTGTCCAATTAATTGTTATTGGTTGACTCATACTATTAGGTACTGTATCTAATCTAACATAGTCTTGTGTTGCAGCAGATTGTGTATAGATACATCCTACTTTTCTGTCTACATCTGATGCAAATACTAATCTAAATGATGTTTTTGCTTCACTAGAGCTCATTCTTACATATACAGAATCACCATTTGATACACTTGTTTTTGTATTACCTTGTGCATCTGTAATTCTTGCTGATGCTGGAGCATTTTCTAATGTAGCTGTTATAGATCTTACATTAGATTTATCTACTCCTGTTACATCTACTTTGTAAGGTCCCATTAATGCATCTCCATCAATATAGCTTAATTTTGCATTTTCAGTAGTAACTATTAACTCAGGTACATCTGTGTAAGGATCAGATTCAGCTAATGCTACTAATTTTTTAGCAGCAGCTACTGTTCTTTCATAGAATCCTTCCATTCCAGCTTTTGGTGTTACGTTTTCAACTCTAAATATCAAACCAGACTTGTGAGATTCACCAGTTCTGTTTAATACTTCCCATAACGCCATTTGTGTTGCCATATATGCTTCATCTTCAGTGTTACATCCTAAAGATGCTGGTGTACAATTTGGATAACCATGTATCAAAATTGCTAAACCTTGGTCTGATAAGTACTCTCTAAATGTCATAGTACCACTTGGTGTGCCCCAAGTATAGTCTATACAGTAAGCTGTTGTACCACCTAATGTAGAGTTACTAAAGAATACATTCTTGTTATTGAATGAATCCCTACCAACTACAATTACACCAGGTGAGTAAAATTGTAATTGATTAGCTGTAGCTTTTACTGCAAAAGGGCTAAACTCTAAGGTAAGTAACACTATCAAAAGTATCATACTGGCAATTTTAAGTCTTAATCTTTTTACGCTTTTAAAAAATTTTACCATAAATACATCCCTCCTATAAAACAAACCTTAATGTTTTATTATCTAGTCTACAATATTATTATACCACAATATTTTATAACAGTCAATGTTTTAAGTAGTTTTATTGTGGTATTAATTTACATAATTCTAGTTTTTGATAAAATATTAAATTTGTGTTAAAGTTCACATAATCAGTATAACATGCATTGAAGAGTTTTGTCAATATTTTGTAATATTTTTGCAAACTTTTCGAAATAATATTATCTATTATACTTATTAATAATATTATATATTTAAAATAAAATTTTCATTACAAATCTAAAAAACCAAAAAAAATAAGTGCATTATAAAAATTAGATTAATTAATCCAAATATAATGCACTTATTTTTTTACCCTTTCATGGACATATTATTTCCTGACTCATAATTTTTTAATGCTTTATAAAAAACAAATATCGCTAAAAATAAATATATAATTCCTACTATTAATACACATGCTAATTGATACATATTGAATTCATTCACTATATTAGCTGGTAAATATGCAAGATATGCTACTGGTATTACTGTATACAATAAAGCCTTTATTCCTGTTTTGAATATATTTTCTGGATACGTTGAAAAAGTTATAAGTAACATTTCTATATATCTGTTAGCTATAGTTTTAGTATCACCAATCCATACACTGAGTGATCTTAATATTATTTCTGTGGATATAAAAAACACACTTACAAATATTCCTAAAATAATTAATAACATTATTTTAAATGCATCACCACTTGTTGCAACTATTCCCACAACTGCACCATATAAAATATCTCCAAAAGCAGAAAAACTACACTGAGATGTTAATACATTTAATAATATATTTTTAGGTTGTAATAAAAAACTATCTAGACTTCCTGTTATTATATAATCATTAATCTTTCTAACACCCCCGAAGAAAAAATAAGTTACCCCATAAGCTATAGTAGAAAATGACCATAAATATAATACATTATTAAAAGTTATACCAGAATTTTCACCAGTATTACTAAAAATAACACTCCAAAATATTAAAAAGAAAGAGTTATTTATTATCATAAAGATAACTTGTACTAAAAAACTTACTTTATATGCCATAGCAGATCTTATAGCTATTTTTACGGCATTAAAAAAATATCTAATATTATTTTTAACCTCCATTAACATTTATATTTCTCACTCCTTTCATATTTAATAAATATACACACATAAAAATAAATACAAAAGAAATCACCTGTGATACTATTAAAATTAACCCTATATTTAAGTCAAAATCAACCAGTATTTTTCCTGGAGCATATATTATATATGTTGTCGGTATAAATCTTAATATTGTTTGAACAGTTTGTGGAAAAAATTCTAATGGTGTAAATATTAAAAGTAGCATGGCCTTAGATATAATGAGATAAAACGATTGATTTTCTTCTGTTATAAATGCAAGCATTCCTATTAATATTTGTAAAAATAATGCTATTAGCAATGATATGCTTATTGATATAATAAAGAATAATGTTTGCAAAAAAGTTAACTCTATACCTCCAGCCATAATTAATCCAAATACAATTCCAAAAAATAAATTTACACCAATATTTATTATAGATGTAGCTTCTTGTGCAAATATATATTTTATAAAACTTACAGGTTTTGTAAGTAAATTTGCAACATCTCCATTTTTTATCATATCAGATACTTTTAAATAATTTTTTTTACCAATAGAATAAGCTATAAACTCACCAACAATAATATACCATATCAGCTGATTTTTAGTGTATCCAAGTATTGCTTTATCTTTCAATATAAAATCCCATAAAGCATTAAATACAAATATGTGTACAGCAAAAGATAATAATGAAAAGAAATAATCTACTTTAAAATTTAATTCTGTTTTTAAATTAAATTTAAAAATTTCAAAATATTTTCTCATACTTTTCTCCTTTCTTTATATATCTTTTTTATAACATCTTCTAAAGGAGTTGCCTCTATTTGAATATCTACAATATTTCCAACAGAAGTAAAATATGATAATAATTCTCCAATATTGACTTTATCTGTGTTTATGGTAAGCTCAATCATATATCCATTAACATTATCCACTTTATATTTAAAACTATTAGTATTTAGTATAGCATCATAAGATATTTTTATTTTCTTAGTTGATAGATATTTAGACTTTAAATCAGATATAGTAGAATCTGTAACTATAGTACCATCATTTATTATAATGATTCTACTACATAAAGCTTCTACATCTCCTATGTCATGACTTGTTAAAAATATAGTTGTGCCTTTTTCTTCATTCATTTTTTTAATTATTTCTCTAATTCTTGCTTTAGCAAATATATCAAGTCCTATTGTTGGCTCATCCAGAAAAATAATTTCAGGATCATGTAAAATACTTCCAGCTATTTCACATATCATTCTTTGTCCAAGCGAAAGTTTTCTTACGACTTTATCTAAAAGATCTTCTATTTTAAAAAGTTTAGATATTTCTTCTATTTTTTCCTCTGTTTTCTTTTTATCTAAATCATACATACTACAGAGTAATTTATAACTATCTCTTACTGTAAGTTGCATGTATAATTGAGATTTTTGTCCAAACATACATCCAATTTTATAAGCAAGTTTCTTTCTGTCTTTAGATGGTGTAAGTCCTGAAACATTAATAGTTCCACTAGTAGGTTGAATTATACCCGTAAGCATCTTAATAGTAGTACTTTTCCCTGCACCATTTGGTCCTATAAAGGCAACTATTTCACCTTTATTAATATTAAAAGATACGTTCTCAACAGCTTTTACAACTGTCTTATTTTTAGATTTAAAAAATCCACCACTCTTTACCACAAATACCTTGTTTAAATCATTAACACATATTTGCATTTTCGTATACCTCCTTTCAAATTTGAAAATATCTATCGCTATATTAATATTGATATAAAAAAAGATATTCTCATAAAAAGATTCCTTATGAGACTCCTTTTATGAAAATATCTTTCAAGTGTACCTATACAGGTTGTGTAGCTCACATAAATGCTTATACACACTCTCATCGTATTTTTATAATACCATACTTCTAAAATTATGTCAACATCTAATTGTAAATTTATATTATATTACTAAAAAAAAGAAATGTGAACAGTATTATCTGTCCACATTTCTATAATATGCTGCCCAAGCTTGTTTCTTTCTGTTGGCCATATTAGCATGGTCTTTATGAGGTCTTTCAAATCCCCAACAGAAAGCCTCTGTAGCTTGATCTACTGAGTAAGGGTTAGCAAACTGCTCAGCATATGTACCGCGAAGTTGTTTACCTTCTCTAAGTTCCTTAACTAGAAACTCTAATTGTACATATATGTCAGATGCTGATTTTCCCCTACTTGAAGCATAAGATTCAAGCTGTTGTCTACGTCCAAAAGACCATTGGACTAAACCATATCCAATACCATTTGTTTCTTCCCTAGCAGGATTTACTCCACTCTCTTGGTACATATTACCAATTATACCTGCTACTTGAATTGCAGAGTATCCTTGCTCGATTAAATAATCCCAAACGATATTTTCATTACTCCTCTTTTCATTAGAGCTACCTCTTGATGTAACTTTTACATCTGTTTGCGCGACTTCTTCAGTACTTTCTATCTCTTGTTGTTCTATTTCTTCTTTAGTATCTGTATCTGAAGAAAGCCCGTACTCTTCCTTTAGCATTCCGTACACTTCATTTTTCTTTGCATTCATAAAAGATGAATTCATGAAGAATCCGAAAGCAAGAAAAAGTATAAATGCTATTATTAGCATTTTTTTAGCTTTCATAATATTTTCCTCCTATTATAATTATATATTTAGTTGGATGTACTAATAATTATTATGTATTTTACCTATTCAACCATGATTTAATTATACCACATTCACGTTTTTATGTCAACATTTTATGTATAAAAAATAACTGTGCATTGCACAGCTATTCGTTTATATTATTCGTCCTGATCTTCTTGAGTAGTCTCCATTTCTGGTATACCTGTTCTTCTTTGTTTTTCAATTGCTGCTTTATCTCTTCTTAATTGTCCTTCTATTTTTTCAACTAAAGCATCAATTCCTGAATATAAATCATCTGTATTTTCTTGTGCTAAATAAGTACGTGATCTGTATTCTATTCTCATATCAACACGTTGCTTTCCTTTACTTTTGTCTGTAAATGTTACATGACAAATTGTGTTTTCGTCAAAAAACTTATCTAGTTTTTTAATTTTTTTCTCTGTAAAGTTTCTTATAGCATCTGTAACTTCAATTCTAATTCCAGTTAAGTCTAATTTCATAGCAATCACCCCTTTATGCTTATATTATACACGAGAAAATTAAATAATTCAAGTAATTCCAGTAAATAAGCTATTTTATAACATATCAAATATATCCATTTGCTCAGATTTTGGCATTCCATCTAAGCATCCTGATTGCTTTAATGTTTCCACTGCTACTTTACCTATTTTAGATTTTATTATCATATCTTCAATAGATGAAAATTTTTCATACTTTTCTCTTGCTTCAACAAGCTTTTTAGCATCTACTTCTCCAAATCCTGTAAGTGCAGAAAATGGTGGTCTTATACCATCTTTTTCTACTGTAAATTTATTTACTGTTGACTTATATAAATCTATTGGTAAAAAGTTTATTCCTCTCTCATTCATTTCAAGTACTAATTCAAGTATTGGATACATATTTTTATCTTTTTGAGATGCAGAATTTCCCTGATTATCTATTTCTCTCATTTTTGCAAGTACACGTTCTTTTCCATATAACATAGATTCACTATCAAATTCATCTGCTCTTATGGACATAAAAGCTGCATAATATGCTTTGGGAATATGTACTTTAAACCACGCAATCCTAAAAGCGTTTGTAACATAAGCTGCAGCATGTGCTTTAGGGAACATATATTTTATTTTAAAGCAAGAATCTATATACCAATCAGGAACATCATGTTTTTTCATTTCTTCAACCATATCAGGTGTTAATTTTTTAGGAGCTTTACCCTTTCTTACAATTTCCATTATTTTAAACGCAAGTCCTGGCTCAAGACCCTTACTTATTAAATAAATCATTATATCATCACGTGTACATATAGCTTCACTTAATGTAACTATTCCTTTTTCAATTAAAGTCTGAGCATTATTTAACCATACGTCTGTACCATGTGAAAGTCCTGATATACGAATTAATTCTTCAAAAGTTGTAGGCTTTGTATCAACTAACATTCCTCTTACAAATTTAGTTCCAAACTCTGGCACTCCATAAGTTCCAACTTCAGACTTTATTTGTTCTGGTGTAACTCCTAAAGGTTCTGTAGATGAAAAAATTCCCATTGTCTCTTTATCATCTAAAGGTATCTTTGTAGGATTAATTCCTGTAATATCTTGTAACATACGTATAACTGTTGGATCATCATGACCTAGTATATCTAATTTTAACAAGTTTTTATCTATTGAGTGATAATCAAAATGAGTTGTAACTATATCTGAATATGGATCATCTGCAGGATGCTGTACAGGACAAAACTCATATATTGTTCTTCCTTTAGGTACAACGATAATTCCACCTGGATGTTGTCCTGTTGTTCTTTTTATACCAGTGCAGCCTTGAGCTAGTCTATTTATTTCTGCAGATGGAACATTTATACCTCTTTCTTCAAAATAGTTCTTAACAAAGCCATATGCCGTTTTTTCAGCTACGGTACCTATAGTTCCCGCTTTATATGTAGTACCAGTACCAAATATAACTTCTGTATATTTGTGTGCTTTTGCTTGGTATTCTCCAGAAAAGTTTAAATCTATGTCTGGCTCTTTATCTCCTTTAAATCCTAAAAACGTTTCAAATGGTATATCCATTCCATCTTTATCTAAATCTTCTCCACACACTGGACATTTTTTATCTGGTAAATCAAATCCATTTGCTACTCCATGATCTGAAAAATCTGAATATTTGCATTTTGGGCACCTATAATGTGCTTTAAGAGAATTAACTTCTGTAATACCTGTCATATATGCAGCTAAAGACGATCCAACAGATCCTCTAGATCCAACTATATATCCATGATCATTTGAATCCCAAACAAGTCTTTGTGCAATTATATACATAACAGAATATCCATTTGAAATAATAGAATTTAGCTCTCTGTCAAGTCTATCTTGCACAATCTCTGGTAAAATATCTCCATAAAGTTTATGTGCTTTCTCCATAGCTATGTTTCTTATTTCATCTTCGCATCCTTCAATATGTGGAGGACATTTCTCATCAGAAATTGGACTTATTCTATCACACCAATCAGCTACAAGATTAGTATTAGTTACAACTACTTCATACGCTTTTTCTTTAGATAAATAATCAAATTCTTTAAGCATTTCATCTGTTGTTCTAAAATATAAAGGTGCTTGCATATCTGCATCATCATAACCTTGACCTGCCTGTATAATTCTTCTATATATCTCATCTTCAGGATTCATGAAATGTACATCACATGTACCTACAACAGTCTTATTTAATTTATCTGCTAAATTAACAATTTCGACATTTATATCTATTAAATCTTGATGAGTAAGCTTTATATACTCGGCTTCTTCATCTTTTAATTTTTTCCCTTCCTTTTTTACTTTTTTACCAATTCTCTCATAAAATTCATTATTTCCCAAAGGTTGTATTTCCAAATAATCATAGAAATTCGCTATCTCTTCTATATTACTTCCATCATTTTTTCCTATTTTATGATCTAAAATTTCCTGATATAATTCTCCCTGTTCACAAGCAGACCCTATAATCAATCCTTCTCTATATCTCTTTAACATGGATCTAGATATTTTTGGCTTTTTATGAAAATTCCATACATGTGAATAAGATACAAGCTTATATAAATTTTTAAGTCCAACATAATTTTTAGCTAAAATAATAATATGGTTAGGAGATAGATTTCTAGATTTATCTATTATATTAGTAAATATATAATTATTTATATCTATATTTTCTTTAATACAGTCTTCTTTCATTCTAATAAACATTTTAGCTGTAGCTCGTGTATCATTAATTGCTCTATGTGCTCCTTCAAGCTCGATACCTAAATACTCTACTAACGTTCCTAGTTTATGATTTTCAACTGCATTATACAACTCTAATGAAATCTCATATGTATCTATTACATATGGTTTAAAATCTAGTCCCAATTTTTTTGCCTTATTTGCAATAAAACTAATATCAAAATGTGCATTATGTGCTACAAGGACACTTCCCTTTACAAATTCTAAAAACTCTGGTATCATATCACTCATTTTAGGAGCATCTTTTACCATATCGTCAGTTATATGAGTAAGTTCTTGTACATTATATGGAATTGGTTTTTCTGGATTTACAAAAGTTGTAAATTCATCTATTATTTCTCCATTTTTAACCTTACAAACTGCAACTTCTGTTATTCCATCTAAATCTGCATCAAATCCGGTTGTTTCGAGGTCAAACACACAATACGTATCTTGAAGAGGAATAACTGGCTCAACATCTTTTACTAAGTATCCTTCTACTCCATATATTACTTTAATAGGTGCTGCATCTAATATATCTTGAGTCGTTACTTTTCCCTCTTTTTCTACTAGTCCAGCATAGTTATCTACAATAACATGATTTGCCTCAGGAAAAGACTGAACGACACCATGATCTGTTATAGCAATAGCTTTATGTCCCCATTTTATTGCTTGTTTAATTAAATCTGTAGCAGATGTTACTGCATCCATTGCGCTCATCTGTGTATGTAGGTGTAATTCTACTCTTTTTTCTTGAGCATTATCCATTCTTTCAGCTGGTTTCTCACCTTTACAAATATTATTTACCATTATAGTAATTTCATTTGAAAAAGAATCCATTTGAGCTCTGCCTTGAAGTAGTATATAGTCACCTTTTTTTAATTTTCCATCAACTATTTCGAATTTTTGTTTATCTAAAAATAACTTACAAGATACTGTGCTTGTTTTATCTGTTACATCAATAGTTAAAAGAATTTTGCCACTTTTTAATTCTCTATTATCCTTTAGTACAATTTGTCCGTTTATACACACTCTTTGTCCATCTGGTTTAATATCTTCAATTTTAGTTAACACTGGATTTTGAATATTAATTCCAAATAATACATTATCTGGTTGTGGTTCTTTTGCAAGTTCTCTTTCTTTTTTTTCTTCTTCAGTAAGTGGTGGTCTTGGTATAAATTTTGGCTTTTCTTTTTGTGAATTTGCAACTTTCTCTTCCTTTTTTTCATTTTCAATTATATTAAATTCTTTATTTAAATCTTCGATTTTTACAATTTCAGCCTCTTTAGTAGATACTTTACACCCAGGTATATCCTTAAATAACACCTTATGTCCCTTACCAAACTGAATATCTAAACTATCTTTTATATAACTATCAATTCTTTTTAAGCACAAAAAATTAGAATATGGTTTTTCCAACTCTATATTTAAAGATAAATCATAATTATTTATATCTATTTTACAATTTTCAAATATATCTTGAGTATAATCATACTTTTTATTTATATTTGAAATAATACCATACACATCATTTATTTCTATATCTTTTACATTGCCTGTATATGCATAATTTATTTTAAAGCTAGAAAGATCATACTGCCTTTTTGCACATCTTTCAAACTCTTCAATATCAGCTTTGGGTATATTTTCATCACTATAAGAATCGAGTATAACAGCATTCAATTTTTTAGAAAACTTTATTTCTTTTATACTTGCATCATTAAATAAATTATTATCTCTTACACAATTTTTAAAAACTTCTTTTACTGTTTTATCCAAGATTCTCCCTCCATTTCATTTCTAAATTATACTATTTTTTTTATGGTTTGTAAACCAAAATATTATAATAAAAAATATATAAATAATTATATTTTTTCTATTACTAGATAAGCTTTAAATTTTCTTTAATATTCTAATAATATTTTATCAAGTATAAAAATGCGACTAAATCATATATATAATATAGTTGCATAATATTTAAATTATTTATACTCAACATAAATTTTAGCTTTAATCATCTTTAAATTATAAATATAAAATATTTTTTCAATAAAAATGGGTATAACCTGAAGTGGCTTTCTCTAAGATCAATAAAAAAAGAGATCATTCGATCTCTTTTTTTTAATATATTATAATAATTTATCTTTATATTCATCACTTAAAGAAGAAATTAATATTTCATATTGTTTATCTTTTAAACTATTTATAATTTCATTTATATTAGAGCTTTTTATTTTGATATCAGAATTAAAATAATTAGTAGCAATATCTATAATAACTCTACCTATACAATCATTATAATATTCCGCTGTTGAGAAATTGACAACTTTTGTATGACATATATCAATCTCATTAAAATAATTAGATTTATACTCACAAGAATAATGCTCTTCTATTCTTTCTTTATCATAGTAACTACTTTTATTTCTTGATTTATTATATTGTTCTTTAATAAAAGTATCTATATTTAAATCCTTATAAAAAGCTTCTACTTCACTTATTTTCCTTATATAGTCTTGTGTCTCTGCCTCATATCTAATATCTACAATTTTATCATCACTACAAATAAAATTAGACATAAGCATCTCTAGTATGCTATTATAATTTTTTAAACAATTGCCAGACTGTTTAGTAACTATAACTAATGATCCTTTTGTCAAATATATATAATGATTATTATTTTCAAATACTCTTATCTTATCATTCCTATTATTTTTAAAATAATCATCACTTATAGAATTACTATATTCAAAAAGTGTGTACTTTGCATTATAAGCTCTTTGGATATATTGAGTATATCCGTTTTTGCACTAATAGTTCTGAAAAATTTTCTAATTTTTCTTTTGGATTTGAATTTAAGCTCATATGAAAATCAATTCTTATAAGCTCCTCCTGATAAATTTTTTTTAGCAAGTTTCTTTTTTCATTTTTCATAAAAATTCCTCCCTATATATTAATATTGAAGTAGAAACATTATGTTATAACGTCTTTTTATTATACAACGCTTTTATATTTATGTCAAGTTTTTTCACTAAAAAATAGAAGTATAGTACTATACTTCTAAAATTTTTTAATTTTTATAGCATTTCCAGATTCTAAAAGTTCCACATGATTTAATGCTTTTCCTGTGCCAATTGCCACACAAGACTGAGCATCTTCTGCAATCATAACTGGTATACCTGTTTTTTCAGAAATTAGTTTATCTAATCCCCAAACCATTCCGCCACCACCTGTTATATATATTCCTCTTTCTGAAATATCTGCTACAAGCTCTGGAGGTGTTTCTTCTAAAATTGAATGTACACCTTCTAATATTTTTTCTGCACATTCAAATAAGGCATTATATACTTCATCTGATGTCACTTCAATTTCTACAGGTAATCCGCTAGTTATATCTCTTCCTTTTACCAGCATTCTCTCAATAACAGACTTAGGATACATACATCCAATATTTATTTTTATATCCTCAGCTGTCCTTTCCCCTATAATTATATTTCTATTCTTCTTTATATATTTTATGATTGCCTCATCAAATTTATCTCCAGCCATTTTAAGTGAGGTACTTTTTACAGATCCGCCTAAAGATATAACTGCTATATCGGTTGTTCCGCCTCCAATATCTACTATCATACTTCCATATGGCTTAGAAATATCTATTCCAGCTCCTATTGCAGCTGCTATTGGTTCCTCAATTAAATAGACTTTTTTAGCTCCGGCATGACTTGCAGCATCTATTACAGCTTTTTTTTCAACCTCTGTTACACGTGAAGGAACACAAATCATTATCTTTGGTGCAAAAACAAATCTTCCACATACTTTACTTATAAAATACTTTAGCATTTTTTCAGTTATTGTATAATCAGATATAACACCATCTTTTAATGGTCTAAGCGCAACAATATTACCTGGAGTTCTTCCAAGCATTCTTCTTGCTTCTTGTCCAACTGCTAACACTTGATTTGTATTTTTATCTATTGCTACTACAGATGGTTCTCTTAATACAATACCTTTTCCTTTAACATAAACAAGAATTGTTGCAGTACCTAAATCTATACCTATGTCCTGTCCACCAAAAATCACTATATATACCCCTCTTTCTGTTACAATTATATTACATTTAATGATCTTTTGCAACATTAAATTACAAAGTTATAGATTTCGAATTAATTTATTTAGCTAATTTTACTATATTTAAGTTTAGTAGCCATGCCACCTCTTAAATGCCTTTCTGATTTATTTACTTCTAAAACCTTCTTTGCTTCCTCTGCAAGAGAAGGATTAAATTTTTCTAGTCTTTCTGCTACATCTTTGTGAACAGTCGACTTACTTGTACAAAACTCTTTAGCTGTCGCTCTAACTGTAGCTTTATTTTCAATTATATAATTTGCAAATAATTTTGCCCTTTTTTCTATATCAACCATAATAATTACCTCCTATTGAAAAATATATGTAGGATTTATACTCTCATCATTTAAATAAAGCATAAAATGAAGATGTGGATCATCTAAATACTCTCCAATCGATGTATTTCCAACTTTTCCTATCTTTTGTCCTTTTATAACACTATCTCCAACACTTACATATACATTTTCATCCAAATTACAATATACGCTTCTATATCCGCTTTTATGTTCTATTTGAATAGTAGTTCCATAAAACGAATCATTTTGTATACTATCTACAACACCTTTTTCTATAGATTTAACTTCTGTACCTTCATCTGCTGAAATGTCTATCCCGTCATGAGTCTTCCATTGCTCAAGAGTTTTTGAATATATAACTTTATCTAAAGAATACATTTTCTGTATTTCTCCATTTAACGGTGGAGAAAAAACAAGTTTTTCTTCTACTTTCTTAGTAACCACTTTTTCTTCCGCTTTTGTTGCCTTTATACTTTTTTCTTCTATATCTTCATTTAAACTATCATCTACATTAACATTATCTATATTACTTGATACAGAAACACTACTTATATCTTTTGGTTGATATTCTTCAGTATAAAAAAAATCTTTATACTGTATATTTAAAGTTGTTGTTAAAATTAAAAGTAATACCATTGCTACAAATACTTTTTTAATGTTTTTATTAATAGGTATTCTTTCTTTTTTTATTTTAACTTCAATGTTAGATGCACCTTTTCTTTTTCTTGAAATGTTCTCTTCTTCTGAATTTATTTTATCTATACTTTCTCTACTAAATTTAATTACTTTAGCTTGTTCACTATCTTTATTAAAATGAAATTTATTAACTATATTTTTAAAAATATTCTCTATTTTTATTTTCATTTAATCATTTCTCCTTCGTATACTCATATCCATCTACTATATCTACTCCTGTATAATAGTGATGAATAATTTCGTCATATGTTTTTCCAAGTTTAGCATATGTATTTGCTCCTACTTGACTAAGTCCTACACCATGTCCATATCCAATAACATTAAATACAATATTTTCACTATCTACACTTAATATAAAATTAGTAGATTTTATTCCAAAAAGAGTTCTTAAGTCTTCCGCTTTAATTTTACAATTTCCTACTTTTATTGTTTTTACTCTTCCACTATCAGTATATTCATTTATATCTATATTTAAAAATTCTTCATCTGTTATATTCTCTACATATCCGTTTTCTATTAATGTATTTTTAAATACTGAATATGGCAAAACTGTCTGACTTGTTCTATTTTCATATGTTTCATCTTCAATATTTTCCACAGATTTTAAATACGGTATGTCTTCACATGACCATATAGCTTTTGCATCTTCTGTTTTTTGGGGGCTACTTGCATGAAATAACGCATTAATAATTTCTCCATTATATACAATTACTTGATTTTTCGTATCTAATATTGCTTTTCTTATTTTTGTTTCTCCAGCTTCAATTTCTTCATCTGAAAACCCTTTATTTTTCCACGCTTCATTTAATTTTTCTAATGGTGTATATGCTTGACAGTGCCTATAGTCATTACAAACATCACCCTTTTCTTCTAAGTTATTTACAATCTTATTAAACAAATATGTCCTTGCTACAACTACTTGTGCTTTTATTGCTTCATATTCGTATTTAAATGGAATTTCTGATGCTACAACACATAACAAGTAATAATTAAGATTTACTTCTTCTATTTTGTCATTTTGAGTATTATATAGTTCAATATTTTCTTTTGATTCAAAATTTATTTTTTCCTCCTCCTTTTTTTCTATCTTTTCCACTTTTTTTAAGTCAAATATAGCAAGTACAACAATTACTATTGCTAAAACTCCCGACACAAAATACAAAAAAGTAAGTCTCCTTTTCAAGATATACCACCCTAATATATATCTATTCAAAGTTTACTTACTTTATTAAATATTTCTCAAAATAAGACAAAAAAAGAACAAGCATTGCTTGTTCTCTAATTAATATCATCTGCTGCTCTTGCATCAGTATCAAATAATACCACTGTGCCTTTAATATAATCATATACATCCTGTGTATTTATTATCCATATTCCTTTTTCAAGTTGTAGTCTTAAACTTGTCTGTTCACTTATAGGTTGACCTGGATTTGAAAATCCTAAATATCCTTCATAATCCCACTGTGTTGTATTTACTTGTGAACTTGCAGATTTATTATTAGTATTGTATGATATTGTTTCATTTAAATTTGTATCTACACATGTTATATCAAATTTAACACCAATATATCCATCTGTTAATGCATTATCTATACTATCTCCACTTCTTGTTGCAATAGTTGTATTTGGAAGTTTAAATTCTCCATACCATGACTGAATATACCCTGTATCATCACTACTCATCATTTTGTCTGTCAAATAGAATTCACCACTAGAGCTTCCTATATTTAATGATTCCAAATTAGTAGACATTGATGATACATCAGCAGTAGATGCATTACTTGTATACCTATATCCATCATTTGGCGTAAAATAAATAGTATAATTACTTCCTTCAAAATTTTTATATTTTCCTGATGAATCTTTATAATATAAATCTATATCCCTAATTAATGTAGCACCATCTTTTGAAATATAATAGTAAGTAGGCTTTATTCGTATTTGCCTTTGTTTTGTACTACTAGAATCTGCTGTATAATATCCGGTGGTTTTTAAATCAAAAGCTATTCTATATCCAAGTTTTGGAGCAGACAAATAGCTTGCTGTTGTATGTTTATATGGTCCAAGCGGTAATGTTTTTGTAGAAGACGTTCCTTTTATTCTTAAAGTATCAATATCTCTATCTACTAAGGTAGTATATTCTTTATTATTGCTTGTATACACAAATAATCTTCTTGTTCCAGAATAGTAATTATTTCCTATTAATGAAAAATCACTATTTCTAAAAGCACTCTTATATGCTAAATCTGTACAATCAGAAATTTTAAAGTCATAAATTCTTGACATAGTTCTTACCGTTATTGTTTGCATTGCAAAATAATATCCATCTGCATAAAATCTATATCCACCTGTATATTGTGGATCATTATATGAAGTAACTGCATCTATATCATTTAAAAATGATACTTCATTATTTCCTGAATCATTAATATATTTTCTAGTAGTTACATCTTGTGTCTTATCTACCTGGATTGCAACTTCTTGATCTACTACATACTGTAATAGCGCGTCTGAATTCATATTAGAAGCTGCAGCAAGTACAATTATTTTATGATTTGACGCATCTCTAGATAGTGTTTCATTTGGCGCAACTGTTGCATTAAAATATGTATATCCATTGTTCTGTCTTGCTGTATTTCTTATTCTAACTGCTGTTCCCTTTGTATATGTTCTACCATTATGTACTATATCAAAATCAAATATTAAATAATAATAGTCAACAAAATCTGCTCTCATATAATCACTTACATTATTATAATATTCAAAATTACTATCAGTACATCTAAGTTTTATTTCAAATGTCGCATCATCAGCTAAAATTGCTGTAGATGATGAAGTATTTGTATGATTTGCACTAGTATTGCTTATAGTCGTAATCTCTGGTATAGCAAGCTGAACTGGTGTATATACATTTATAAAATGCTCATTTACAGATTCACTTTCAAATCCACCAGATGTCTGTGCAGTTAAAACATCATAAGTATTATATGTTACATTCCCTTTTGCACTTCTTAATCCATTATATTTTCTATAATTTACAATAAATCCACCTGTTACAAAATCATTTGCAACTGAATTTTCTCCTTCTATATTATCTAATGTATTATTGCTTGGTATTTCTTTTGTTGTTGAAGATGAAAGCAATGCATTAAGTTCATTCGTTATCTCATCTTTTGTACCATTTTGTACTGGTAAATCTATTATTTCATTTATACCAGAAAATACAGTATCATCTGTTGGTCCTACCAAATGTCCTGATATTTCTTTTCCATCTTTATTTACTGTATCTGAAGATTTTAAATATGAGCTTTCTAATCTATAAACCTTGAAATTATTTACTTTATAATATACTTCTCCGTTTTCTATTATTTTTTCATATGATAAATCTTTAATTACATACTTTGGTGTAACAAAATATGGTAGTACACTTCCTCCTGCTGGTACATATGTTATATCTGATAACATGCTAGCATCATTTCCAGTCCACACATTAGTATTACTCAATAGTCTTGGTGATACTTCTGTTGAACTTTGTTCAGTATAATAAAAATCTACAATAGTTACATCATTTGCTTGTGTTTGCTTGGTAATAAAATACGAAGTATTAGAAGTATTATCATATTCTATGTCAAGGCTTGATGTACCAGCTCTAAACGCATTCTTTTTTTGTTCCATTATTTCATATGCTTCATCAAGACTATACATAGTACATACATTTGCACCCAAATATTTATAATTTTTTCCTTCTGATTTTACAACTAAAGATTTTGTAATATTCATAGTTGCAGACACATCAAAATTATAATATTCATTATATTCAATTTCTGCATCATCAGATCTTCCATTTGTAAGTAAAGACTGATTTCCATTTATATCTATTACCTCTTGAGTTGTATTAGATAAATTAGTTATTATTGCTCCTGTATCTCTATTAATATGTCTTACATACACTTCTCTTCCTGTATCATATGCATGTACATTAGGTATACAAATTATACTTAGTATTATTAATGCAAATAAAAATCCTACTTTTTTCATATTACTCACCTGCATTAACTATATCATTCTCATTTTTTACAAGCATAGTTTCTATAGTTCCTTCCTTAACAAATAATGTATCTGAATTTTCATTTTTAGCCATCATTATATCTGCATATAATGTATATTCTTTTTCTTTATACTTTATATTTCCACTCAAGACATCATTAAATAATAGATTAGTGTCTGTATTTGAAGATTCAACTTTCATTTCAATCTTCATTCTTACTCTATAATCTTGACCATCAAAATATATACAAGGTAATTGTGCTTGAGCAGTACCTGTAAGCTTTATATTATTTTGTTTTACATATTCTACATACTCATTTAAAACATTATCATCAAACTCTTGTAAAGCATATTTTTTAAGCCTTCTTTTCATTTGCTCGACTGTTATATTATTATAATCTACATTTACTAAATAAGTATAATAGCTTTCTGCAAAATCTTTTATTTGTGCATAATACTGTTTATTTTCTGCATAAAAATCCACTGGTAATATAAATCCATTTGCTCCTCTGTTTATAAAATCTAATTCGTAAATATCTTTTGAAATTCCAGACAATGTATATGGATATTCTGCTACATTACTAGGAAGTCTTTCATCATTTATATTTATTCTTGCATCTGCAACAGTAATTGTATTATATTCTTCTGCAAAATTTACTATAAGTTCATTTAATTTTCCTTTAAATAGTCTTTGATTTCCATTTATATTTTTAGTATTAGTAACTATTACATTAGAATTTATTAGATCATATATAGCAAGTCTTTGATCTGCGTTATATGCATTTATATCTTTTACTTCAACTTTTGCTTCTGTATCTGGTGTTTGTTGTAAAATTTTAGATTTTACATTATAAAGCCACACAAGTACTTCTTGATATTTTACTCTATCATCTGCATTTTCTTCAGTGATCTCTTCTTGTCCAACTATTCCTTGCTTTTTAGCATATTCTACCCATATAGCATTTGAATAAGTTTTATCTGTAGACATTGCTATTCCTTCTATATCTGGAACATTGTATACACAAGATAAAATCATCTTTATAGCTTCAGATCTTGTAACTTTTTCCTTTGTTTTAGCACTACCATTATCGTATACTATATCAAAACCATAAATTTTCATTTTTGTTTCATAATGCTCATATTTACTATAATTTAAATTAATTAAAATGTAACTTAGCACGCCTATAGCAATAATTACTGTAATTATTGCTACAGCTATTATTGTATTTCTTATTTTATCTTTTCTATCCTTTTCTTTTCTAATTTTTAGTCTTTCTTCTTCATTTTTATATGATGGAACAAAATTTTCCACTAAGTTACACCTCCTTTAATTATGGATTGCATATTGGACATGGATAAAATCCAGTAAAAGTTTGCTTTATAGAATCAAGTGTACCAGTTGTAGTAGCAGTAGCAGCTTCTTGTCTTGAAGTAGCATACCTAGGAGTCATATCTGCTATTCTAGACAATTCATACTCTGGGCAACTTAAATCTTTATGATATAAATTCATTTGTATTTTAGAGTCTCTACTTGGTGCAGTAAAATAATATCTTGTAGCAGATTCTAATGTACTCATTCCTGAAGCAGTTGCATTTAAATATTTATTACCAACAGATATTCCTTGTACAAAAGCAATTATTCCTACACCATCTATCATATTATATAATTCATCTTCTGAAGTTACTGGAAAAGAAAAATTATATGTTACTCCTGCTTGTCTTGCATATGTATTATTTGCATTTACAGCATAAGACATTTCACTTGCAATTGTATTTGCAATTATAGATTTTCTAATATCCAATAAATGAGATGTTAATCTTGATCTTAAATCATTTACGCTTTCTTCACCTACAACACCAGTCACTAATGAACTATTATTTTTTTCATCATCTATATAAAACGTTTGTGTAGGTATATCCTCATTATATAGATAATCATATCCTCTATGTACTATCATATTATCCATTGTAAATTCAATTGTATGAGTAGATACAACATTTGAAGATTGACCTCCAGGAATAAAATCATAATCTGTTCCGTTTCTTACAATAGAATACGTATATGTAAAATATCTTTTAGGTTTTAATACTCTTTTTACATGAGATGTTCCATCTTCTGCTATAATAGTTTCATTTTCAGATACTCTAACTCCATCATATTCTATAATTGCAACAGCTGGAACAAAAAGGCTTAAATATGATTCTGCAGCTTCATTTCCTTTTATTTGTAATACATTATACATACTATCAAAAAAAGCATCTACTCCCACTTGTGCATTTACATTTATTTTTTTATTTGAGTCCCCTGAATATCCATAATCTATTTGTTTATCTTGACTTTCTACTTGTTTCATTTGATATGCAGCATCATCTGTGGCTGCATTTATTATATTTTGATAATATAACTCCATTTCCTCTGCTTTTATTGTAAAAGTTATATTTATATATAATACTATAATAAACGGTAATGTAATAGCTATAAATATAAGTGCAAAATCAGTAATCTTCACCTTTTCACCCCCTTAATTATTGTTCTGGAACTTCAATGTCATTATTAATTTTTATAATTAATTGATCAGAGCTTGCACTAGCATTTTTAGTAAAATTTCCTTGAATTGAATTTGCTGGTAAAAAGCACTGTAAAATGTTATATTCATTGGTAGAAAAATAATTATCTCTTTTAGACTCATCTAATATAAATTCTACTATGTATTCTCCCTCATCTGTTCCTGTAGATATTGAAGATGGAGAAATATAACAATTAGGATTTTTTCCTATTAATCTAATATTATTGGTTATTTTACTTGCAATATCTGTATCATCTGCATTTAAAATTTTAACCCTAAATTTTAAGATTCTATCTTGAGAATTTTCAAAATTATATTCTGGAAAACCATTGTTTTGATCTGGAGTATTTGGATTTTCAAGTGATATACTAATTAATATATCACTTTGATAAAGTTGACTTATATCGGTATTTTCCCAGTTATTATTCTTTATAGTAGAACCATATGATATGTTTATTTTCTCATTAGTAGCTCCAGGAACAATTGCCCCTAAAAGTGCTGATGCCATAGTTGTATTAGTATTTTTTATTCTAACATAAAATTTATCTCCAACATCAAAGAAAAATGCACTATTTTTAAGTGAATTATCTTTTGATATTATTGTGCTTGTACTTCCTGTTTCATCATTAAAAATATCTTTATTATAATATGATTTATATTGTTCAATATATTTAGGATCATCTTGATTTAATGTATTATCCGGATCATTTGTTATTATTCTCTTTTGAGCTTCTACTTGTATTTCATATGAGTTTCCTGTAGCTCCAAGTCTTTGTATAAACTTATCATACATATTTTGATCTAAATAACCATTTTGTGCTACTTCATCTACAAACATAGTAACAGTTTTTAATGCTGTATTGTATGACATATCATCCTGTCTTTCAAAATAATTATATAGTGGAAGAATAATTATAAGAATAACAAGTAAAATCACAGCTAAAACCATGCTTAGTGCATCTTTCATTATAATCCCTCCTCCATATTACCAAAGTTCTTGTATCTCCTCATCTGTTGCTTTAATTATATCAATATATGTATTTGTATCATTTGTATTATCACTTACTGTTAAAATATATTTATTATTTAATCCTATCTTTTCTAATAAATCTTTATATGAAACATTATTATCTTCAAGCATTAAAGGGGATTCATCTTTTGTATGTAAATTTATTGATACAATAACATTATTGTTATAATTATCATCAGAAAATCTATCTTTTTTTATATAGTTATAATAATATGAAATTACCTCTTGGCCATCTAAAAGTAAATGTCTATTTGTAGGAGCATTTATTATAACGGCATCATTTCCTAAAGAATGCATATACTCATATGCATCTTCTGAATAGTCCAGCATTGATGAAAAAAGAAATACTGTCAAAGATAATGCAATTACAAATATCATAGTATATATTCCAAGATAAATAGCCTCACTTGCATTTTCCATATTATCACCTCCTATATTCTAGTAAAAGTTATTCTTGTCTTCATTATTCCATCATATTCTACTTCTTCTATTATTGACGAATATTTTTGATCATAACTTAAAAAGCCATTATTTAATTGTTGTTCTAAATATTGTATTCCATCTACATTGTTGACATCTCTTCCCATATAACTTACTACAACCATATTTTCATTGTAATATTTATTTGCACAATTAATTACTTCAAGCCCTGTTAATGTTGTATTATCATACATAGCATATTCTCCAAATTGTGCCGCTATATTAGTGTCTGTTGCACTAACTTCACTATACACATCTTGCATCTGGGAAAATATAAATATAACACCAGATGCTATTAATAATGTAATAAATATTCCAACGCCTAGACTTATAGCTTGGTTTGCTGCATCTCCCAAATGCCATTCCTCCTTTACTCAATTGAATATTTTTGCTTATCTATTTCATAATTTTGCTTTATTTCTTCTTCTGTTAATGCTCTATTATATATTCTTACTGAATATACTGTTCCTTTAAGCTGAGTATTTGCTCCAACTCCAGCCAAAGGGTTTCCACCTATAATAAAATTTGATCCTGTAGCTGGTTTATAATATGTACCTGAAAAATCTTTTCCATCTACATTGCCATTTATTCCAAGAAGCTGTACAAAACTCTCATATGCCATACCAGATTCATCTGTATCTAAATTAACTCTTCCAAATGAAGCAGATATAGAATATACTTTGTTTGCTTGTATTACATCATTTCCGACTACTGAAGAAGGAGTAGTACTTACATTTCCATTTTCATCTTCTGTATAAATATCAAAAGAAATTTTTCCTCTTTTGCTCACATCTGTACTATTTAACTGATTAAATATAATTCCAGCACCTCCAGAATTTATATTACTTAATACAGACTGAGTTGGATTATTTGTATCAGTTATACTATCAAATCTTACCACAACTTCAAGTGTCATTTCATCAAAATCTAAATCACTAATACCAACATATTCCTTTCCCGTAAAATGTAATCCATCAAATCTCCATCCAGATTCATCGTTAAAATCAAAATTAGATAATACTGCATTATTTAAATTTCCACTTAAATCTGACCATACATTTGTTGTATTAGAATGTGTAGCTCCATTGTTATACTCTCCATTAAGAAGAACTACAAGTCCATTTGAAATATATGAATTTACAAGTGATGAAATATTAGGATCATTTGTATCAGTGTTATGATTTTCTGTATCATCAAAAACTTTTTTGTTTCTATAGGTCTCAGCTTTTACTGTACCACCATAATTTACATATATCCTTGTGTTATTATTTCCAGCAAGTCCAAAAGTTATTGCATTATATATTATAGTTGCCATTGTTGTGTTTTTGTTTCTTATAATAACACTAAATTCATCTCCCTCATTCATAGTATAAATATTATGTGGATCATCACTTCCTTCAATTTCATATATACTAGAAATAGCTGGCAAACTTCTATAATCCATATTTTTATATGTATCTAAATTTGTATTAAGAGTAAGTCTTTTATCTGTAGAATCTATTACAGATAAAATTTGATCTTGTGTATATTTTTTTTCAGACAGATCATATGCAAGCACTAAATTATTGTATGTTCCAGCATTTGCACCATCAGACACAACTATTTGTCCTTCTTTATATTGATCTTTATATAAATTATAATCAAATTTTGCTCTTATTGTCTTTAAATCATCTGTATATGAATAAATTACGGGATTATACTTTTTTGCTGTATGCTCTAAATATATATCATATGTATTTTGAGTTACGGATAGCTCTGATATAAAACTATTATACATATCTGCACTTATATATCCTCTAGAATTAACATTTTCCACAAAATCTGTTGTTATTTTTAATGCAAGTGCATATGATATATCATCTTTTTTTTCATAAGCAATGTAAACAGGTAATATAAAGAATATAGCTACAGCAATAATTATAGACACCACTCTTTGTAAAATTCCATCCATATCTATACTCCTTTTATAGTTATTATTTTTGTTCCAATTTGTGTATCTACATCTTGAACATCAATTGTAAAATCTTGATTATCCATTATATATCTACAAGCACTATTATATGCAGTTTTTCTTACGTTTGGATCATTAGACTCGATTGTTATGTTCTCATATAATTGCACTTGTCCACCATTATCTATGTATTTTATATTTTGAACAGACATAGTTACTTTTGTATCTTGTTCATAATAACTTAGTAAATTTATAACACTTGTACCTTTTATATAATTTCCTGTACCACTCATTAAAAGGGTGGATTCAATGTCATTTCGATAAATTGTACCGTAATCCATACCAGAGCCAGCATTTCTTACAGTATTAAGACTAGCATTAAAAAATATAATTATAGCAGAAACTGTCAATATTCCTATAAAGGTTGTAACACCTATCATTAATGCTCTTGATATATTATTTTCGTCCATCTAATCCAACCCTCCTTTTTTACAAATAGATATATTTTAAAAACAATATCAAATATAATCTTTAAAATATACCTATATATAGGCTTCAAGGTATATAACTGTAAAATTATATACCTTGAAATCTAATATTAATTACTTACTCTTGTAAATCTTATTCCCATTATTACATCTCCACTTGTACTTCTAATTAATTCTGCTCTATATTTTGCAGAAGAAGGTACATAGTTTGTAGTATCTGAGCTATCTGTTAAAACGCTTACTTTTGATTGAACATTACTAGAATCATAAGTTAATGCTTTGTCTAATTCTAAAGTTCCATTTCCTCTAACTTTTCCATACTCAAGATAATCTGCTGCATTTGTTGCTTTTACTTCTAATACCATATCTTGGTCTGTACAATATAGTTGAATTGCAGATATTACTTGTGCACCAGTAACATCAACATCATCATATTGTAGCATAAGTCGATTTTGTACACTTTCTGATAATTGTGTGACTTCATCTGTTGCATTTCTAATCATATCTATTGCTGGTGTAACTATTAACATAACTGCAGCAATAATAAGAATAGTAACAAATAAGCCTACACCTATCATTATTGCTTTTTGTGCGTTATCCATTTTTTATTCCTCCTTTATATATATTAAAACATCTTTCGATGATTTAAACTAAAATGTCATTTGTGAAAAATAATTAAGCATTTGTAAAATACTTACTATAAGTAATGGTGCAACTAAATATCCACCTATTAAAAGTACCATAGGAGTAAATCCTATTACTTGACCTATGGAAGCTTTTCTTTTTACTAAATTTTCATTAGCATCTTTTCTTCTTTCATAAAAGAAATTCCTCTCTGTCTCAAGTTCATCAAATGCTGCCTTTACAGGAATTCTTGTAACTGCTGATTCTAATTGTTCAACAATTCTTTGAAAATCCTTATTAGGTACTGAATCTTTTAGTTCTTCTAAAGCTTCCTCAGCACCTGCCTCATAATTATTTAAACATGTTGCTATAGGCTCCCTAAATGCATAAGAAAATCTACACAACCATTCAAGTATTGTTTGAACGTCTACTCTTTCAATGTGCATAAGCATAAGTATAATAGATTGAAACTGCATAATTTCATTTTCTTTATCCATTTTTCTTACGCTATTTTTCAAATACAATATTAAATTTGGTAAATAATAACATATCATTGCAACAACAAGCGCCAATAACACATGCCAAAACTTTAAATACGAATTATTTACTGTAGTTATCTTATCATATAATCTATCAACTGCTTCATTATCTACTGTGCCTGTTGATTTATCTGTAAGCCTATCAGCAAGTTCTTCTCTTGTTACATTTTTATTTTTATATTCTTCAATAAAAGATGCATCAAAATCTGCTATTTCATCTGCTGCTGCTTGATCTTCTTCACTAAGTTTTCCTAATGATAAAAATTCATTACTTAATCTAGTATAAGCAGAATTTTTTGTTATTAAATTCATATTTAAGATTAAAAATATTGTAAGTACAAATCCAATAAATGCATATGTAAATTTATTTACATAGAACCATTCAATTGTAAGATATGAATTTGTATCTTTTATTAAATTAACTTCTTTTTTATATTTTGCAGTATGCTTTTTTGTTTTAAAAGCATCAATAATAATTCTAACAAAATTTATTTTATATAATTTATCTTGCCATTTTACTCTAGACACCCTATCAAATTTTATCTCTTCTCCATCTTCTCTTAAAACTCTAAGTAATAAGTAAGACATAAATATAGATATTATTATTATTGACTGCATTACAAATCCAATACTACTATTGTAAAAATTTGATAAAGCAGCAAAATTATTTGTAGCCCAAGATTCAAGTGGCTTTATGAAAATAAGTGGTACAACAGCTATTACTGTTAGACTTCTAAAAGTATTTTTTATCTTGTCCTGTTTTAAAATTTCAAGATAAATTTCATTTAAAATGTTATTTAAATTTTTAAGATAAATTGATGTATCTTCAATTTTTTTATCTCCAAGTTCATATGTTAAATATGAAATTCCAGCAAACAATTTTAAAAATCTGTTTGGTGCTGTATCATAATATCTTTCAAGTTCAACTTCTGGTTGATCTGATACTATTGCATCTCTTATTCTTTTTAACTGTGGAGCTATTTCTTTTTCGCTTAACTCATCTATTGCATCAGATATTGCTTCATCTACCATACCATGCTCATGAAATGAGTGCCTTAATATTGTAAATGCTTCTGGCATTTGTCTTAATATTTTATTTGAAACAGATGTAATTGTTATATCTACAACCTTTTCTGTTACTATTAAAAGTCCTACAAGAATTATTAGTGTCATGTATAAGTCATTTACAACATTTACAAATACAGCAAGTGCAACAAATAAAACTACTAATGTTATAGTCATTAGTCTACCTGTGTTTCTTCTTAGCTCATACTCAGTATAATCATTTGACATTTCAAATTTTAATCTTATTTTTTTAGCATAATACTTTAATATTGGCATCTTAACATATGTCATATAAAGCATTTGATAGATTTTATCAAAAGTTTCTTTAAAATTTACTTTATTTTTAACTACTAGAGTATCTTTAGCATATAAAATTGAGCTCTTGCTATATTTTCTTTTTAAAATATAGTAATATGTCAATAGACTTGCAAGACCAATTAAAGAAACAACAACTAGTACAATTGCTATATTAGTCACTTTATCACCTCCAAGCCATATCTATAAATTCGTCAAAAGCTTTTATATCTTCTGCTGACATATTATCTCTCATAGCTTTTATATTCTCTTCACTAATAGGATTTTTAAATACATATTCTCCATCTACAAATTCTACTATATTTCTATAAGTATAATTTTTAGACTGTGTCATGTGTTGAAAATATTCAACAGCATTATCCATAAACTTATCTAATTTTTGATTTATATCTTTTACTTTTCTGTAATCATTATTATAGTTATATGTTGGTTCAAGTGGAATGCACTCTGTTATTCTTTCAATATATCTTGTACCATCAACTGCTCTTTTTAAATGAATATCAAAATTTATTACTTGTACAACCTGAACTTCTGCTACTTGTTCAGAACTAAACATTCCAATTTTTAAAAGTGAGTTTCTAAGTGATGTTATAAGATTTGGAAATGTCTTTGCATGATGTGTAAACAAAGTAAATTTTGATGCAACTTGTGCCATTTGTATCATCCAAGCAGCAACTGGATCTGTAGATACCTCACCTAAGATATTAACTCCACCATCAGTTTTCTTTTGTACATCCAATCCCTCTTGTCCAGATATAGTATCTGTCTCTCTTAAAGATAAAATATTATGATGTGGATAAATTTTTCTTAAATGCAACTCAAACGCAGTCTCCTGCACACGAATTGTTATTGTTGGATATAAATATTTCATTATAGCCATTAAAAGTGTAGTTTTACCACAACCTTGCTCACCAGTTATTGCAGTAACTCTTGCTCCTCTTATTAAATATTTTAAAAGCTCTACAACTTTCTCTTTATTTTTATGTATTAATAATTGCTCAGGTGAAATTAAAGTTGGGGGTGCAAATTTTCTAACAAAGAATGCCCAAGACTCTGAAAAATTTGGCCTTAAAACAACAACTCTGGATCCATCTTTCATTTCATTTATTTTGTATCCTACAGATTCAGATAACTGTCCAGGATTATTATATTTATATATATTTTGACATACTCTCTTTAATTCTGCCTCACTACCAAATGATAAAAATGCTAAGTACATAGCTTTACCTTTGTAGAAAATCCATACTGAATCATATGACATCGGTATTTTACTTTCGTTCATTTGAGTTAAATAATCATCCATATCAGTTAATTGATCTAAGAAAGATGGTGGTATACCAGATACACCACCTGATACTCCATCTATATTCATATCTCTTATATCATCTACTACACTATACCCCTTATACTCTTGATATATTCTTTGAACTACAATTTCTAGTTTATCTTCAAAAGACAAAGTTTCAGTTGAAACTTCGTTTGTAAATATATCGTCAATTTCTCTTGCAGTTATAACATAAGAGGGAACTGTTGCATCAAATTCATACTTTGGATAATCAAGTGCATATTTTGTAATTATTTTAGTTAAAGCTTCTGCTTTATATGTCTTTTTATATATATGCATTAATATTTCAAATTTATCCTGAGAAGTCAATTCATTAAAATTATTAAACGGTATTGCATGATTTATATTAAAGTTATTTACCTTATAATCATTTTTAAGTAAATCAAACATTAAAGACTTAACGTACTTTTTATCATTTGCATCAGCATATCCAGCGCCTTTTAATGCCTTCTTTAGCTCGTATTTAACATTTTTTCTTCTTTCAAATTCTTCTTCAGATAAAGCTAAATCATATAAATTCATTCTTGTAATTTCATCAAACTGCTTCTTTATATAGTTTTGCATTGTAGTAAGACTATATGTTGTCTTTTCTCTTGTTAAACTATCTTCTACAATTTGATCTGCACCAGATTTTTTAACTCTATAATAGAAAAAGCCTGCAACAAAAGCTAGTAAAAGTAGTATTAACAAAATATTAAATATAAATGCAATTGACATCATATCACCCCTCTTACTCTTTAATTTTTAGTGTCTTAGCTATTTCCTCAACTATTTCTGTAGCTCTTAATATAAATTCTCCATTATAATCTTTAGCAGGTGCATTTATATTTCTATATAAAAAGTCTAAAACATTTCCATCATTACAAGCATCTGCAAACAAATAATTATGCGGTAAAACATATAATGGCTCTGGTAATTTATATTTTAATTTTACATTAAAAATATTATATTTTGAACCAGATTCATAATCTCCTAAAACAAAGATTTTCTTTTTCTCTTTTAACTCTTCTACATTATTTATTTTTTTTAACACACTACTTAACTTTTCTATTTCTTGTGGTACAACACATACTACTACATCTGCTTGAGATAATACTCTAAGTACACCATCATCTGTTGTTGTTTTTGGTAAATCAATAAAAACTATATCATAAAGTTCACTAGCATTTTTTGCAATTAAAGACATGCTAGTTAAATTTTCTCTTGTCTCAACTGTTGTATTTGCTATTGCACTATATAAAATATCTAATCTGCCTTTTAAAACTGGCTTAGAATAATTTTGTATTACATCAGGTGATAGTTTATTACTCTTGATAAGACGCATGATAGCATTCATACCTAAATTTGTATCATTAAAACTATTTGCATTTATTAAATCATCATATAGTGTATATGATGAAGCTATTTTTTTGGCATTAGAATTAGCATCAATTAATAAGCAAGATGTTTTATGTGTTATTCCCATTAATGAGCTAACAGCAATTGCAACATGTGTACATCCGCTAACGCCTTTTTCTGGACTCCAAAAAACAATCTTAGCCATTAATTTTTCCTCCTTTTAATTTGTCTTAATACTTCTTTTGAAGATTCATCTCCTAAAAGTTTTGATATAAATTCACTAATATAATATAAATATGTTTTTGTATGTTTTCTTATATCAATAAGTCCACTATATTGTGAATCAATATTTACCATTGTATCTTGTTCATCAACACTTATATCGTATATCTCATCTGACCATTTAACACCATAATTTTCTATTTTTTCTTCTAGATACTCTGTGGCTGCTCTAGACATATATGCACGATATAATACTTTAGTAAATAGCAATTCTTTTTCAGGATTTTCATCTCTCATTTTCTTAATCAATTCTTGATTTTTATTCACTGAAACTAAATTTGTATCAATATATAAATAAGCTTTATTTACTTCTAAGCTACTAAACTTTTCATAAGTGTCTGCATTATCTATATCAATTAATACATAGCTATATGAATTTATATCAATATTATTTTCTTGTAAGTAATTACTTAATTTTTCATAATTATCAAAACCAATGGCAAAATCTACTTCACCATATTGTGTTACATATTCATCCTTATTTTCAATTGCTGGTATTATATATTTATATTTCTTATCAGATGTAGCATCAATTACTAAAACCGATCTATCCATTATATTAATAGTTCTTGCTACAGCTATAACAAAGTTATATTTATCTACATAGCCATACATTCCAACTACTTGCATTTATCTCCCTCCAATACTACTGTCCTGTTGTTCCTTCTAAAAGATTTTCTCTTTCAGTTTGTTGAGTAATAATTGCTTGTTGAGCACCAGTAACTACATTTTCGTAATTTTCACTGTTTTGTGATTGATAATTTCTTATTCCACTTTCTATAGAAGATCTAGCTTCTGCATTTAATCTAGATAATTCTTCACTTGCATTAGTTAATAAATATTGATTAGATTTCATAGCACTCATCACGTATGTATTTGGTTGATAATTTTGTGTTGTTTTTGTTGCTGCATTAGCAAAATTTTTATACTTATATATAAAATCATAAAGTTGACTTGCAGCTTCTGTAGCATCCATTTTAGATATTGTTTCCCAATCATCTGTTATTAATTGCTCTATATAACCTTTTGTTTCACTTTCGATAGAATCTGATGTCTTTACTTGAGCGTCACTATCTGTATACTTTAGAGCATATAATTTTGAACCACTATTTAAAAATGAATCAACAATAGCACTATTTAAAAGTTGTATTTCATCCTCAGATAATTTACACCAAAATGTTGTATCATATATCTTATCTATAGTCTTTTGTGCAAGTACAATATAGTCAGTACCGTTTGGATACATTATTCTAATATCTACTATATCTCCTTCTACCATATCACTAGGCATAAGAACAGTATTTATCTCAACATCTCTTACATCGGCAGCAATTACATCTTGACTTACCATATCACTTGTAATAGGAACTTTAGCTGCAATACTATATTTAGCTGTAAGTCCTACAACGTTTGCAGCACTTACTACACCTGTTGGAACAGTAGCATTATTAACATTCACTGTTTCTACCATATCAGCAGTTATTACTTCTCCTTGAACAACATCTTGCTTTAAAACAGCAACTGGAGTAGTATAATTTTCTAAATAATTCTTATTTGTTCCGTTTTGATATGATCTAATTGTGAAAAAAGACCATACACTAACTCCAACAGCTACAACAATACCTACACTTGCACCTATAGCTATTCCTTGTATAGTTTTTTTCTTAATTTGACTCATTCCTATCATTTGTTATCAACCTCCGTAAATATTAAAAAACTCATATTTTCAGTCATATTTCTGTTAGTAGTATATCTCTAATCTCTTAAAAAATCAACCGCGAAAATTTAAAATAAAGGTCGTGTTTTAGAATGAAACAAAAATGTAATTATATTGACATGATACTGTATTATAAAATAGAATTTTTTGTCAAAAAAATACATCTCTAAAATAGAGATGTATAAAATTATTTTTCTTTTAAAAGATCTATTGTATTTATTTTTTTTATCTTTTTATTATTTAGTTTTACAGATATTATAGATAAAATATAAATAAATACTGTAAATAATAAAAGTATACATATAAACATACCATAATCCGACTTAAGAATTATTTCTAACTTATACTTTAATATAAAATTTATAATTTGATTAATTAATATTGCTATAATAACAGATATTGCAATTGATATTCCAATTATAGCAAGAATTCTATATTTCATTATTATATATATATCTTTTACTTTATATCCAATAGCCTTAAAAATCGCAATATCCATAGTTTCATCATTAATAATATTAGAAATTATAATGCTTACTGATACATAATTAAATACAACAGCTAAAACTAATATTACTATTACTAATAAAGAAGCTATATTGTATAATTTTATATCTGCTTGGCCACTAATATTGCTCAGATTTGCACTACAATCAAATTTATTTCTTAGTTCATCTATAACCAAGTCAACATTTTTATAATCGTCTACAATTGCAGTAATATAAGTTTGCGTTTCTATTTTTTTATTAACACTTACAATATAATTTTTTAAAGCTTCGTTAATATATAAATATCCCCTATTTCCTTCCTGTATCCCGACAATATTTGCTGTAACAGTAATATTATTTAATTTTAGTGTTACTTCTTTTCCTAAATAATCTGATAAATCTACACGAGTATTGGTTCTATCATACACAAAATTTGGTATTATTATCTGATAATTATCCTCATCGTCAAACAGATTTCCTTTATTAACATTTTGAATTTCTTCATTCATACAATAACCTACAGAAAAGTAATAATTATCTTCCATAGTAATACTTATTCCAGAATTAATTCCTTTATATGCAACATCAATATACTCTAGATTATTTATTTCATCCATTTTAGAATCAGAAAATTCATAATCACTACTTACAAACAATACCCTATTTGCAATATTATTTTTAATCTTATTTTCTAAAACATCATTTAATAATGTCATACAATAGACAATAGATAGTATAAAACCAAAAGTTATAGATATAGAAATAATGTATAATATTAACTTATTTCTTTTAAAAAAGTTTTTATATGCAGGTTCAAATAATCTCATATAATCACCTAACCTTCTTTATTTAGTGATAAAGGTGTTTTCTTGAATATTCCTTTTCCACCTAAATAACTTGCAATTGTCGGTATTAATATTGAAAAAATTAAAGCAACAATGCATACCCAAACATTTAAATTAACATTAAGTCTATCAAAATCTATATTTTTATTAAAAATAAATATTTTAATAAGATATATTGAAATAATAGAAATAATTAATCCTATTAAATATGCTCTTATTCCTATAATCAAATTTTCAAAAAGTAATATAGTCTTAATATTTTTGTTCTTATACCCAATTGCTTTAAGTATTCCTATTTCATACTTTCTGTCATCAATTGCTTTTATACTTGATGTAGTAATACTAGATAAAACAATTATCATTAACACAGATAATACGATTGCTGTAACTACATTTATTATAACTACTATATACGTATTTACGGTACTTCTAACTATACATCTATAACCTAATTCCTCTACTTTTTCCATTGTATTATTCAAATTCAAAGAATTATCTACATAAGCTATTATCTGCTCATCAGGACCTGAATAAATCACATTAGGATTTAAAACTGTATTTTCTTCGACATTCTTATTTATTTTAATTACATCTTCAAAAGAAACAAACAAATTATCTTCAAAAGGATATTCATCTACATCATATATTCCTATCACCTCAAACTCTTCTGTAAAAGTTTCTTTTCTAATACGTTCACCATTGCTCTCATCATATGAAAAATAATATATATTAATTTTCTTACCTAAAAAATCTTCACCATTTATGTACGCTTCTCTATCATATACTTGTTCTTTATTTTGCGAATATTTTCCATAATATATTTTATTTGGAATTAGACATACATTTGTCTCACCATTTTCTATATTTCTTCCTTGCATAACACTAGGCTGAATATTAACATCAGCTCCTTTAAAACTCAACCTCATATTTTCTTCATACTCATCAAAAAAATCACTATAAATAGTAGTCATAGTTCTTTCTTCTTTTTCTGGAATTACTTTTGCTATATGATCTATCTCTTTAATGCTATTTATAATATCTTCTTGTTTTTCTTCAGGTACACCAAGTACTACAATTGATCTATATGCTATATTATTTACCAATGCTCTATTCATATAATTACTTAAACATATATTAAAACTAATAACTAAAAGGCAAATAATAACAGAAATTGCTATTAGTATCGTATTAGAAATAACACCTTTTTTTCTTCTACTAAGATTCTTGTTTGCTAAAAATATATAATCTTTTATTTTCATACTTACTCACTCAACTTTCCTGAATTCATATAAAATACTTTATCTGCATACTTTTTAATATTTTCATTATGACTTACTACTACAACTGCTTTTCCATTATTTGCAAGATCTCTTAAAGTATTATATACAATTTCTTCATTTTTTACATCTAAGTTTCCTGTAGGCTCATCTGCTAAAATAAAATCAGGATCATTTGCAAGTGCTCTTGCTATAGCAATTCTTTGTTGTTCACCTCCAGATAATTCTTTAGGATAATGATTAATCCTATTTTCAAGTCCAAAATTAGTTAAAAGCTTTAATGCTTTTCTTCTTCTATTGCTACTTTCAATATCTTTATTTATATACATTGGTAACATTACATTTTCAATAGCTGTAAGCTTTGGATTTAAATAAAAAGACTGAAACACAAACCCAATCTTTTTTTGTCTTATATCTGCCTTTTCATCCTCTGAAATATTAGAAACATCTTGTCCATCAATATAAAGTTCTCCACTAGTTAAATTATCTAATAATCCAAGTATCTGTATTAGCGTACTCTTTCCTGAACCTGAATGTCCCATAATAACATAAAGTTTTCCCATGTCAATTTTTAAATTTACATTATCCATTGCAGTAATTTTCTCATCTTTAAGACTATACTCCTTAATTCCATTTTTTAAAACTATACTTTTTTCCATACACAAATCCTTTCCATTATAATATTAAAATTATAATTTTATATCTTACACAAATAGAACAAAAATGAACTGTTTTATAATTATTTACTACATAGAAGTATACATTGCTTAACTGAGTATATTTTTTTGATTTTATACTAACTATTACCGATTAATAACTATTGATTTTATTTTAGCATAATAATTGAAATATATAAATGTTTTAAAAAAAATTTCTCTTATAATTTTAAGAGAAATTTTTCAAACACATATTTTAAATAATCTGTTACATTTGATTTTGATACATTGTTATTTGCTACTATATTACTTTCACCTATTTTTTCATTAGTTGCTTTATCAAAAATCTCAACTTTTCCAACTACTTGATCTATTTCTATTGGACTACTTAATCCTTCATTATATGTAATCACTTGCTCTGTTTCTATATTTTGACCTTTATTTAATAATGAATAAACGTCATTTTCTATTCTTGTTTCTAGTTTATCTTTTACATTTTTACTTACTGTAATTTGATCTAAAATTGTATTTGATGAACATATTTTTTTGGTTTCATAAGTAGAGAAGCCATAATCAAGTAATGTTTTTGTTTCTTCTGTTCTAATATCTGATGTTGGAGCTTTCATAACAACACTAATAAACGTAGTATCGCCTCTTGTAGCGGTAGCAACTAAATTATATAATGCATTCGATGTATATCCAGTTTTTAATCCTGTTGCTCCATCATAATATCTTATAAGCTTATTAGTACTACTAAGTCCAAATTCTCCATTTCTTAAAGTGTCCATCCAAATTGATGTATAATTTAAAATATTAGGATGTTTGGTTATTAATTCCCTAGACATTATTGCTATATCTTTTGCACTAGTATAATGCCCTTCTTCATCTATTCCATGTGAATTCATAAAATGTGTATTTTCCATACCTAACTCTTCCGCCTTAGCATTCATCATATTTACAAAATTTTCTTCACTTCCACCAATAAGTTCTGCCATAGCTACTGTTACATCATTTGCTGATACTACACATATAGCTTTTAGTGCATCATCTATTGTTATTTGTTCTCCTTCTTTAAACCAAATTTGCGAACCTCCCATTTCAGATGCTTTTTTACTACATGTTACAGTATCATCATATGAAAGTCCACCATAATCTATTTGCTCCATTATTAAAAGCAATGTCATAACCTTCATTATCGCCAGTCAAAAGACACTTCTTTGGACTATTTTTTTGGGCTTTTAAAAAGCCCAATTTAAAGTTAATCTCATCTATTTCATCAAATTTAAAATAAATTTGTAGTTTTACATTTTTTCTATTATTATCTATTTTTGTAACTATTATCTTATCTACTAATAGTTCTAAATATAAATCTAAGTTTTCTCTTTTACTTAAATCTAACTCATCAACTATAACTTTTTTTAAATTTTCTATATACTTATCAAAGTTTTTCATTTCTTCTTTTTTTTGCTCGTTTTCTTTAACTTTTTCTTTTAAGTTATTTAATTCTATATTTAATTTGTCATTTCTTTCTTTAAACTCTTCATCATCTATATAACCATTTAAGTTAAGATTTAATAACTTTTCTTTTTTATTGCTCACATTTTGCATCTTTTTTTCTAAATTAGTATATTCATTATTAATCTTTAAGTCTAAATTATTTTTTTGATATATATTTAATAATTTATTTATTATTTTATTTTTATTCATTTCAAATTTAGAAAATACACTTTTAATAATTTCATATAGTTCTTCTTCTAACAAAATTGGACTTGCACAAACTTTTACTCCACCATTATCATATCTAGCACATACCCAAACTGGTCTACATTTTCTTTTTGGTCCAGCTGACCTAATAAAATTGGTTTGGTGTTCACTACATATTAATTTTCCACTAAATCCATATCTATTAGAAAATTTACTTTTATCTGGATTATTTTCATAAAATTTTTTACTTCTTTTTTCAAAAATCTCATTAGCTTTATTCCAAAGTTCTTCACTCACAATTGGTGGCACTATACTCTCATCATCACATTTTTTTACTATCCAATCTTTTCTATCATTTCTTACTTGCTTGGAACTCCTATAATCTAATTTAGAAGTAGTATTTGAACAATAATATCCTTTATATTTAGGATTAACCAAACATCTTTTTAAATTTGTTGGACTAATACGAGTATTATTACTAGTCTTATATCCATTTTCATATAATATGTGTGATATTTTTTCAAATCCATACTTGCCAGTAGCATATAGTTCAAATAGTTTTCTTACAACTTCTGCTTCTTTTTCATCTATAACAAGTTTTCCTTTATCTTTTACATATCCACGAATATTATTGTTCCCCAATACTCTATTTTTTTCAACAGACCTTTTAAGACCAAACCTTACTCTTTCTGATAGCTTTCTTACTTCATCTTGTGCTATACTTGCCATTATTGCAAGTCTTAATTCTGAGTCTGGTAGTATTGTATTTATGTTATCTGTCTCGAAGTACACTCCCACATTTCTTTCTAAAAGTTCTCTAGTATATTTTATACTATCTAAAGTATCACGAGCAAATCTACTTATTTCTTTCGTAAGAATTAAATCAAATTTATCTTTTTTTGAGTCTTCAATCATATTTAAAAAATCTTCTCTTTTTTTTGTACTAGTTCCACTTATTCCCTCATCAACATATCCTTCAATATATGTCCAATTCGAAACACTTTTGATTTTATTTTCATAGTAAAACTTTTGATTTTCTAAAGAATTTAGTTGATTTTCTTTTTCAGACGATACTCTTGCATAAAAAGTAACTCTTAAATTCAAGTCATATATGCTTTTACCTGACATCAATTCTTTTCTTAGATTTGCAAAGCTCATATTAATTTTCCTCCAACTTTTGTATAAATTTAACTACTTTTTGAAACTAGACTAAGTTCCTCTAGTATTTTATTATTAGCATAAATATACATTTCGTAGGTTATATAATTTTTTTCATATAATCTTCTGTTAATTTTTTCTTCAATTTTCAACTCGTTCTTTTCATCTGTTAATATATTTAATTTATCTTTCAATATAACCACTCCTAGTTAAATCTTATTAAAGTTTATTATTTTTATTCTAATATAAAAATTATATTATATATATCCATATATAGTTTTTTATTTTTGTACATTTTGTACATTGGTCTTATAAGTATTGGTACATAAACATTTGTTGTATTACATACATTTGTATCAATGTACAAATAAAATGTACATTAATCACAATTAGGTGGATTAGTTCCATAAGGTTGTAATTCTAAATATGGAACTTTATCTTTTTTTACTGCCCATACTATTTCCGTTTTATCTCTTGAAGTAGGACCTGGCATTTTCTTTCTAATAGTTGCTCTATCACTACCAACTTTTAAATATCCCTCATCTGATAAATGTTTTTGAAGTCCAGTTTTATTTATAGGAAATTTTATACCTTGTTGTGCATAAAACTTAGATACTTCATTTAGTACAGTTTCTGGGAAAAAATAATAATAGTTATTGTACTCATCTTTTGTTTCATCTACAAAACCTATAAGAGTTTTATTTTTATTATCTGTTAAATAAGACTCTTGCCAGTTTCTAACTATATATATTTTTCCGGTATTTTCAAGTTGACTTATAGCATTAAAAAACATACTTATAGGTTTATTATCTTGTATTTTTAAAGTTTGCTCATTTGCTACAAAATTTAAAATATCCCAACTTTCTTTAAGTAGTTTCTCTTTATCTTGTTCGCTTATTATCTCATAAGATATTAGAAAGCTAATAAATAATTCATAAGATATTTGTAAGAAACATATTATTTCCGCGGTTCTCCCATGTAATAAATTATTTGTAATATCATTTCTATATTTTTCAAATTTATCCTTAGCATTATTTTTAATCTTATCAATGTTTGCTATTAGAACTTTAATATATTGTTTCATTGCATAAGATAATTTGTCTTTATTTCTTTGAAGTATAGTTAGTTTATCTAAATCTATACTATCTTTTTTTAAATCAATAATAAAACATCTAGCTAAACGGCTTTCTGATACCTCTGGAAATGATTCGCCAGTTACTAAACATAGACCTCGTGCTTTATAAGATTTTCTTAAAGTAACATCTACATTTAATCTACCTCTAGCACTTCTGTCGCCATAGATAGCTATAACTTTTTCAAGAGTGTTTTTCATCTTTTTAGCCTCATTTGTTTCTGTACTAGGGTAGTAATCATCTAATACTACCAAAGTGTCTGCTAATAAGTTACTTCTAACCTCAATACTATTTATTGTGTCTTTGCAACTGCATACAAAGCTATCTTTATCAAATCTACCAAAATGACAATTTAATAAAGCCGATAATGAACTCTTTCTACTACCACTTACTCCTACAACTGCAATTAAAAAATCTGGTACAATTCCTAAATCATCTAATGATGACACTAAAGGAGCTAGATATGTAAAAGCAAATAATGGTAAGGTTATCTTTTTATCTGCTACATCTAAAATGCTATATGATAGTTGCAAACACTCTTTCAAATCATATTCTTGATTTGTAAATTCATATCTAACTAAACTATCATCAAGATTAACTTTTATAGTATCATCTCCACCAATATTTCCATTGTTGTACAAATATACATACTTATCATTTTGTTTTATAAAACCAGTATGTGTATATACAACTTCTTTCTGCATATTTTTAGATACTATTTGTGTAACTTCACGAAGTTTATCCTTATTACTTACTCCTGCATTTACTATTGGCGACATATCCCAAGTATTGTTTATTAACCATTTCATAGAGGTAAAATCTTCAATTTTTACTTCAATTTCATCTAATACATCACCATTACTCAAAACTGCTTTAATTTTATATACTGCTGATTTCTCTCCATTTCCATTATCATATATAATTACTTTACTTATAATTGGAACAAAATTAGATATTTTCTCTTTCTTTTCATATAGGCCATCTTCTGCAAAGACATAATTACTATTTTCTAGTAGTTCAATGTCCTTTTGATAATCATTAGGAATACTAGAGTTAGCTTTCTTTTTAACTTCTTTTTCTTTTACTTTTATTACATCTAGCTTATAAAAAATATCACTTTCATAAGCTATTGCTTTACCACCAAAAAACATACTTGCCAAATTTGTTGGCTTAGAATCAGGATAGAATATACTTAGCTTGTCTAACAAATAATTAATAAAGCCTTTTGCTATTTCATAATCTGTTATTACTTCATTTAGTATATATACTAACCTCATCTTATGTTGTTTCTCGCTATGACTAAAACTATAATATGCAAATGTAGGTAATAGATTTATTTGTTTACAATAGTCAATAATCTTCTCTATTGTAATATGTCTTTTATCATCAGTAGTAAAATTTACTTTCTTTCCATTTTCTTCAATAGCATTATCTATATCTATCATATATAGTTGTTGTCCTTTAAAATTTTCTTTAGCATTACCTTTAATACCTGATGGTATAGTTGTTTTTCCTAAAACAATGTTTTGTTTTATTTCATCTAGTGTATAGCCCTTAAATTGATTTTCATTAATCCTATTTTTTATACCTCCAACTTCATAACCTTGAGGCTTTGTAGAAAATTCAACTTCATCAAACATACAAACTATTTTGTCTATTTTTTCTGCCACACTTACTTTAATAGCATTCTTAGATTTTGAATTATTTTGATTGGACTTCCTTTTAGATGTTGATTTACTATATGTAATATTATCATCTATTTGAAAATCTTTTTTAATAATATCAATAGCTTGTTCTTTAGAAACATTTTTATATCTTGCAACAAAATCTACAATATTTTTACCAATAAAATTCTTATCTCCAAAATCACTTATATACTTATCTGATACACTAAAAGATGGGTTGGAATCCTTTCTAAATGGACTACTGTAGGCGATACTATCGCCTCTAGCTATACCTTCTCCTAAATAATGTTCTACAACTTCTTTATTATCTAGAATACTACACAATTCTTCTATACTCACTTTTCTACCTCCTTTTATTAAAAAGGAAACACACTTGATTTTTCGCAAATCTTATCATATAATATAATAGAAATGTAAAATAAAAGTGCATTTCCATAATTTTTTGAGTTGAAAGAATTTTTTAGGGGCCTAATCTATAAAATTCTTTCTATTTTTTATATTATCAAACAAAGGTTTGTTTGTACATATTTCAAGTGATTTTTAAACAACAAAGTAATCTTCACATTGACTAACATCTATTTCTCCCTCTTCAAGTTTGGCTACTTCTTGAAGTGTTGAAACATCTCCCACAAAATAGAAAATGTTATCTTCAAGTTGATTAAACTCACTTGAAGGTTGATATATAGTTGATTCTTGGGGAGTTGTAAGCTCCCAAAAACCAACTTTATATGAGTCATCAACTTTTACTCTACCTATTTCTCTAAAAGAGTTGTATACCCTACGCATTCCACATCTATTGGAATACTGTAAAACTTCGCCATTCTTTTTAAAATATCCCAAGGAACTAACAATAGTTCCAGGAGTTATAGAATTGTCGCTATATCCATAGACTATGACTATTTGTCCATTAGCGAACTTCAATTTTAGTCTTGGAAGCTCGTTAGGGCCCATATCTTTTTTCTCTAGGAATACAGCAATATTTTCTGTAACTCTTACATATCCCTCATCAGTTTTTACTAATAATAGTACATCTTGATTTTGTTGTACTGCTTCAGCTTTTATTTGCTGAAATCTTTCTATTATAGGCTTATACATGCCTATCACTCCTTTCTTTTTTACAATATACACTTTTTTCAATGTGCGACTTACAAGTAGCTTAAATTGCTATTGTAACTTTTATTATTTCGTAGTATAATATTTATATATTTTTACTACGCATATCACGTGATAAAACAATTATAAGCGACAAAAACCTTGAAGTCAATGCATTTTCTTTGAATTTGTTAAAGTGTAGGAGTAGTAAAAAATGTTGAAAAAAGTGAATTTTTTTACTACGCAATTTAGGAGGAAAAAGATGTATATAAATATAATAGATAACAAAACCTATACAAATGATTTAATTATAAGCGAAGTGAAATATGGTACAGCACTTATTGATTTTTTAAATACAGATTTAACAGACTATATTACAAAAATCACAGAATTTTCTGGAAAGTTTATTTATGAAAATGAAAATGAAATAAAACCTTATAATGTTGATTATAAAAATAATGATATTACTAGTTACCCAAACTGTTTAGATGCATATAGTTACTTATGTAAATATGTTAGATTTATAAGAACAATTAAAAGCAGTTGCAAATATGTTAATCTGCATATTAATGAACTAGAAGAAAATTTAAAGGAAGTTGCAAAATATGATATAGATGAATTTAATAAAAGTATTACTAATACTAGTCCTAATATGAACGAAACTATACATAGCTATGTTAAATATCTGATAGAATATTTAATACTTTGTCAAAAAGCATTGAAGAAAGCAGTTTATTATATACTTGATGTCAATAACACAAATCTAAATGATTTATCATTAAACAAAAGACTAGCTTACTTCCAATGTAAAAATGATTTAAGTAACTTACATATTATATTAACATATATGACTGAACAAGAATTACTAGATATGATATTTATAAATAATAAAATTAATGTTTCTGATAATACTTTTGTTTTTAAAGAAAAAGATAACCTTATAGGACTCTCAGATAAGCAATTACTAAACAGAATAAAAAGCTCTAATGTATCTATTAGTTATAATAAATATTTTAGAACTATAAAAGAACTAGGCATTTTTGAAATTGAACAAATGATTTTGAATAAAACACAAGTAAAAAGATGTGAATTTTGTAATAATTACTTTATTTCTAAAGACAAAAAGAAAAAAACTTGTAGTACTATTTGTGGAAAAAAAGTCAATTATCAAAAGACTAAGCAAGATGAACTACAAAACTTATATAACAGAACTTTGGAAAGTATGCAAAAAGGTATGAAAAATAATAAAGATAAATACGAACCTGTAAAAGAATATTTTAAATCGGTATATAATAGTGTAAAGGAAATGAATAAAAATTCTAATGAAATTAAAAAATTTAAAAAAATGTGTGTAGATATAAAAGCAAAAACACCTAAATATAATTATAGTGTTGATTATTTAAAAAATCTATGGGAAAAGGAATAGTGGTATGACTATTCCTTTTTATACCGTATGTCAAAACTAATCATTTTTCCAACTAATTTTTTCCACAATTTTTTTGTTCTAAGAGTTGCACAACAATGTCTGGATATGAATTTTGCATTTGAATAATACTACTATATTGAAGTTCAACCATTTCAAATTTTTTTGAATCTTCTATTTGTTCACCAAATACTAATTTGTATATTTTAATTATAATATTATGAGCATAATCTAATAAAATAGGAATTTCATTATATGCAGGTATTTCATCAGCTTTAAAACTTTTTATTCCCAAATCATAAGATTTATCCAAATGTGCAACATTTTTATCCCTCAAGGTTTTAAGATTATCTAAAGCTTTCATATTTTCCAATTTTTCTAATTCAGATTTAGCATATTTTATTATTTCTGAATTTTTTTTATTAAGAAGTTTATTACATTGAACACAATTTAACATATAAAATACTGTAATTGAATCATTACTAGAGTCATTATCATAAATTTTAGCTAATTTCATAAATAAAGAGTATTGTAATCCATCAATGACAGAACAATAGTACTCTTTATATTTAGGCATTTTACTAAAATCCATACACATTCTATCAAATAATAAATATTGTGATTTAGCAAAAAAAATCTCTCTATATAGCAAGTCAACTCTCTTTTTAAACTTGTCTATTTCACATTTTTGAATTTTTGTTTTAGTTTCTTCCATAATACTCACGCCGAATTTATATATTCGACAGCCTCCTCTCATTTTTGGTTATATTTTACCATATTATATTTTTTTGAACAACTTTTTACAAAAATAAAAAATATATATAACAATAGTTAAAAAATAAGTGTTACTGTTTTTATCTTATAACTAGGTAAGATAGCAACACATTTTTTTATATCATATTTTATTTTTCCAATTGGATTTAAAAATCATACTCAATGTATCACATTAGAAATTCTGATTTATTCAAAGAAAATGTGTTATTTGTTTATATTTCAATACTTAGAAAGCATTTTATAAAAATAACTTTTAGTAAATGTAATAAAAAATATGTACGAATTACATTCAATGTATTATAATGTATAAAAATTTAAGGAGATGTATGTAGTATGAATTTAGTAGAACCAATTAGAGATTTGAACAAAATCGAAGAAATGAAAAAAGTATTATTAGAACAAGGAAAAGGCAAAAGAAATTATCTTATTTTCAAAGTAGGTATAAATATTGGTATAAGGGTATCAGATATTATAAAGCTTAAAGTAAGTGATATTAGATATGAAAATGGTACTATGCGAGATGACATTACAATTATAGAAAAGAAAACAAATAAAAAGAAGACATTTAGATTTAATATCGAATTAAAAAAAGAACTAGAAGATTACACTAAACAAATGCAACAATATGAGTATATTTTTAAAAGTAGGAAAGGAGCTAATCAACCTCTTACGCGCACGCAAGTATATAGATTTCTTAATGATGCAGCAAAAATGGTTGGTATCACTGATAGTATAGGAACTCACACTATGAGAAAGACCTTTGGTTTCCACAACTATAAAAAATATGCTGATGTTGCTATGTTGCAAACAATATTTAATCATAGTAGCCCTAGTATCACACTTCGATATATAGGTATATCACAAGATGAAATCAACAATATGTATGATGACTTTTGCTTATAAGTTAATATAATTTTATATCTTAATAATAAAAGTGTCTTAAAATATAAATATGAATATCACTTTTAGACAAATTAGTCAAAAAATGAGAGTAGTACCATAGTATTACTCTCATTTATTCTATGTAATAAGCTTAAAAATTTGATGAATTTAAGCGATTTATCACATTTTCTTTTTTTATATCTACAACCTCTTTATAAGTAATTCCATCAGCATTAGGTGCAAATCCATAATAAAACTTACTTCCATACAATTTTTTTAGTGTTTGATTTGTTGTAGTACATTCTACAATATAAATTCCATTTACCTCTTCAATTGTTTTAACTGTAAGTTCATTCTCTCTACACTCTTCTCCTAAATACTGTCTTGCATGATTCTCTGCCCAATATCTATTTTCTTGTAATGGAGTAGGAAAGAAAATAGGTTGCACAATAAATTTCCAACCACAAAATATAAAAATAATAACTATAATTATATAAATAATTAATCCTTTTGTACTTGAATTATTTGTCACATTATTATTATTATTATCTTCTTCAACATTGAGTTTATTTTCAACATTTTGTTCAACATTACTATTATTTTCTTCATTTTTACTTATAGTTTGTCCACACTTATCACAAAATTTACTATCATCATCAATTTGACTTCCACAATTTTTACAATACATAACCTTTCAACCCCTTTTTAATTTTTATATTCTTTATTTTCAATAAATAAGTCTAATATTCTTTCTAATTCTTCCATTAGATTTAATAAATCACTAACTTTATATTCTTCACTTAATTTTATCTTTGCTAAAATCATTGACTCATTAGCTTGTCTTTTATTAAATTTTTCAAACTTTATATTACTTTTATTTGAAAAATATTTTTCTATTTTATCTTGTAATTTATTTCTTTCATCTTCATTATATTTTAAATTACCATTTTCTTTATTTTCAAAGCGACCTCTAATTCTTAATTCATATTTACTTTTATTTATATTTGTTTCAAGATATAAATAATCTAAGAAGTAATTCTTATCTAATCCTCTTATATACCAAGTATAAAATACACTACCTCTAACTCTACCAACACCACATTTATTTATTTCATTTTTTTCACTATGACTACAATATACATTTGGTAATTCATATTGTAGATATTGTTCCATACTAATTTCTTTCAATGAAAACTTTTTAATATTCTTACACTTATATTCTATCAAACTTAAATAATTGTAATAATCAATGTAAATATCATTTTTTATATGATAATTTTCCATTATTTCAAGCATAAACTTTCTATCAATTAATACATCTACATCAATTTGATTTGGTTCATAAAACATCTTATAATATGTAGTTATTATATTTTCTTCCTTTATTCCTTTATTAATTAATTTATTTTTATATTTGTTTATTTGATTACTATGTTCTGAAGTTAGTTTCTTATCTTCAATTATAATGTATATTGTTTCATTATTTTCATTTTCAAAACTTATTAAAACATCTATATTTTTATCTTGTTTTAATATTTTTACATTATTATAATCATTGAACTTTAAATTTCTTTTAGTGTTTTTCTTATTATACTTTTCTATAATTTTATCTAAAAACTTTTTTGATACTTCATACAATTCTGAATTTTCTTCTTTGTGATTAATCCACTCTACCAACCAACAAATAAAAGCATCTTGACTAAGCTCCTTAGTCGCATATTTGAATATGTTATTTTCCATATAAAAACCTCCTCATATTATATGACAATATGTCATACTAATTATACCAATTTTCAACTTTTTTTACAACCCTTTTATTGTTATAATTTAATAAAAGGAGTAGATAGAGTGGATAAAATAAAGAAAAACAAAGAAATTTCACCCAAAAAGAATTTACAAAAAATTAGGGAAGATAATCATTACTCACAAAGAAAAGTCGCTGAAGATAATAATACTTATCAAGAAGTTATATCTAGGTTAGAGTCTGGAACTAGGACTTCAAATATTGAGTTTATAATGCAATTAGCTAACTATTTTCATTGCTCTACAGACTATCTTTTAGATTTAACAAATGACCCAACTCCAATATCTATTTTATCTTCTAAAAGTGATTTAAGCGAAAAAGAAAAGTATATTTTAAGAGAATATAATTCTTTAAGTGATGATAACAAACTAAGATTAGAAGGCATATTAATTGCATTAAAAAGCATACAATAGTGTAATAATACTTTTGTATGCTTCTTTTTTCTCCTTTATATCTTAAATTAACTTTCTACTAATAGATATAAATTTATATAACTAAGTATAGAAAGTTCTTCTAAATAAAACCTCATTTCAATGGTTATTATTTAATTTTATAAAGTTATCAAAAAATATCTTAAACACTTTTTCATTATCTATCTCATAAAAGTAATCTATAAAATCATATTCCTTATTATAACTATCTTTCTTAAATATACCAACAATATTTATAGCGAAAAAACCACTATGTGTGTTAAAAAATTCTTTTACTACTTTTTCTTTTATATCTCCAATAATACATAAGAATAGTGGAGGTATATTATAGTTTAAATCTTTAAGTTCATCACTATATACAATTTTTACATTATCATTTAAAACTATATCTTTTATTATTTCTTTACCAAATACTCCTAATGGAATTACCACTATATCTTGAATTTTCATCTCTCCTTTTTTATTTCATAAACAATAAATTTTACATTAAGTACAATACTAATACCCTCTAATATTCTAAATGTTTCATTATTTGTTCTTTCCTTAAATCTATTATTGTTTTTAATTTTAGATAGGTTAATTATTACTATACTATTATTAAAGTTTTTTAGTTCTTTTATTAAGTTATCTAATTTATATGTAGTAAAATATTCAACATTATCTTTACCATAAAATATATCATCATCTTTATATAACAATACTTTTGAAGTAGGTAGGTTAAATTCTTTTCTTATAATATCTACATCTTTCTTTTCCTTATCAAATATTTCCATTTTATATATACTTTCCTTTTTAATTCCTACATCTAACAAAAATAACCCCATAATGAGCCTCCAAACTTATTTATTTAGAGTATATCATTTTGAAGTTATTTTGTATATGAATTTTATACTATGAATTTTTCGCTGGTCTAAAAATGTATTACTTATTTTTTTCTTCATCTAAAAACTCACACTCTTCATCTAAAATTTTTATATCTTTCATACTACTTAATAAAATTCCAATATTATTATTGAGTGTATTATTTGTTCCTATAACTATATAATTAAAAGGTGTAAGTACTTTAAATTTCCTATACACAATATATTGTGGAGAGTATATAATATTCTTTCCATTATGTATAAATTGTATCTTTTTCTTTTCTTCTATTGCTTGTGAAACTATTTCTAAACTATTTACTAATTCCCAATTCTTTGTTTTTTGTTCTTTCATTTTTGCTATATTTGATTTTAGTTTTTCTCTATCAAATATATTAATTTGTTTTTCTAATTTATTTACCAAAAGATTTGATGTTTCTTCATTTATATCATTAGCTAACTTTATTTGATTTATAATCATAATAATTTCTCCTAATGTGAAGTCTATATCTATATTTTTAATATAATAATAACCTTTGCGATTATCATTATATGTAGATATATCATAACCAAACTTTTCTATAAGTAAGTTTATATTTCTTCTTATAGTTCTACTATCTATATTTACATCATAATCTTTCTTTATCAATTCTTTTATATCATTACAACTTAATATGTGTTCATCATCACTATATTTTTTTAGTGTATTCAACACATATAGTATATTTCCTTTATTTTCATTTCCTTTTTCCAATTAAACCACCTTTCTATATTATACAAAATTAGTTTGTAAATCACAAGTAACAAGAGTAACACTTATTTATAACATACCTTTTCTATTTAAAGTTCTTACAATTTCACTTCCTAAACCTGTTCTTAAAGTTTTAAATATAGAATTAAAATATATACTCTCTTTTCTATATTTGGTATAGATATAGTCATTACAATTACTCTTATGAGTTTCAATATATAGTTTTATTCTCTTTTGAATTTCACTATTTTGTGGAATATTACTTAGTATTATTTCTACAATATCTAAATCATCTTCTCTCATAGTAGTCTCCTTTTTAAATCAAATCTTTCCATATACTTCTTTATTTTTTCTTCACTTAAAGATATAGTCTCTCCATTTTCTTGACCTACCACTAAAAAATCTCCAACTATAATATCTCCAAATTCATATAAAACTAAATTAGGAGATAGACTTAATAATTTACCCTCATCATTTATAATAATATCTACATCATCTTCTAACTCTACAATATCTATTAGACCACCTACATACTTTTGTAGAGTAGATAGGTTATTTTCTATCTCTATTACTTTTGGTTGTTCAAACACTTTTACTAAAATACATCTTAATTTTTCCTTTTTACTCATTTTTTATCTTCCTTTATCATAAATTTAAACTTTTTATTCCATTGATTCCATATTAAACCTAGATTAAATTTTATATCTTTTTATATTAGTTATATATCTTTAATACAAAAGTTTCTTTAAATTAAACCTAGATTATCACTTTTGAAAAACAATTAAAATATGGTATTAATACTAAAAAATGACCCACATAGAGTCTATCTCTATATGAGTCTATCTACTAAAATATACAACAAACTAAAATCTACTACCACTATAAACACCACCTTTAAACTTAAAACTAAACCTCTTATCTTAGTATAATTTTAAATTGTGATTTTTCAAAAGTACATACTTTTTCTTTAAGTTTTAGAAAGTTTTAAGTGGGTGTCCATTTAAAGAACTTTACCTATTAAGTAATATAATTTAATATCTATAAGTAGAAAGTTCCTTAGGATTAAATCTGGAATTAGTGGGTTATATTTAAAGTTTAATTCTCTCCTTTATTGTATTGGAATAAATATCTACTTTTTATAAATTCATCTAAATCATCTTCTCTAATCATAAAACCTTTACCCATATAGATAGCTTTTAGTTTCTGCTCTGCAATATAACTTCTTATAGTGTGAGGTGTTACTTTTAAAATGTCTGCTACTTCTTTTACTTTGTAAATATTAGTCATTGTGTTATCACTCCTTTTATTTAGATATACTTAATATATATCTTTCATATAAATATATAGAAAGTGTGATAAAATCTTATTTTTTATATAGTTTAGATAATACAATAACCTTTTTATTAAGGTATAAAGAATAAGTCTTTTTCTCTTTTTGATAAGATAGAATAGAGGAGATAGTTTTATTATTAAGAGAAATATATTTTATACCAATTTTAGATAAGTCTTTAATAAGTTGAGTATCTTTATTAAGATGTCTCCTTACAAACTTCTCAGTACCATTTAAAATATTATTATAAGATAATCCATTGTTTTTTCTTTCTTCATTTAAAACTCTTAGAGAAGTAATTAAATCTTCAATAGTAATATAACCATACTTTTGTAAATCAGTGTTATTAGATAAAATAGTGTATATATATTCAATAGTTTTAATATCTCTATTTTTATATTTATTCTCTAAATTACTATTTCTATATATTAGTTGAGAAGAAGTGTTACCCGTGTTCCTTGTAAGTAGTGAGTAAGTTATATTTTTATAATAATTTAATAAGTCCTTAGATATAAAGTCTATATTTATAAAATCTTCTTTTAATAAATATGGAATAATTAGAGTAGTAGGTCTTTGTTTAGATTTAAAATAGTTAGTATTATTTTTTACACTATCTAATCTTTTAAATATATTTAGTAAGTAGAGTATTTTTATTTTCTTACTATAACCTCTAATTTCTCTAAATATATCTTTTATAGATAGAGTAAGTAGTATATTATCTTCTATTATTAAGTAATTATTAGGAGTATGTAAATAATTATATTTTAGTTCTTTTATTATAGGTATAAAATCTATCTTTTCTAAGAGTAGTTTAAAATTACTATTTTGTTTTAGACTAGTTAGTTTGTTTATTACTTCTAGATTATTTATTATAGTTCTATGTACTATATATCTATCATAAGAAGATATTATTCTATCTATATTAGTAGGAGAAAATGCACTTTTTTTAGTATATTTTTTTACATTACTAAAAGTAACTCTATTATTACTCTCTCTAACTATAGAAGTATTTTTTTTAGTTAGAGTTTTAACATTATTAAATAATAAATAATCACAATACCTACAACCAAACCATTTATCTATATTTTTATTACTATCTTTTTTTATAACACTATCTATTATGTACTTATTCATCTTTTGTAAATATCTAGTGTCTTTCTCATATTGTTGGTTAATCTTTACAATATGTTGCAGTTTAAGTAACTCATTAGAAGAATAAACCACAGTATATTGTTTATTATCTCTATGTTTTATATTATCTAAGTGTGATACTAATTCTAAATTACAAAGTCTATTATCTAATTTATCTTTATTAATGTGATTTACCTCATAATCTTTATCTAATAATTCCTTTAATTTAACATCATACCTACTATAAAATTCTATTATTACTCTTTGTAGAGTAGTTACAACATTATCTAATTTTCTTAGAACTAAATAATCATTTTCATTTACTCTTACATTGTGTAGTTCCATTATATTTAACAAATATCTAATCAAACTACTATCATTATCAATTTTTCCTGAAACACTATTATTTATCATATTATAAATTAAGGTTGTTGTTTCATCATAATACAATAAAAGTGTCATATTATCTTTTATCATAGTAATTAACTCCTTTACTTAAAATAAACTAAAAGTATATACACTTTCTAAGTAAATATATATAATTACTATCAAAAAATTAATAAAATGACACTTTTTAAATTGTTTAATCTTCCTTATTCTTATTATTTTCAAATACTTCACACATTAGAGTAATGCCGGTAGTAAGTCCATCTCTAAAATATAAGTTATCCATAAAAGAATTTCTTGCATTAGACATATCCATATAATCTTTTACACAATTTAGTATATTATCATAATCCTTTTTATCTATTGTGTCTTTTAAATACTTATATCTTTTTTCTAATTTTTCTCCAAATTCATTATAATCTTTTCTTTCATATTTAGTCATCGAAGGTAACCTGCCCTCTAATACATCAAATAGTTGTTGTAAAATTTTTTGTTCTTCAACTCCATTTTCCATAATGTAAATTCTCCTTTCTATGAGGTAAATTATATATAGTTGGAATAGAGAAGTACATATTTTTTCTACATTTTATAAAATTGATTCCACATTTAATTGTGGAGTATTTTACTTATAAAATAATATAATTTAATATCTTAATAATAAAAATTAACTAGAATTAAACCTCATTAACTCTAGTTATATTTTTAATTAAATATTTGTATATAAATTTATAAGAAAATATTTGTGTACATTAAAATACATTAGTTGTACAAATATATGTATATTAGATTTTATTTATTTTTATATAGTTTGAAGTTACTTAGTACAAAATGTACAAAAAAATTTATATATTATTTTATATTAATATATATAAAAAAAAGAACAGTATTTCTACTATTCTAAAATTTTACGTATACATATACTGTGTAGAATACTGTTTTTTGGTCATTTCTTCTATTCTTTCTTCTCTCAAAATCAAAAGTGTCTTTTAATAGGTCATTACTTTAGTAACTGATGCTGGTAACATATGTTCATTTTCATTATTTGCATATAGTATTTTCCCTGTAGTAGGTTCCATTAAAATCTGAGAATAAGACTCAAAAGTAAAAGACGGATTTGCAACAGTTGAAATACTACTTTCAATTCCCTCATTTTTTACTTTATATAAATACCCTACTCCCAAAATATAATTACAATTTATTACATTTATCAATAACATACAAACTATTATTTTAAAAAACTTATTCACATATTCCACCTCAATACAGTTTATTACTTTATTAGGTAAAATATTATTAATTTGAACATATTAATATTTTAACAAATAAAAAAGCACTTCATGTTTGACGTGCTCTTTTTTAATTATCTTTCCTTTTTTAATTTATTACCATAAACTTCAATTACAAATTTTATAGTTTCTTCATTTCCAGAATAAATTTCATCTCTTTGTTTTGTATAAAGTTCATTTCTTTTATTTAGTTCTTTAATTATTTTCTCATCTGTTTCTCTTTCAAGTGCAAATAAATTATCTGCTATCATCTCTGCTATTATCTCAATTGCAACATCTGTGTTCATTAATTTGTTATTAAACATAATTATCACCTCTTTATTAAATATATCATATATTATATCATATTAAAAAAATATGTATTTACATATATTATCTACATTAATTTTAAATTATTTTTACTAAAGTGTACTTTTATTAATTTAAATTAATTATATAATAATTACTAATTAATCTGACTCTACATCATTGAATAAATTATCTGCAAAAAACTCAGATAAAGTTAAATTAAAGACTTCACATATATGAAGTAACGTATCTAATTTTAATAATTTGGTTTTCCCGTTAAGAAACGTAGTTATAGTCGAACATGGTATGCCTGATTCTTTGCAAACATACCATATGTTTACGTCATGCTCTTTTAAAAGATTATTTACTTTTAGTCTAATAGCATCCGATAGTTGCATAACTACGCTCCTTTCAAAATTAGTATAACAAATTTTAATGTTTTACTACTTGGGCGAATTGAAGTGATCTGCATTTTACTTCAATTTACCCAAGTAGCTTTTTTGTGACTTATGTTATAATTATTGGTAAATATTTTAATAATATTTATTAAGGAGGATTTTATGTACGGAAAAATAGATGATATTTTAAAGAAAAAATACGATGAAATTGTAATTCCACCAGATATATTCGATTTTGATAAAATATTTAAAAAATATAATGAACTTTATAAAAATAAAAGAAGAAATAAAAAAAGAAAAAATTAATTATTATTTTTGCTATTAATATATAGCATTATTTTTTAAATATAAAAAATATAAAAATGAATATAAAATTGATATATAAAATTTAATAAGATAATTTAAATATAATTTGATAAAATAAATCTGAATTGGTGTTAAGTTAGAAAACAATATTAGTAAAAATATATATCTTCCTTTTATTTAATATACTAAACTCTTTATTGAAAATCAACAATATACTAATAATAATTCTTATACAAAAAAAGAATGCTAAAAAGCATTCTTTTTTAATTTCTCTTCTACACTATATTCATTGAAATAATCCATTTTTCCTTTAAAAAATTCATCATTAAGTTTAATAAATTGTACATCTTTATAAAAAGCAGCCTTTTTGCAAAAGCTTCTATCCATAGTAAGTGAATTAACAGGATCAATTATATAGCAATTCTCAGCCATTACAATATACGTTAATATCCTTTCTCCTTCATTTCCTCTAGACAATAAATAAATATTAGCCTTTATATTTAATAAATCCAATATATATTTTATAGTCCTTGCTACTCCTAAAGATGTTGCTTTTTTCTCAATAAGAGCAGAATACATAGAATTATACTCATCATTTATTTGATCTTCATAGACTAGTGTATCAACAGCAGTATCTACAAAAGAGATTGTCGCTTTCATATAGTTTTCTAATGCAGATGAAATTTCTCTAGGGTCGCTACTATATTTTTTTATTAATTCTATTATCCCTTTTAAAACCAAATTTAATTGATATTCTTCTGCTTCTTTTTGGTTTAATTCTTTTCCAGACATATATTTTTCCTCCTTTAAATTTAAAGTTAGTTAATATTTTTAGCTTTATGTATTATATCATTTTTTGTACTTTATGTCAACTATTCAAAATATAGTTTGTAGCAATCTTAATTACTTCTTCTAATTCTCCAGGTTTTTTAAATCTATGATCAGCACCTTTTACCATATATAATTTGACATTTTTACTAAATTTCTTTTGAAACTTTATAGAATCTTCTATAGGTGCCATATCATCCAAAGTTCCATGAATTATCAATATATTATCTTTTTTATTATATACTTTAAATAAATCATTTTTAGTCAATTCCTCATAATATTCTTTTGTAATTATAATATTGCGTTCAAAACCTAATATACACTTTTCTTTTTTCAAAAATTCATTTAATGGTATTTTTAAAATATTTTCTTCAAATATTTTTCTCATATTTAATGCTGGACATCTTAAAACTATTGAATTATATATTTTAGTGCCCTCGTTAATTTTCAATAATACTACATATGCTCCATAACTTGTAGCAAAAAATCCTACTTCTATATTATTAAATTTCTCTTCAATATAATTTTCAACATCATTTATATCACTTATACAATTTTCTACTTTATAATTATACCCATTCGTATTACTTATTCCATGCCCTGGAAAATCAAATGTAATAACTCCTATATTATAATTTGTCAGTGATTTTGCTAAATTAATTATAGCTGAGCTTTTCTTATCTCCTCCAAATCCATGACATGCTATTATAATTTTTCTAACATTTCTATCATCTGGAAGATACAAATCACAAAAAATTTTGTATAATTTTTTAGATGAAACTATATTAATTTCTTCCTTAATCATAATTATACCTCCTTAATGTCTTTTTGAATATCATCTAAATTTGTTACAAGATTATATTCTTCATCAATTTTCTTCATATCAAGATCTATAATATTAGATGTTTGCTCTCCTAGTCCATTTTTACCAACCTTATTTTCTATAAATTCATCAGGATTTTTTTCAACTATATATACCTTTTTTCTCATATATTCCTCAAAATCTTCTCCCTTTCTCTCTCTATTAGCTTGACGCTCTGGATCTAAAACTACTTTATGCTCTTTTCCATCTTCTGATTTATAATTTGCAACTGTCAAATAATGAAAAAAAGGTTTTAATCTTTTTTGCCCTGTCTCTAATTCATAATGAGTATCTGGCAATGCTGCTAAATGTGTTTCTGTATCTATGCCATTTACTTCTAATAGAAGTCTTGTAGCCTCACTAAATCCTACACATATAGCTTCTTTTTCAAAAAAAGCAGAAAATGCTGTCCTATATCTTAACTGACTATTTTCAATTTGAAGATTCTGCTTCATTGCATCAAAATATGTTTTATTAAGCGATACATTTTCTTTCATATATCTATTCACATTATTTATTTTTTCGACATCTGAAAATTCTTCTTTACTATTATTTACAACTTTAGAATAATCTAACAAATAGTCTTTAAGTATTTCAAGCATATCCATATTATAAAATTCCTCACCATGTAAATCATCACCTATTACTTTTCTCATAGCTTTTTCAACAATCTCTTCATGATCTATACTCATAATATCCTCCTAAACTTCAAATAATTTACATATGTTATCTTTTCCATTAACAAATTTAATATTTTCTTTATTTAATAATTCTTTTGCATTTATACCATATCCATTCGGAAAAACTTTATTTTCAAAAAAGCTATTATTTGGTAAAATATATGTTGCTTTATTTAAAATTTCATTATAATCCCACATATTTCTATTACAAGATTGTTCAAGTAGTGGAGCTATAACAAAATATTTATTATTATTATTTTTTACTACTACAGCATAATTTAATATTTTATTATCTAAAGTGTATAGTATTGTTTTATTTTCTATATTTTCTACTTCTAAAAGTATAGATATTGCTTCTGCCACTCCAACAGACATAGCTTCTCTTTTTACAAAAGCAGCATATGCAGTTCTATATATCATCTCATCTTCATCAAATTCTAAATCATCTCCATATTCATACTCACCATATTGTGCTCTTTCTTTAACAGTAGATAAAATATAATTATTTATTCTTTTTACTTTTTCTTCAATATTTTGATAATCGAAATTCTTGTTTTCATACAAGCTACAAATAATAGAACTTACAATCCTATTTATACTTTCTGTATGCACTCTATCTAGATACATAGGATCTTTTGATATTTTATCTACAATTTGAAAATATTTATTCATACAATCACCTTATTTCAATTATAATATATATTCTAAAATTAAACCATACGTTTGAAAACTATTATACATTTTTTTTACTTTTCTACATATTAATATTATAAAGGAGGTAATTATGAATCCATTTGATTTTTGTAGTCCAATAACAAATCAAAAATATTATAATTGGAAAAATATATATCCAATGCCATATGATAAAAATACTACTAGCCCTTATACAAAAGCTAGAGTAATACTTATGAACGGATGTGAAACAGAGCAAGTTTTCTTTCTACATCAGTTTAGTAGAAATTGTTCAGATAATGATTTAAGAAGAGAAATTGCAAAATTAAGAAGAATTGAACAACAACAGCAAAAACTAGTACAATGTCTAAAACCAATTAATGAAAATATATTAGAAGAAACAATAATATATGAACTACTTGCTGTAGATCTAACTGCTAGACTTGCAAAATGCGAACCAGATGTATATGTAAAACAGGCACTAGATTTTGCATTACTAGAAGATTTTGACCATTTATATAGATATTCAAATCTTATGAAACTTGAATATGGAAAAAATGCAGAATATTTAGTAGGAAGATATACTGAAATAATGCCAGCAAGACCTACAATTTCACATCATAGACACCCAGTTGATACAATAAGACGTGCAACAAATTCAGAAGCCTCAAATATTACTAAGTTACATTGCAATATTATAACTGCTGCGGAACAACAAACCATGAATTTTTATATGAATGTATGTAACTTATATCCTTCTGATTTGGGAAGAAGATTATATCAAGAAATTGGAATGGTCGAAGAAGATCACGTAACGCATTATGGAAGTTTATTAAATACAAATATGACTTATTTAGAAAATTTAGTTATGCATATGTACACAGCATGCTATTTATATTATTCTTGCCTACAAGATGAAGATAATCAACAAGCAAAATGTGTTTGGAAAGAGTGTTTTTATCAAGAAGTGGCAAACTTAAAAAAATCTGCTGATTTACTAGAAAAATACGAAAATAAACATTGGTCTTGCGTAATTGCAGATGGTGCTTTTCCAGGACTACTAACACTTGGCCCTAATGTAGAATATATAAGAGATGTAATAAAAAATACTGTTACAAATACAACTTTAAAAGAAGATTATTGTCCTGTAAATCTTATGCCTTTAGATAGTAACTTCTTTGAATATCAAGCAATTGTAAATTCAGATATTGAATGTGTACCAAGTCACAACGTTATATGTAAAACAATAAATAAATTTAGTGCAGATTATAGATACGAAAAATCTCCAAATCCAATACCTGATCTTCAAACAAGAAATGTAGATAATGTGACACTAGGAAGAGTTCCAAACTCAAAATAAAGCTCCCCATTTGGGGAGTTTTTTTGGATTTATTTTAATTAAAAACTAAGCTTAAATTATTATATGGAATTTCTACTTCAAATATTCCAGCTACATATGGTGCTACTGTATATGAATTAAAGATAATAACAAAAGAATCTTTGGTAAATATAAAATTTTTATAATTATCTAGATCTTTTTGTAATCCGTTTTCTAACCACTCTTCATTTGAATATTGTTTTATATTAGTATCATCTTTTAACTTATTATAGCATTCTGAATAAAATAAATCTAAAATATCATTATTTTTTTGTTTTAAATAATCTATATCTATTATAGTGTCTTCTATGAAGCTTACTGTAAATATTTCTTCTATATCATGACTTATTCCAACATTACTTTTTATAATAAATTTAAAACTTTTATAATCTTTATATTCATATTCTTCAAACGAAATTTCTAATTTTTTCTTATCTGTTGTAAAACTTGCATTTTCAAATTTACTTTTATAATAATCTATTTTTTTTATAATAGTGTTATTTACATTCTGATATTCTGTTACTGGATAAAATATATTTATTTTTTTATTATCGTCTTCTATACTTATATTCTCTATTTTATATTCTTCAGAATTATTTATAACATCTTTTACTTCTACTGTATCTGTATTAATAGTTACAATTTTTGATGATGCTATTATTACTAAGCATAATAAAAGAGCAAGTAATCTTTTATGATTCATATTATCACCTAAAACATTATATGCTCTTATTTGTTATTTTATTATATTATTTCTCATCAAAATCAAAAGGCACACTTAAAAAAAATTTTACTTTTTGATTTATCTCTAATCCATCAATATAACATATTATATCTATATCTTTACACATATCCACAATATACTGTAAACACACTCCACAAGGAATAAGTGTTTTATCAAATTCTTTACTATCTTTACTTTTACCTACAACTGCAATTGCAATAAAATCTTTATCACCATGAGATATAGCGTTTTGTATAGCATTTCTTTCAGCACAAACTGACAAATTTGGAATTTTAGTGTCTTCTACATTAACTCCAATATAAACAGTTCCACTTTTAGCAAGTAATGCAGCACCAACCATATATCCAGTAGTAGGTGAATATGCATTTTTGCATGCATTTTTTGCAATATTTATTAAATCTTCTTGTTTCATATTAGTTCCTCCATATATTTATATAATTTATTATATCAGGTCCTATTAATACTATTTGATAAACTATTAAGACTAATATAATACCTAAAAGCGCACTATAAACCATATTTATTTTTCTAGCTTTAGTATTTGATACTTTCATTCCAAATATCATAAAACTTAAAATTGCACATATAGCAGCGACAATAAAACTTTTTGTTATTATACATGCATATGTACTAAGTCCAAAAGCTAAAGCTATCTTAAGACTAGGACCAGTATGTGCATAGTCATTTCCTTTTCCTAAAAGCCCCTTTAATATTACTACTAATATTGCGATCATAAACACTATAGTAAGTAATATATGTGTTCTTGAAGCAAAAATAGAAGAAATAAGTGCTGTAGTTGCATTTGTAAGCTTGTCTGCAAATAAAAAATATGCAACTATTACAGATATAGTAGATGATATTAATACACCACCAGCAGCAATATCTTTAGCAGCTTTTGCTCTATCATCATATTTATCCGTAACTAAATCAACTATATATTCAGCAACAGAATTCATCATTTCAGAAAAAATAACAAAACCTATTGTCAAACATAAGCACACAAATTCTACTTTATTAAATCCAAGTACGATACTTGCAAGGAGCACACATATTGCTATAAAATAGTCGATTCTTAAATTTCTTTCTGTTTTAAAAGCTCGTATTATACCATCTATGGAATGCCCTAAAGCTGTAGCAAAATTTTTATTTTTTACATTCTTTAGCTTTTCTAAATTTTTTTCTTTTTCTTGTTGGTTATTATTATCCATCTATTCTTCCAACTCCTATTTTCTCTAGAATTTTCTCTTCTAAAGATCTCATTTGTTCTTTTTCCTGTTTAATTTCATGATCATATCCCAACAAATGACATACGCCATGTGTTATCATATAAAGCATCTCTCTTAATATACCAGTATTATATTCTTGAGCATGCTCTTGCAAAATATCTATGCAAAGAATTATATCTCCAAGTTCCATTTCTTTTACCTTTTTATCTTCATCTAAGTTACAAAAATTATTTATTTCTTCTCTTGAAAAAATTGGAAAAGATAATACATCTGTAGGTCTATCTACATTTCTATACTCCTTATTAATTTTATGTATTTCTTCTTTACTTACGGCACTTATAGATATAGAAACATTTTCATCTTTTATTTTTTTTTCATCTAAAGCAATACTAACAATAACTTCTATATCTTTTGTTATATCCTTTTTACACTTTTCTTTTATGTATCTTACAAGCTCTTCATCTAAATCTACATTTATTTTATTCATCTTAAGTCCTTTCTCTAAAATATCCTACTTCTTCTAATATATTTATTTCAAATTTAATATTTATTTTATTATTATCCTCTTGTTCAATTACAAGATTCTTATCTAGCAGTTCACCATTTTTAGTATTAGGAAGAATCTCATCTTTTATATAATTTTCACAATCTATGTTTGCTCTTTCTAATATTTGATCTTTAGTCAACAATTTATCTTTTAAATTATATATATCAAATCTATATAAAATAAAAGATATATTGTTTCCAAATAAATTTATATCTTTACTATTTTTTATTATATCATAATTTAATGATTTATCCAAATAGTTTATATAATTTTCTTTATCATTTATGCCTATTCCTATACTATATTTACTTTTTCCAGTATATTCCTTTTCTTGTACATTATAATAGTATTGATTTTTATATTCATACTGTGTCTTTAACATTACTGTTCCTTTTGCTGTTACATCTTTAGTTTCTAAAAATTCACTATATATTTTTCCTTCTATAAGAATTCGTCCTTCTTCAACATATTCTCCTACATTTAAAATTGATGTTCCATTTTCAACAGTAATTTTTTCTATTATTCCACTTTTATTTGCTATTATATCTCCTATTGAATTTTCATTTATTGCTGAATCTGGAAGTTTTGTTTTTTCAACTATCTTTACATGAGCATGTGTACCGTCTATTTCAATACCTGCCCAAGCTATATCTGATAAATTTACTCTTAATGAATTTATTATCTTTTTTGTCTTAATTCCTATTTTATTTTTTCCTACATATAAACCAGACTCTTTTAAAGCATCATATATTTTCTCTTGACTAATATATGTATTGCCACTTATATCAATGTCCCATATGAATGTAGTTGAAACAATACTTATTAATATAAACACTAGAATAAGTAAAAAAGCAAGCCTTCTTTTTCTATATTTAAAAAATTTAAAATATAATCCTTTTTTAGATATTATTTTAATATTGCATTTTGTTTTTCTAGCAATAACTTTTAATTTTTTAAAATCTTTTAATGCAATATTAAATCTAACAATACCATTAACTATATTTTTAATATTCCATATTTTTATATTATTTATTTTACACAAATTTATAAATCTTTCTGTAAAAAAACCTTGTATTTCCACTTCAACTGTTCCATTTATTCTTTTTATACCATCTTCTAGTTCCATAATCCCCCTATCTACTTATATATCCTATGTTAGTAATATTTCCTGATATAAGTAACTCATTATCATTTATTTCATTTATATTTAAATTTCTACCATCTATAATTATATAAATATTCTTAGTTTGAACTTTTATATAATTATCATAATAATCTACAATATTATTACTTCCTTCTATTAATATTTCTGTATTTTCTATCATCGTAATTTTTGCATAATCATAAACTAATTCATCTGGAAGGTTTAATTTTTCTAAGAATTTCTCTTTAGCAACTGAAACTTTATTTTTAAAATTAATTTTTTTTAGCAGTTTTTTTCCTTCTTTTCTATCTATTCCCAAAAAATATCACTCCCTTTTTAATTATATTTTATTATTATAATTTTATTCTAAAGTTATATATATATGATTATTTTTTATGTTATACATTATACTTAAATAATTGGAAAATATTGACAAATTTTCAAAAATGTAGTACTATAATACTATTGATTTTTGGAGGTTAACAATGTTAAAAATTGCACTTTGTGATGATAATTTAGATTCAATCCAATTAGTAAAAAAATTAATTGAATCACAATTAATAGAACAGAATGTTAATGCAGAAATTAGTATTGTAACAGATGATCAAGAAAAAATTGAAGAGCTAATTAAAAATAAAAAAATAGATATTCTAATATTAGATGTAGAATTTAAAAACAATGCTTTAAACGGCATAGAATTTGCAAAAAAGCTAAGAAAATTTAATAAAGAATTCTATTTAATATTTTTATCTGCACACCAAAGATTTTTATATCCAGCTCTTGTTACTAAAATATTTGATTATTTAATAAAGCCTGTTAATATAGATACTATAAGTGATCTTGTTTCAAGAATAAAAGAAGAGTTTTCAGATGATAATAGTATATTTATAAAAATAAATAAATGGTATTCTATTAAATCTGATGAAATAATATATATGGAAAAAAGTATTAATAAAACTAATATTATTACAACTAAAGGTGTAGTTTCATGTACAAAAACACTTGAAAAAATGCAAGAGTCATTACCTAAAAATTTTATACGCTGCCATAGATCATTTATAGTAAATAAAAATAAAATAATTTCCATAGATAAAAAGAAAAAACAACTATATCTAGGAAATGATATATACTGTCCTATAAATGATAAATTTAATATATAATATAAAAAAAGCTTGAAATTAATCAAGCTTTTTTAAAATATTATAACTTCATTAGTCATACCTTTTTTATTTTTTGTATTTAAAAAGCGACCTTTTGTTCCTCTTGGCATATCTTCAAAAGAATTATACTTTACTACTTCAAATTTATAGTCTATTAATTTAGGTTTGTTGTCTATTAATACCAATTCTTTCATTAAAATTTTTTGGTCTTTAATATAACTAATAGGTTTATTATATAAAGCTATTATAGTTGACGGTGTGCTTGTTATACATCTTGGTACTATAAATTCATTTTCAACAGTCATTATGCATCTTGCACCAATATTTTTTTCTAATTTTTCATAAGCAAATGCCTTTATTACCTCTTCTTTTCCTAACCATACGTTATACCCAAAATGATGAATCCTTCTTATAGTCAAAAATTTTTCAAAAGTTCCTAAATAATTTTCTTTTACCACTACACATAGCTTAGCGGTATTCCATAATATACTATCATCTCCTCCATAATAGTAATCAATAATATGCGGTAAAATCATACGCAACACCCTCCTTTTTTATTAAAAAAATTTTTTTATTAAAACGATGATGACATTATAGCACTTTTTGCCGAAAAAGTCAAATTATGTAAACGCAAAAATAGCTTAGAAAACTTTCTAAGCTATTTTTTAGTTAATTATTGTTGTTTTTGAAGAATTTGTTTGCCGTCAAATCCATAAAATCCTGTTGTAAGTTCTACTACACTTACTGTCTCATCCCTATTAATATATTCTGATAATGGATATGCATATGTTTGCTTTCCACTTTTAACACTATATACATTTACATTATCACCATCTTGTATACCTATATACTTTTCATTATAAAATACTTTTGTGCCATTAACTTTATCTAATTTTATATTTCCTTCGAAATCAACAACGGAAACCTTTAAATTCTTAGTATCTTCAATAGTTAGATAATAATCATTTGCTAATACATTATCTTCTGTTCCTAAAGCTATTAATTGCTCATTTCCTAAAACTAGACTTCTTGCTAAGTTTCCAGATTCGTCATATTTACCTATTAATAACCCTGATCCTTTTTGTGTATATTCATTTACATCAGTAATTATTTGTTTTCCATTAAAGTTAAATACTTCATATTTATTTGTATCTTCAATTGAATTTAAAACTAGAAATTGTAAATTATTTGTACTAGCACCATTAAATTCATATCCTTCTATAACTTTTTCTTTTTTATTTTCATTTATTATTTTTACCCCATTATTTTCATTTATTATAAAATAAACATTTCCTTCAATATCTTGAACAGGGTTAATCTTTGATTCACTTTCTAAAATTTGCTTAAAATCTGAATCATAAACAGTATATTTATATTCTCTTGTTCCTGATGTAACATTTTTTTGCTCTAATACAACATACTTTTTAAAGTATACTCTTACGTCAGCAGAATAATCAGCTGAAGTATCAATTTCTGTTTTTAATTTTGTATTTTTATCATAAAAGCTTATTTTTCCTTCTTCTTTTAGTATATTATATGAAAAGTTAACATCTTGCTTATCTGCAAACAGCTCTTCTCCAGTTACTAAATTAAAATATCTTTTTACTCCATCTACAGATATATATATTACTGTGTCATACTCACTATTAAATTTATTTGAATAAGATATACTATGTAATGCACTCTCAGTCTCCATTATTGTTTTTCCTTGTTCATTTATAAAATAATATTTATTTTCTTTTTGACACTCAAATACTACTTCTGTTGCTTCTTGAACAGTTGTTATAGAAATATAGTCATATTCTGGATTTATTATTATTTTACCATCATAATTTATAACACCATACTTTCCATCCTTTTCTACTTTGTAGTATTTTCCTCCAACAACTTGGACATAGCTATCATATTCTCCAAAATTAACTATACTTTTATTGTTTTTATTTATTAATGCCATTTGTGTAACAGTATTATCTTCTTCACTTAATTTTGATACACATGTAACATCATAATAAAAATCATCCATTGAAGTATAACCCTCATATGTTTTTGTGTTTCCATCTAAATCAACAAAAGTATATGTATTATCTGTTACATTAATTAATTTTTGGTATCCTATTAATTCATTTTCATTACCATTTGATTTGAAACAATTTCTAACAATTAATACTATAGCAACAATTACTACTATTAAAATAAATAACCTAACTATTGGTCTTCTTAATATCTTTTTTAGAGTAATGTTACTTTTTTTATCTGTATTATTTTTTGAAGTTCCATTTCTATCCATTTTCTACCTCTTTTCTATTATAAATTACATGTATATCGTACACTATTTTCTATATTTTGTCAATATTTTTCAATTATACACATATTATATTTAAATTTGTACTTTTATTCCATATAAATCATATCTATATACTAAAAAGCTTCTACTAATTTCATTTTCTATTTTAAATGTTATATTTCTAGTAATACTTTCATCTTTTTTTAATTTTAAAGATATAAAATCATCATTATACTGTGGAAAATATGTTTTATTATTCTCCTCATCATATATAAAGAAGTCATAAGTTGATAAACTTACATTATCCTCTAAAGCTTTAAAAGTAATATTTGCTATATAATTATTTTCTTTACTTATACTATTTATTTTAACTTCTAGTACATTATTTATATTTATATTATCTCCCATACTAAAACAATCATAAGTATCTATAACACTATTGCTAAACATATTCTTATTATTTGTATTATCATTATAACTAAAATATGTATATACTCCTATAATAGTAGACACTATTATAGCTACTATAGACACAACAACAGAAATAATATATATTTCACCTTTTTTAAAGTTATTTTTATTTTTTAAGTTATATTTACTTAAAATTATAGTAATAATTGCTAAGATTATAGAAATAATAAAACCAAAATATGGTATAAAAGATGAAATAAAAGAAAGTATCGCTAAGATAAATTCTATCATACACTTCCTCCTAAACTTATTTTATACTTTATAATCACAAAACTCATTTAAATTATCTAGCATCCATACTATTTGTTGCTTTATTGTAAATTTCTCTGAATAAAGAATATACTTCATATCAGATATTTCTTTAGAAAACAAAACATTATACTTTTCTTCAATCTTTATAATATAATCATAAAAATACAAATTTTTATCTATTTTTACCTTTTTATATTTTAGCATCTTTCTAAATAATCTCTTATATTGATCTTCCATTATTTCTAAAGCCTTTTGATAATTTTTATTTTTTGTTGAATTTTGTATTTTTCTTTCAATTCTTTTTATATTCATACATATCACAAAACTAATATATCATAAATATAATATTTAATCAATAACTAAAATAATAAAATAAATTTGTTACTTTATATTATATTATTTAACACAAAATCATTTTTCATATAATATAAAAAAAACTTCATATATTCTATATGAAGTTTTTTAATTTATTTATGCTTTTTTCTGCTTTTTCTCATTCTTATTCTTTTTATTAAATATTCTATCTAGTGAATACCATAAATTTGAAGCTATAAATATTGACGAGAAAGTTCCTTCAGTAATACCTATAACTAGAGGTATTGAGAATTGTTTTAAAGTCTCTTGATTGTATATTAAAGAAAATACAAGAACTACTCCAATTGCAGCTATTGTTGTAAGAGAAGTCATAATTGTTCTATGCATTGTCTGATTTATACTATCATTAATAACAGCCTTTTTATCTGATGATTTTGTAATTAACTTACTATTTTCTCTTATTCTATCATAAACTATTATAGTATCGTTTATTGAATATCCAATTATTGTCAAAATGACTGCTACAAATGTTCCATTTATAGGAAATTTAAATATTCCATATACTGCAAATATAAATAATACATCAAATAATAAAGCAAGTACCGCAGATATTGCTGCTATATATCCTAATGTTTTAAATCTAATAGCTACATATACTAATATTAAAATTACTGACACTACAACTGCAATTATAGCTGAATTTAATAAATCTTGTCCATAAGATGCTTGTACATTTTTTACAGTTGCCTCTCCCATATTTGTATACCTTTCTTGTAAAGCTGAAACTATATTATCTGACATTTCTTCAGATATAGTTTCAGTAGTAATACTTACAGAATTATTACCAATACTTGATGTTTGTATTTCTGGAACAAGACCTAATACTTCCTCTACAATGTTACTTACATCATTGTTTTTATACTCTTCATTTAAGTCTACTTGTATTCTTGTGCCACCTTTAAAATCTATATCAAATTTATACCCTGTAACTATTCCAAAAATTATTCCACAAATAACTATTATTAAAGAGATAGCAAATATAATGTTTTTATGTTTTAAATAATCAAAATTAAAATTCATATTATTCTACCTCCTTTTTTAGTCCAAATAATCTTGTGCTCTTACCTGCTAGAGGCATAAATTGTTTTAATATAAATTTAGTTACTACAACTGCTGTAAATAAACTTAAAATAACACCTAGTGCAAGTACTATTCCAAATCCTTTTACCATACCTGAACCTAATAAATATAATACTAGTGCAACTATTATAGTTGTTATATTACCGTCTATAATTGTTGTCATAGCATTTTTAAAGCTTTTGTCAAAAGCTTTTTTATATGCAAGTTTTTTTGAAAGTTCTTCTTTTAATCTTTCATATATTATTACATTAGCATCAACTGCCATACCTATAGATAAAATTAAACCTGCTATTCCAGATAAAGTCATTGTAGTACCAGTATTAGCAATAATTAATAATAATAAAGATATATATATTACTAAAGCTATTGTTGAAACAATACCTGGTAATCTATATTTTATAATCATTATTAAGCAAACTAATATAAGTGCAACTGCTCCTGCTTTTACACTAACTTGTAAAGCTTGTTGGCCTACATATGGTCCTATATATTCTTTATTTACTACATTTAAATTAAATGGTAAACTTCCTGAGTCTATAAGCATAGCATACTCTTCTGCTGTTGCTTTCTTTTCTGCATATGTTCCTTCTCCAACTGTTATAATAGCAGTTGAAGAGTCAATCTTAGAATTTACCAAAGGTGAAGCTATACATTCTTCATCTAAATATATTGGCATTTCTTTTCCAACTAATTCTTCTGTAGCTTCAGCAAATTTTGTTGCTCCTTCTTGACTAAATGTTAAGATAACATGTGGTGTACCTATTCCTGTGCTATCCACTGCATCATCACTATATTGTGCTGACTCAATATCGTCACCTTCTAAAAGTACATTTCCATCTGAATCTCTAAATTGAATAACTGCTGTTTGATCTAATCCTTCTACAGCTGCTAAGGGATCTACTGATGTATCACTAGTATCTGCTGGTATTTCAACATTAATTTGATTTGTATTTGTGTCAAGTCTAATAATATAATCATAGATGTTCTTAGCTTCTAATCTGTTCTGAATAACTGCTTTAGATTTTTCTAAATCTGATTGTGTAATTTCTTCTCCATCTTCTGACTCAGCCTGATATACTATAGAAACGCCTCCACTTATATCAAGCCCAGTTTTTATATCTCTTATTCCTTTTACAATAGTTGTATCCCCAACTTTGATTCCAAATATTGCAAGATATGCTAAGAGTATCATTATAACTAAAGAAATTACTATTTTTAAAATATTACCTTTCTTCAATTAAATCCCTCCTATAACAATAGTTATTATACTATTTTTAAATATTATAGTCAATATTGCATAATAAATGCATTACTAAAAAATGATAAAATCCTGCTTAATTTTTATATTAAACAGGATTCTTTCACTAATTATTTTCTTCCTTAACAGGATTATTATCTTCTACCACCTTATCTTTAATAGTTATATCTTTTCCTTTATATATGATCTTTTCTATCTCATCATAATGCTTTTGAGTATCTTTAATAGCATATAGTACAGTTGCACTTCCATAAGCTTTATCTGCATTGGTATATATAATTATTATACCGTAACCTATTATTCTATCAATTATTGATCTTCTAATTTCAACTTCTCTTATATTTATATAATCAATTGTTTTTCTAGTTTGATTTAAAAAACTATTTTGCGAAATCATACAATCTTCATAAAATTTGTAGCTCATACCTTTGTATTCAAAAATTTGAAAAATAATTCTTGCTATAAACAATATAATTGTAACAACTATTACAATTATCATCACTCCGCTACATACATTATATATTGTATTTATCATTTCATTATTAAAACCTAAAATGTAAGATTTAACAAATAATAATATAATTTTTATAGCAATAGCTAGAATTATAGACATTAAAGCAGATCTAATTTTTCTGCCTGTTGGCATAGTAAGCTCATATATAAAATTAAAAGTAGGCTTTAATTCATACAAAACTTCTCCCTTATCTTCCATATACATACCTCCAAATATAAAAAATAATATTATTTATATTATAATTAATTTTTTATAATTGTTCCAATTTTTTCTCCGCTTACTGCTTTTCTTATAGAATTTTCTTCATTAAGTGCAAATACAAGTATAGGAATATTATTTTCCATGCATAAAGTAATAGCAGTAGCATCCATAACTCCAAGCTTTTCATTTATTGATTGCATATATGTTATTTTATCATATTTTATTGCATCATCATATTTTTTAGGATCTTTATTATATACACCATCAACGTTTTTTGCAAGTAGAATTACCTCAGAATCCATTTCTACTGCTCTTAATGCTGCAGCTGAATCTGTTGTAAAATATGGACTTCCTGTTCCACATGCAAATATAACAATTCTTCCTTTTTCTAAATGTCTTACTGCTTTTCTTCTTATATAAGGCTCTGCTATCTGTTTCATTTCAATTGCTGTTTGCACTCTTGTTTGTACTCCTTTTGATTCAAGCATTTCTTGTAACGCTAATGCGTTTAGGGTTGTAGCAAGCATTCCCATGTAGTCTGATGTTGTTCTTTTTATATAATTACCACCATATTTTCCTCTCCAAAAATTTCCTGCACCAATTACAACTGCAACTTCTACTCCATCTCTATTTAAATCTACTAGCTGATCTGCCACTCTTTCCAATTTACTACTTTCTATTCCTCTTCCATCATCTTGTCCAATAGCTTCTCCGCTTAATTTAACTAATATTCTTTTATACATTTCCATCCTCCATTTTTTCAATTATATTGATTATATCATTTAATAAATTTGATGTCAATTAAAAAAAAATACTCGATAAACGAGTATTTTTTTAACCATTGATTTGTTTCATAACTTCTTCAGCAAAGTTTTCTTCTTTTTTCTCGATTCCTTCGCCTCTTTCATATCTAACAAATCTTCTTATTACTATATTTTCTCCAATTTTTGATATTAATTCTGTTAAAAGTTGTCCAACTGTTTTATCTGGATCTTTAACAAAAGGTTGATCTAATAGACAAATTTCAGAATAAAACTTATCCATTCTACCTTCTACAATTTTTTCAACAATAGCTTCCGGTTTTCCTTCACTTAAAGCTTTTTGCTTTTGTGCTTCTTTTTCTGCATTTACAATTGAAGCAGGTACATCCTCACGTTTTACATATTGAGGAGCAGCAGCTGCTATATGCATAGCTATATCTTTAACAAATTGCTTAAATTCATCATTTGTAGCAACAAAATCTGTTTCAGAGTTAACCTCAACTAACGCACCATATTTTCCATTGTGAATATATGCTTCAACTAGTCCTTCTGCAGCAACTCTTCCAGCTTTTTTAGCTGCTTTTGCCATTCCTTTTTCCTTTAAAAGTTGTATTGCTTTTTCCATATCTCCTTCTGCTTGTGTAAGGATTTTTTTGCAGTCCATTATTCCTGCACCTGTTCTATCTCTTAATTCTTTAACTTGCTCGGCTGTTATTGCCATTTAAAGCACCTCCTATATATTAATATTATTCTTGTTCTTGATTTTCGTTATTTTCTTCTTTAACTTCAGCTTCTTCTTTCTTAGCATCCTTTTTTGCGTAATTTCTTCTATTGTTTTGTTTTGGTTTTCTTTCTATTTTATCAACGCCTTCTTTTTCAACTAATTCTTGCATAGTTTCAATTTCATCGTCTTCAATAGTTGTTAAATTACCTTCTTTAGCTTCATTTACAGCGTCAGCTATTTTACCAGCAATTAAGCTTACTGATCTTACTGCATCATCATTACCAGGAATTACAAAATCTACATCTTCTGGATTACAATTTGAGTCAATTAATCCAATTGTAGGTATACCTAATTTTCTAGCTTCCTTAGTACAAATATATTCTTTTTTAGAATCTGCTAAAAATATTAATGATGGAAGTTTTTCCATATTTTTAATACCACCTAAGTTTGTATTTAAAATATTCATTTCTTTTCTTAAATTAATAACTTCTTTTTTTGGTAAAACATCAAATGTTCCATCAGCTTCCATTTTTTCTAATTCATTAAGTCTAGCTATTCTTTTTTTAATAGTAGCAAAGTTAGTTAATGTACCACCTAACCATCTGCTATTGATATAAAACATTCCACATTTTTCTGCTTCTTGTTTTATTGTTTCTTGGATTTGTTTCTTTGTTCCTACAAATAAAACTAATCCTCCTTCTGCTACAACTTTTTTAGTTTCATTGTAAGCTTCTTGTAATTTCTTTAAAGTTTTTTGTAAATCTAAAATATATATTCCATTTCTAGCTGTGAATATATATGGAGCCATTCTAGGATCCCATCTTTTTGTTTGGTGTCCAAAATGTACACCAGCTTCTAGTAATGATTTCATTGGTATAATTGCCATTTAAAAATTCCTCCTTCTTCTTATCCCTCCATAATTATCTTAGCTTTATTTATCCACATTTATGGCAGAAGTATAAAGCTCCAATTATGTGTGTATTTGTATGTCTACTAGATATAACATACAGCGTTTTTATTATAACATAAATATAGCTTTTATGCAATATTTTATGTAAAAAAATAAAAAGAATAAATGAGAAAACTCACTTATTCTTTAAATATAGCTTCAAATTCATCTCCAGTTATTTTTTCTTTTTCAATTAACAATTTAGCAACTTTATGTAATTTTTCAATATTTTCCTTTAATATAGTTTCTGCTGTTCTATATGCACTCAATACTATATCTCTTATTTCAATATCTATTTGTGAAGCTGTATTTTCACTATAGTCTCTATTATGTGTTGTCATATCTTTTCCTAAAAAGACTTCTTCTTCTGATCCACCAAAACATATAGGTCCTAGTTTTTCTGACATACCATATTTTGTAACCATTTCTCTAGCTATTTTAGTTGCTCTTTCAATATCATTTGAGGCACCTGTACTTATATCATCAAGTACTAATTGTTCTGCTACTCTTCCTCCTAACAAAGATACGATATGTTCTTTCATTTCAGATTTTGAAGCATAGCTTTTATCTTCATTAGGTTTATACATAGTATATCCGCCAGCCATTCCTCTTGGAATTATAGATATCTCATGTATATCATCATGTGTTGGTAAAAATCTTGCAACAACTGCGTGACCTGCTTCATGATAAGCTGTAAGCTTTCTTTCTTTATCACTAATAACTTTACTTTTCTTTTCAGGTCCCATCATTACCTTTACTAATGCTTCTTCAACATCATTTATATCAATTGTCTTTTTATCTTTTCTCGCTGCAAGCAATGCAGATTCATTAATCATATTTTCTAGATCAGCACCGCTAAAGCCTGCAGTATTTTTAGCTATTACTTTAAAATCAATACCAGCAACAAATGGTTTATTTTTAGCATGTAACTTTAATATTTCTTCTCTTGCTTTAACATCTGGCTGACCAACAACAATTTGTCTGTCAAATCTACCAGGTCTTAATAAAGCAGGATCCAATATATCTGGTCTATTTGTTGCAGCCATTACTATAATACTTTCATGTGTTGCAAATCCATCCATTTCAACAAGTAATTGGTTTAAAGTCTGCTCTCTTTCATCATGACCACCACCAAGGCCTGCACCTCTATGACGACCAACAGCATCAATTTCATCTATAAATATAATACATGGTGAATTTGCTTTTGCCTCTTTAAACATATCTCTTACACGAGAAGCACCCACACCAACAAACATTTCAACAAAGTCTGATCCACTTATACTAAAGAATGGAACATTTGCCTCACCTGCAACAGCCTTTGCAAGTAATGTTTTACCAGTACCAGGTCCACCAACAAGTAATATACCTTTTGGTATTCTTGCACCCATGTCTATATATTTTTTAGGATTTTTTAAAAATTCTACTTCTTCTTTTAACTCTTCTTTTTCTTCATCAAGTCCTGCAACATCATTAAATGTTATTTTTTTAGGTGAATTTTTATCTATCTTTTGAGCTCTGCTTCTACCAAAATCCATTGCTTTATTATTGCTATCATTTGTTCTACGCAATGCATACATTAATATAAATAATGTACCTAATAGCAATAATATATTTGGAATATATGGAGCTAATGCTTCCATAACTGTCTCTTGTGCAACGGTAAGTTCAAATTCACCACCTGCTACTCTATCTTGTACAACCTCAATAAAAGTCGTAGAAGATGGGATATCTACAATTCTTGTTACATCTTCTTCATCCTTTAATATTACATTAGCAGTCATTCTATCTGTACTTAATTGAATACTAGATACAGCTTGCTCATCTATTTTTTGCATTAATTCTGTATATGACATCTCTCTTGTCTGGTTAGTATCAAGTAATGTTATAGCATAAATTGCAAGAGCTATTAACACTATATATATTGCTAACGTTCTAAAAGCACTTTTCTTATTCATGTTTTCCCCCTTCATTATATATAACAGCATTATTTTTCTTTATTATCTCTATTTTAAATTTATTACCAATTATATACATCTTACCTTTAATATTATTTTGTAGTAAATTCAAAATATCTAATATATGGATACTTTCTATTCCATCTAAATTAGATATACTTCTCTCTATTATTTTTCTTATTATTCTCTTTTTTATACTATTATGTTCATCCATAAATAAAGAAAAATTGAATATAATACTAGAGTTATCCTCTTTTATAATAATTTTTTGTAATATATTATTACAATAATTGTCTATAAAATCATTATCCTCTTTTAATATTTCTCTCATTCTACTTATATTTGTAATAAAGTTAGGATTAAGTTTTTCTAAAAAAGGAATTAAAGTTAATCTTATCTTATTTCTAAGATAAATTTCTTCTTCATTTGTTTTATCAAAACAAGGATTTAACTCTAGTTCCTTATTATATAATAAAATATCCTTTTTTTCAATAGTAAGAAGAGGTCTTATAATGTTGTTAAATTTAAAATCCATACCTGTAAGCCCCTTAAGCCCAGTTCCTCTTACAATATTTAAAAGTATTGTTTCCACATTATCATTTAAATTGTGAGCAACAGCAATACTATCTGCATTTTCTTTTTTTCTTACCTCTTCAAAAAAATCATATCTTATACTTCTACCACATGCTTCTTCAGACATTTTTCTTTCCTTAGATAAAGCAGGTACATCCGCCTTTAAATAATAAAAAGGAATATTTCTAACTTTGCAAAATTTTTCAACATATACCTTTTCTTGTTCAGATTCTTCTCTAATACCATGATTTACATGTGCAACTACTACTTTAAATTTCAATTTATCTTTTAACTTAAATAAAGAATCAAGTAGACACATTGAATCTGGTCCACCTGATACTGCAACTACTATTTTATCATCTTTTTTTATTAAATTATTATTAATTATATTATCTTGAACAATATTTATAATATCTTCTACCATACTATTCATTTCCTTTATATAAATTAGCAAATTTTGTATATTTACCCATCCAAGCAAGTTCTACTGTTCCTGTTTCTCCATTTCTATTTTTAGCAATTATTACTTCTGCTATATTCTTTTTTTCTGTTTCTTTATCATAATAATCTTCTCTATGTAAAAACATTACTATATCAGCATCCTGCTCTATAGAACCTGATTCACGAAGATCACTAAGCATAGGTCTATGATCTGCTCTAGATTCTGTAGCACGGCTTAACTGTGAAAGAGCAATAACTGGAACATCAAGCTCTTTTGCCAAGATTTTTAATGATCTAGAAATTTCAGATATCTCTTGCTGTCTTGATGCATTATTTGTTCTTGACTCCATTAATTGTAAGTAATCTATTATAATTAATCCTACATTTTTTTCAAGTTTTGCTTTTCTACATTTAGCTCTAATTTCAGATGAGCTTAAAGCTGGCGTATCATCTATATAGATAGGAATATCAGATAATCTTCCACTAGCCTCACCAAGTTTTAACCACTCATCTGAATCTAAATTTGCATTATTAAGCTTCATACTATCTATTTCACTTTCACTACTTAATATTCTTTTTACTAATTGCTCTTTTGACATCTCTAAGCTAAATATCATAACAGGAACTTTATCATGCATTGCAACAAAAGATGCTATGTTTAATACAAATGCTGATTTTCCCATTGCAGGACGTGCTGCAACTATAATTAAATCCGAATTATTAAGTCCTGATATTTTTTCATCTAAATCTATAAATCCTGATTCTATACCAGATAATCTACTTTTATTTTGATACATTTTCTCTATAGAATCAAATGCATCAACAAGTATTTCTTTCATGCTTGCATAACCTTTGCTATTTCTATTTTGTACTAAATCAAAAATACCTTTTTCTGATTGTTCTATTATAGAATCAAGCTCTTCAGTTTGAGAATATCCAGTCTTTATGATATCATTTGCAACTCTTATTAAATTTCTTAATGTAGATTTTTCTTCAACTATTTTTACATAGTTTTCAATATTTGATGTTGTAGGTACATTATCTATTAAAGTAGCAAGATTTTGAGTTCCACCGATTCTTTCTAAAGTTCCTCTAAGTCTTAATTGTTCTGTTACAGTTATCATATCTATTTCTTTACCAATAGAATATATATCCATCATTGCTGAGTATATTTCTCTATTATCTTCTCTATAAAAATCTTCTGGTTTTAATACTTCTACTGCTGCTTGTACTGCATCCCTAGATACTAGCATTGAACCAAGTACTGCTTGTTCTGCTAATGTATCGTTAGGTTGAACTTTATTTACTACTTCACCTTCCATTGTCTACACCTACATTCCTACAACATTAATTTTTAATTTTGCTATTACTCCTTCATATAATTTTACATTTACACTATAAGTGCCTAAACTTTTAATTTGATCTTTTATTATAATTTTCTTTTTATTAACATCAATATTGAATTTATCTTTTATAGCTTGTGCTATGTCCTTTTCTGTAACACTTCCATAAAGTCTACTTCCTTCACCGACTTTATGTCTAAATTCAATAAAACCTTTTTCTAATATTTCTTTATTTTTATTCGCCTCTTCTGTTTCTGTTTTCTTTTTGAATTTTTGTGAGTCTATTTTACCTTTTGCTTCATTTATATTTTTTCCATCAGCAACTGATGCAAGTTTTTTTGGAAGTAAAAAATTTCTTGCATACCCTTCGCTAACTTCAACAATTTGTAGCTTTTTTCCTAGCCCCTTTACATCTTGATTTAATACTACCTTCATATTAACCTCCTTATTGTGCTAAATATGATTCTATACTATCTATCAACTTCTCTTTTGCTTCTTGTAAGCTAACACCTGCTATTTGCGCACCCGCAAAAGTTAGATGTCCGCCACCTCCAATTTTTTCTAATATAGTTTGAACATTGATATCTCCCATAGATCTACCAGATATCATTACAACATCATCTACTTTACATAGCACAAATGATGCTTGTATTCCAGATATAGATAGCATTTCATCTGCTGCTTGTGCTGCTATAATTGGCATATCATTATATGTTTCATCTGACATAGAAATAGCAATTTTCTTATGTAAAAACTCCGCATTTTTAACAATATTTACTTTTGCTATATATGTATTAAAATCATTTTGAAATAAATATTTTACCTCTGTAACATCTATTCCAAATTTTTTCAAATATGCGGCAACTTCAAAAGTTCTAACTCCAGTCTTAAACATAAAGTTTTTAGTATCTACTACAATACCAGCATACATGCATTCTGCTTCATCAGATGTAATGTCTATCCCATCTATATACATAAGTAACTCTGCAACTAATTCAGATGCAGAAGATGCATAAATTTCGTGATATGTTAAAACTGCATTATCTATAAATTCCGGTCCACGTCTATGATGATCTATAATTACAACTTTTTCTATATCATCTAATATATTAGGATCAACTAAATATGACCTTTTATGTGTATCTACAACAAATAACAAAGCATTTGTAAAATCATCATTTTTTATTTGAGAGTATGTTTTAAATACCTCCTCATATTGCTCACTCTGCTTTATTTTCTCTATAACACCTTCTGTACTTGCATTACATTTATTATCTACTATAATATTTACTTGTTTATTTAAAAATTTAGCTATTTTAGCTATACCTATTGCTGAGCCAATACAATCAATATCTGAATTTCTATGTCCCATTACATATACTTTTTCAGATTTTTCTATTAGCTCCTTAATTGCTTGTGCCATAGTTCTTGCTTTAACTTTACTTGTTTTTTCAAGTCCCAAATTTGAACCACCAAAAAAGTCATATTTTTTATCTTTTTTTACTACAGCTTGATCTCCGCCTCTTCCTAAAGCAATATCTAAGGCTGAACTTCCAGCATTATATCTTTCCTCTAAAGTATCTTCATTATATGAAATACCTAAAGAAACTGTAATAGGAAGCTTTGTAATTTTAGTTACATTTCTTACTCTCTCTAATATATCAAATGAATTTTGCTCCATCTTATCTATATATTTCTTCTCTATAAATATAGCATATTTATCTTTATCAAGTCTTGCAAGAACACCTTTGTTTTCTCTTGCCCAACTTCTAATTTCTTTAGTTAGAGCAGATGTAACTTCAGCTTTTTGAATTTCATCTAAGCCTTGAAGTGTTTCTTCATAATTATCTATAAATAAAATTCCTATAGCTACTCTTGTATCTTCTAATGCCTTTTTTAAGTTATTTTCATATGTTTTATCCAAAAAAGAAACTAACATACAATTAAAGTTTTCAAATTGTATATTATTGCATATAGCATTATATATATATCCGCTTCCAAGCTCTTCAATAACACTTGAAGTTGGACTTTTTTTCTTTAAAGATTCAAGTTTTAGTGCTACTTTTTCTATATATTCATCTGGTAAAAGATGTTCTGAAACATTATTCTTCCATATAATATCTCCTTGCATGCTAACAATCGCCATAGGTATATCTATAAGATCTAATGTCTCTTTAAAAATAGAATCTACATTTTTAGATATTTCACCTAATTTATATTTTTTATCTTTTAGCTCTTTTATACACATTAAAATAGCAATTATACATAGTGCTAGTATAATAAAAATATCAATATATAAAGTAATAGGTATCATAATAGATATAAAAGCTGCACATATTATTAGTATTGATATAATAACAATTCGTGCAGAAAAAGACTTAAAAAAATTAGATCTATTTTCTCTATCCTTACTCATAAATGAAACTTCCTCTTTTCTTGTAATTTTCCTATATTTTACTATTTTTATGTAAAAATGTCAAGTAAACATAAAATTTTAACATACATATATGACGCTTTTTTATTAGCTTATGAATAGAAAAAGGAAAATATAATATTATCATTATATTTTCCTTACATTTTTATACTGTTACCTTTTCAGATAGTCTAATCCTATCTGCAATCATAGCTATAAATTCTGAATTAGTTGGTTTACCTTTATTGGAATTTACTGTGTATCCAAATATTTTTTCATGCATTTCAATTTGTCCTCTATTCCAAGCTACTTCTATAGCATGTCTAATAGCTCTTTCAACCCTTGATGGCGTTGTATTGAATTTCTCGGATAAAGTAGGATACAAAGTTTTAGTAATAGAATTTATTATATCTTCATCGTTTACTGCCAACATAATAGCTTCTCTGATATACTGATACCCTTTAATGTGTGCAGGAACACCAACATCATGTATCATTTGAGTTACTCTTACCTCAAGAGGTAAACTTTTATTACCATATGCTACCATATACTCTTCTTTTACTTCATCTTTTTCTTTTAAAATATCTCTAACTCTATCGATTAATGTTATCATATCAAAAGGTTTTACCACATAATAAGTAGCTCCAAGAGAAATTGCTTTTTGTGTAACCTTTTCTTGTCCTATTGCTGACATGATTACAATAAGAGGTTTTTCCATTCCTACTTCATCAGATAATTCTTCAAGCACTGTTAATCCATCTTTTTCAGGCATTACAACATCTAGTAACAAAACATCTGGCTTAGACTGTTTTATAGCACTTATTGCATTTGTTCCATCATATAATGGATCTAATGCAACCATATCTTTTTGAGAGTTGATGTACATATTTATTAATTTTACAAATTCTTTATTATCATCAACTACCATTATTTTAGTTTTATTTTCCATTTTAATTGCTCCATTTCCAGTCTATCCTATAAAGCATCAATATTATACAATTCTTTTCATTTAAAATCAATAGTTATCATTATTTTTTCAAATCAATTTTTGTCGAAATTATCATATATTAATTAAAAAATATAAATTTATCTTTTTTCCAATAATTTCCTGTATTATTTTTTTTTAAAAGCACAAATTATTAGTGTAAAGTATATTAAATTTCATTTTATATATGCTTTAATACCAAAAAATTGGAGGTGAATTTAAATGGCATCAACAAATAGTAAAATGACAAACAAACAAGCTAAAGCTGCTTTAGACAAATTTAAATATGAAGTAGCAAATGAAATCGGTGTAAACCTAAAACAAGGTTATAATGGAGATTTAACTTCTAAACAAGCTGGTTCTATAGGTGGTGAAATGGTTAAAAGATTAGTTGCTAATGCTGCTAACCAAATGCAATCTCAACAACCTAACCAATAATTATTAAATGAAGATAAAAAAGTGAGCACTGTTGCTCACTTTTGTTATTTTAAAAATCTACAAATGTTAGTCTCATATACAAGTTCTAATTTATGAAGTGCTCTTGTCATAGATACATATAATAGCTTCATATCTAATCTATTATCATATTTATATATTTCATCTTCTACATCTGCTATTATTACAACATCAAATTCAAGTCCTTTTGATAAATACGATGTAAGTAAACATATACCTCCCTCATATTTTTCTTGATCTTTATATATAATCTCAGATTCAATATTATTTTCTTTTAATTTTTTATTCATATTTACTAATTCTTTTTGATTTTTATAAATTATTGCTATTGATTTAAAACCAGCCTCTTTATATTTTTTTACTTGATTAACTATGTAATTTTCTTTATCAGACTTATTTATCTTACTTTTTATAACAGGACCGGCACTTCTTATTACAGGCAAAGCTTCATCTAAACCTATTTCTTTAGAAATCTTATTTGCCTCATTCATTATCTCTATTGATGTTCTATATGATTTTTTTAATTTTATATACTCTGCCTCTTTAAAAATATCTTCAAGTATTTCATTAAAATCATCTATTGATTTATATGAATATATTCCTTGTGCAATATCACCAAAAATAGAAAAAGTAGCATTACTTATCAACAGTTTCAACATATAAAAAGTAAATTTTCCAAAATCTTGTGCTTCATCCACAACCACTTGTTTATATTTTTTAAATTTTTCATTTCCAAATAAATAATATTTTATATATAAAAGAGCAGCTATATCTTCATTTTGACATGTCTTTTTCTTTAATAAATACATAGTATCACTTTTTAACTCTATCATATCATCAAGTGAATTTATAAAATCTATATATATATTTAATACTTTAATCTTATCTATATTTAATAACTTCTTTAATTGTTTTTCAAATCCATTGGAAGTTAGTTCCTTTAGCATATCAAACTCTTTTTTAATTAAATTTCTCTTTCTATTAACATCTTTTTCATTTTGACATAACGTATCCATAGAATTTTTAATATACTCATAAACATCATTGTTATTTTTTAACCTATTTGCAATAACCTTAGATGTCATTTCTAATTTTTGCGATACACAACTTCCATTTACAGTTTTATATACATTTTCTATATCTTCTTTAGATAATACTTGTATATTATTTATAACAAGTCCTTTTGCCGAAATAAAGCCACTTTCTATATCATTTAGATAATTATCTAATAATCTATAATAATCCATGCTATTTTTAAATTTCAAATACTTTTTTTCCACACCATTGTCTATAATATCAGATAAATTCTTAGTTACATCTTCAAATAAAATATCTTCATCTATAAATTTTTTTGCTAATTCTTCTATTGTAAGTTGTACAGCATTTCCCGCATCTAAATCTGGAAGTACATTAGAAATATAGTTAATAAAAAACTTATTAGGTCCAATAACCATAAATTGATCTGCTTTATATTTATCTGAATTATTATACATTAAATATGCTATTCTATGAAGTGCAACTGTTGTTTTACCACTTCCTGCTACTCCTTGAACAACAATATTCTTTTCTATTCCCTTACGTATAATATAATTTTGTTCTCCCTGTATTGATGCTACAATATTTTTCAATCTATTATCTGCATTTGCACCCAAATACGGCTTTAAAAGTTCATCATCTGATACAGAATCAACATCAAATATATCCGTTACTCTTTTATTTGATATTATTATCTGTCTTTTTAAGCTCATATCACCTTTTACTATACCTTCTGGTGCAATATATTCTACTCTTCCCAAATTACTATCATAATACAAAGTAGAAATAGGAGCACGCCAATCTGTAATAACTATATTTCCATCAAGATCTAGTACTCCTATTTTACCTATATATATTTTCTCTTTATTTTGCTTTTTATCATCTTTAAAATCAATTCTTGCAAAATATGGTCTTTCTTTTATCTTAGCTATATTTGTAATTTTTGTAGCAGTAATGCTCATTAAATTTGAGAGTAATATAGGATTATGAGAATATTTCTTTGGTAAAGTTAAAAGAACTTGTTCTTCCTCCTTTTTTATAATATCTAACTTTTCTTCAATTTTATTTAATTTTTTATTTTCATATTCTAATTCTTCCATTATACCCTCCTTATCACAATGAGTATTATTATAACCTTAATTTATGTAAAATGCAATAGATAAGAAAAAGATTGGTGTTAAATTATAACATCAATCTTTTTTTATTTAGTATTCGTACCAACTATGTGTCTTTTCATATAAGTCCTCTATTGGAGCAAATGGTGTAGCTTTATTTTTATATAATACATCAATATAATCTTGCTTTAATTGATAATTTATAACTTTATATTTACCAATATTATCTATACTAGTCAATACAGGTTCATTTTTATAATTATCAATGTCTATACCGTAGTCTACTCCATTTACAGAAAATAAATATGCAATTTTCTTTCCATTTATATCAAATACTTTTCCCATATAATATTTATTTTCTACATTCATTCTATCAAATCTTGATTTTTGAGCTTCTAGATCTTTAAAAATAATCTTCATTTCTTCAATAGTTGAATAATCCAACAGATCATATCTTGTCTTTTTTACAAAATGTTTTGGCTTATTGTAATTAACAAAATATTCTTCATTATTAATAACTACTCTCATTGTCTCATTTACTTTGTCAAAAGAAGCATCTACGTCTATAATGGTAAGTAATTTAAATAATTTAAAACATTCAACATAAAACTCATTAATAGAATATATTAAATATAATTCCTTATCAACACGTATAACATCTCCTACCGTAATGTTTACTGGCACACCTAAACTTATTTTATATTCTTCATTTAAATGAGTTTTATTAGTGCAAATAGTTATTCTTCTTTGTATAGCTTTTCTATCTTCAAAATCCAGTGAATATTTTTTCCTTGAAATATCTGATATAGGAATCTTATACACATATCTAAGACTTAAGTTTGAATCTCCACTTTGCTCATATTTTTTTAAGTTTATATTGTAGTTCATAAATCTAAAATTTATTGGAAGATCATAGTTACTAATTTTATATGCATAAATGTGATTAAATCCCTTACCTATTACTAAATAGTCTTCATATTTTTGAGCGATTTCCAAATTTCTAAAATCAATATCTCCAAGCTGGATTTTAGCAGATATTACATCGCCTTTTTTTAATGAATAAAAAAGTTTCCTTTGCTCTTTTGTAATTTTAAAATTTTCTTTAAGTATACCAACACTATTAAGTGTTTTCATACAAACTCCTCCTTTATAATAATTTTTGGTAAAAAATATTTTTGATACACAAATATTATACTATATTTATGTAAAATTATCAACGTTCATATAATGTATTTTTCACATTTTATCAATGTATTCAATATATAAAAAAGATTGATATTAATTAAATATCAATCTCTCAAAAAACTTACTCATCAAAATGTCTATACCAATCATTATATTTCACATATATATCCTCAATAGGAGCAAAGGGTTCAACTTTACTTTTAAATAAATTTTCTATATATTCTTTTTTAAAATCTTCATCTATTATATCAAAATTTGCAATTTCACAAAATTCTCTTAAGCTAGGATTTTCTTTAAATTTTTTAATATCTATCCCATAATCTTTTCCATTTGCTGAAAATAAATATACTATTCTTTCACCGTCTATATCAAACACTGTTCCAATATCATATTTATTTTCAACATTTAATCCATCTAATCTTTCTTTTTGATGAATTAAATTTCTCTCAATAACTTCTATTTCTTCTTTTGTAGCAAACTCTAGTAGCGAAAACTTTGGTATTTTATTAAAATATCTAACTTTTTTATATTCGATATAATATTGGTTTCCGTCTACTATTACTTGCATTATATCATTTATTCTATCAAATACACATTTTCCATTTACAGATAATTTATATTTTTTATTATAATCGTGCTCCAATAATTTAAAACAAGCTAACGTATGTAGAGTAACAAAATATACTAAATATTTAAAATTATTAACAAGTATTACATCTCCTGGAAAAATTTCTAATGGAACATCAAGATCAAACTTAGTATCATTATATGGTCCAGATATTTTTTCTTTACATATAGATAATCTTCTTTTTATCTGCTTTTGATCTTCTATATCTATTGAAAATTTTTTAGCAGCTATATCACATATTGGAATTTTATATACTTCATCCATGTCTACAAAATAGTCTCTATCCATTTCTTTATATTTATTTGTTTTTATACAATAATCCATATTGTTAGTCTCACTATCTTTATTGTCACTCAATTTTAAAGCGTATATATTATTTAAATCTTTATATATAACTAAATAATTAATATATTGTTTAGCAAAGCTTACATTTTTAAAATCAACTCTAAAATATTGATTTTTTGCCAAGAATATATCTCCTCTCTTTAAAGATTTAAAAACATTTTTTTGTTTTTTAGTAATTTTCAGATTTTTACTAATTATGTTTAAATTATCTACAACCTTCATACATATTCCTCCTTTTACATTAGTTTTAAGAGTAAAAAATTATTCGCACAAATATTATACCATTTTTATTGCATTAGTCAAGTTTTATGTAAAATCAGATCAATATTATTCATATTATGTCTATCATATAACAAAATTTATTTTATTATTATATTGTAATTGACTATTGTAAACGTATATTATATTATATAGGTAGGTGATTAATATGAAAAAGAAATGGATATATGCATGCATATTAATATTTTGTATACTAATAATAGTTATACTTGCTATATTATTTAATGCACAAAATATGAAAAATATTCTAGCTAATGAAGAAAATCAAGTAAATGCTTTATATGAAATTTATGATAATTTTATATCATTAACATTTCCAGAAGCAGATATAAAATTAGATGAATCTGCACTAAAAAATATTATAACTTCACAAATATTTAATGAAGCTAATCAAGAAAAACTTAAAGAATTGGAAAAAGTAACTGATGATCCAAATTTATACACACTTTCATATAATTATAATGAAGATAAAAAAATTTTAACTCTATATCTAAAAGATGAAAATGGATATCTTCATGCAAATAAAGAATATAAATTGGAAATAAAAGATAATACTATTGTTTATACACCATCACAAATAACACAAATAAGTAAATAAAAAAATTAAGAAAGCTAAATGAATAGCTTTCTTTTTTTATCAAATATTAATATAGTAAAAAGCATAAAAAAAGATGATACTAATGTATCACCCTTTTTAATCACGTTTATCCTAAAAATCCAGAATAATTTCTGCTTACCATTTGTGTCTCTAAACTTGTTAACACTTCTAATGAAACACTAACTAAGATTAATATAGAGTTACCACTAAATGATATAGATTGATTTGTAAATGCCTGTAATATAATAGGTAGTATGGCAATAAGTGCTAAAAATAATGCACCTGCACTAGTTACCTTTATTAATACAGAATTTATATATTCTGATGTATTTTTACCAGCTCTAATTCCTGGTATAAATCCACCATTTTTCTTTAAATTATTTGCAATTTCTACAGGATTTACTATAAACATTGTATAAATAAATGTGAATAGTATAATTAATGCCATATAAATTACAGCATATCCTAATAAGTAATACCATGGACTACTTGATGAAGCTGTAAATAGTGTATATACGCCTTTCCAAAATCCTGTTAAGTTATTTACATCTGTAACAAGACTTATTATTATACTTGGGAATGACATAAATGACATTGCAAATATAAGTGGCATAACACCTGCCATTGCAAGTTTTATTGGAATATGTGTACTTTGTCCACCATACATTTTTCTTCCAACAACTCTTTTAGCATAATTTACTGGTATTCTACGTTCAGCTTTTTGAACAAATACAACTCCAGCAATTACAGCAATAAGTCCTACCATTAATGCAGCAAAAATTAATATTCCTGTAAATCCACTTCCAGCTATACCTGCAAAAGAACTAATTGTTGTAGGTAATCCTGCTACTATACCAAAGAAAACTATCATTGATATACCATTACCTATACCATGCTCAGTTATCTTATCTCCAAGCCATGTAAGTAATGATGTACCAGCCATTAATGAAACTATAAATAATATAAATCCTAAAACTTTACCAGCACCATATGTTAGAGGTGTTAATAAATAAGTATTATATGTAAAATATAGTCCTAATCCTTCAATGAAAGCAAAAGCTATTGTTAAATATTTAGTATATTTTGAAAGCTTCTTTCTTCCTTCTTCGCCTTCTTTAGATAATTTTTCTAAACTTGGTATTACAAATTGTAATAAATTTAAAACGATAGATGCAGTAATGTATGGTCCAATAGTCATAGCAAATATAGATAATCTACTAAAAGCTCCACCAGATATTAAGTTTATCATAGCAGTTAAACCATTAGAACTTGCACCTAACTGCTCATTTAAAGCTATTTTATCTAGACCAGGTATTGTTATAAATGTACCTACTCTAAATAAAACTAAAATTAAAAATGTAAAAAGTAATTTTTTTCTTATATCTTTAACTGAGAATATGTTTTTTATAGTTTCTAACATATTACTTCACCTCAGTCTTTCCACCTACAGCTTGTATTTTTTCTTCAGCAGTTTTTGAAAATTTAGTAGCTACAACAGTAAGTTTTTTTGTAAGAGTTCCATTTCCTAGAACCTTTACACCATCTAGTTCTTTTCTAATAATACCTTCAGACAATAAAAGTTTAGCATCAACAACAGTACCATCATCAAATCTTTCTAAATCACTTAAATTTACAACTGCATATTCAGTTGCAAATCTATTTTTAAATCCTCTCTTTGGGATTCTTCTATATAAAGGTGTTTGTCCACCTTCAAATCCTCTTCTAATGCTACCGCCTGATCTAGCCTTTTGACCTTTATGTCCTTTTCCAGCTGTTTTTCCAAGACCACTTCCTATTCCTCTACCAACTCTTTTTGAGTTTGTAGTAGCTCCATATGCTGGGCCTAACTCGTGAATCTTCATTCAAGCTTCCTCCTCTCTTTTCATATTATCGTAATTATTATATCATTATTTAAGTATTTCTTCTACTGTTTTTCCTCTAAGTTTTGCAACTTCTTCTGGTGTTCTCATAGCTTTTAATGCTTTTATAGTTGCATATACAACATTTCTGCTATTACGAGAGCCAAGAGTTTTAGCTGTTACGTTTTTAACTCCTGCAAGCTCTAGAACTGGTCTTACTGCACCACCTGCTATTATACCAGTACCTTCAACTGCTGGTTTTAAAATTACTTTAGATGAACCAAAATTAGTTGTATATTCATGAGGTAATGTACCATTTACTAGTGATACCTCAACTAAATTTTTCTTAGCATCATCAGTTGCCTTTTTGATAGCTTCTGGAACTTCTGAAGATTTACCTGTACCAACACCTACGCGACCATTTGAATCACCAACAACTACTAGTACACTAAATCTAAAAGTTCTACCACCTTTAACAACTTTAGCAACTCTACTTACATTAACAACTTTTTCTTTTAATTCAGTTTTAGTTTCTGCCATTTTTGTTTCTCCTTTCATTAGAATTCTAACCCAGCTTCTCTAGCTGCGTCTGCTAATGCTTTAACTTTACCATGGTATAAATAACCATTTCTATCAAAGACAACAGTGTTTATTTTTGCTTCTTTTGCACGTTTTGCGATTAATTTTCCAACTTCTGTTGCTGCTTCAATATTAGAAGCTTTAGTTTTTACTTCTTTATCTAAAGTTGAAGCTGAACAAATAGTTGATTGTTTTTCATCGTCTATTAATTGTGCATATATATTATTTAGACTTTTGTAAACACAAAGTCTTGGTCTCATAGAAGTACCTTGAACTTTAGTTCTTACTCTTTTTTGTCTAATAGCTCTTGTGACATTTCTACTTGTCTTATTGATCATTTTTAGACTCCCTCCTTAAACTTCTAAGATTATTTCTTACCGCCAGCTTTTCCTTCTTTTCTCTTTATTCTTTCGCCAGCATATTTAATACCTTTTCCTTTATATGGTTCAGGTAATCTCTTTTCTCTAATGTTAGCAGCTACTTGACCAACTAATTGTTTGTCAATACCTTTTACTACTATTGTATTTGGGTTAGGTACTTCTAAAGTTATTCCTTCCATTTCTTCAATTTCTACTGGATGAGAATATCCTAAAGTTAGTACAACCTTTTTACCTTGTTTTTGCGCTCTATATCCTACACCATTTACTTCAAGTGTTTTTTCAAAACCTTGTGTTACACCAATTATCATATTATTTATTAAAGTTCTAGTTAAACCATGAATATTTCCGTGTAATTCATTATCTATAGAAACTTTTATTTGATTTCCTTCTTGAGCTATCTTAACACAATCTAAGAATGTATCTGTAAGTGTTCCTTTAGGTCCTTTTACAGTAACTACATTTCCTTCTATTTTAACTTCAACACCTGCTGGTATTTCGATAGGATTTTTACCTATTCTTGACATTTTGGTATACCCTCCTTTATTATCAAATATTTATTACCAAATATATGCTAAAACTTCGCCACCAACATTTTCTTTTCTAGCAGCTTTATCTGTCATTATTCCTTTTGATGTAGAAATAATAGCTATTCCTAGTCCATTTAAAACTCTAGGTAAATCTTCTACATTTGCATATATTCTAAGACCAGGTTTACTTATTCTTTTTAAACCTTGTAAAACTTTTGAATTATTTACATATTTTAATGTTATTCTTATTGTTTTGTGATTATCTTCAATTATATCCATTGATTCAACAAAACCTTCAGATACTAAAATATTTGCTATTGCTTCCTTTTCCTTAGAATAAGGAACGTCAACTGTTGCATGTTTTTGTGCGTTAGCATTTCTTATTCTAGTTAACATGTCTGCAATTGGATCTGTTGTATTCATTTCCTTTATTCCTCCTTTTCTACCAGCTTGCTTTTTTTACACCTGGTATATCTCCTTGATATGCTAGTTTTCTAAAGCATAAACGGCATATTCCATATTTTCTCATGTAAGCATGTGGTCTTCCACATATTTTACATCTATTATAATATCTTGTGCTAAATTTTGGTTCTCTTTTTTGTTTAGCTATCATAGATTTTTTTGCCATTTTTCAAGTCCTCCCTACTTTTCAGCGAATGGTAAACCTAGCATTTCTAATAATGCATAAGCTTCTTCATCAGTTTTTGCAGTTGTAACAAAAACTATATCCATTCCTCTTACTTTATCAATTTTATCATATTCTATTTCAGGGAATATAATTTGCTCTTTTACTCCCATATTATAGTTTCCTCTTCCATCAAAAGAATTAGGATTTACACCTTTGAAATCTCTTACACGAGGAAGCGCTACATTGAATAATTTAGTAGCAAAATCATACATTTTTTTATTTCTTAAAGTTACTTTACATCCAATATTCATACCTTCTCTTAACTTGAAAGCAGCTATTGATTTTTTTGCTTTAGTAACTATTGGTTTTTGTCCAGCTATTAAAGTTAAATCTCCCATTGCAACATCTAGAGCTTTTGAGTTATCTTTAACATCTGAAACACCCATGTTTATAACGATTTTTTCAAGCTTTGGTACTTCCATTATAGATTTGTATCCGAACTTTTCTTTTAATGCTGGAACTACCTCTTTGTTATACTTTTCTTTAAGGTCCATTTATTTTTTCCCTCCTTACTACTTTATTTCATTACAGCTTTTACAGAATCTTGTTTTTGTTCCGTCTTCGTTTATTTTAATACCTAATCTTACACCCTTTTCACATTTATCACAATAAAAGTTTACTTTTGATACATCAATTGGGCATTCTATCTTTATAATACCAGACTCTTGACCTTGTTTTCTAGCTTTAACATGTTTTGTTCTAACATTTACATCTTTAACAGTTACTTTACCATTTTTTCTATCAATATCTAGTATTGTACCTTTTTTTCCTTTTTCTGAACCTGTATTTACTATTACAGTATCACCTTTTTTTAATTTTAACTTTCTTAACACTTCTTTTCACCTCCGTATATTAAAGAACTTCTGGTGCTAGAGATAAAATCTTCATGTATTCGTTATCTCTTAGTTCTCTTGCCACTGGTCCAAAAATACGTGTTCCCCTTGGAGTCTTATCATCTTTAATTAAAACAGCTGCGTTTTCATCAAATCTTATATAAGATCCATCTTCACGTCTAAGACCTCTTTTACTTCTAACAATAACAGCTTTTACAACATCGCCTTTTTTAACAGCTGAGTTAGGTGCTGCCTTTTTTACAGAAGCTACAATAACGTCTCCAATATTTCCCCATTTTCTATATGATCCACCAAGAACTCTAATACACATTAATTCTTTTGCTCCTGTATTGTCTGCAACTTTTAACAATGTTTGTTGTTGTATCATGGATTTAGTCCTCCCTTCAAATTACATTACTATTTAACTTTTTCCACAATTCTTACAAGTCTATATCTTTTATCTTTACTTAGTGGTCTAGTTTCCATTACTTCTACAATATCTCCGATATTGCACTCATTATTTTCGTCATGAGCTTTAATTTTTAAAGTATGATTTCTAATTTTTCCATAAAGTGGATCTTTAACTTTATCATCAATAGAAACAACGATTGTTTTGTCCATTTTATTACTTACAACTTTACCTTGTTTAGTTTTTCTTAAATTTCTTTCCACGTTCTTATCCTCCTTTACCACTAATTACTTTCCTTCTCTGATATTAAAGTATTCACTCTAGCAATTTCTTTTCTTACTAAAGTTAGTTTTTTAGGGTTATCAAGGCCTTTTAGAGAGTGTTGAAATCTTAATTTAAAAAGCTCGTTTTTTAATGCTTTTAATTCTTTTTGTAATTCTTCAACTGACATATTTTTATATTCATTGATTTTACTAGATTTCATTATTGTTCTCCTCCTTCTTGATCTTCTCTTTTAACTATTTTACATTTTACAGGAAGTTTATGCATTGCTTTTGTTAAAGCTTCTTTTGAAGTAGCTTCATCAAGTCCAGCTATTTCAAACATTATTCTTCCTGGCTTTACAGCAGCTACAAAATATTCTGGATTTCCTTTACCAGATCCCATACGTGATTCTGCAGGGTGTTTAGTAATAGGTTTATCTGGGAATATCTTTATCCAAGATTTACCAACTTTTTTAGTATATCTTGAAATTGTTACTCTCACTGCTTCTATTTGGTTTGCTGTAATCCAAGCTGGTTCTAATGCTTGTATTCCATACTCACCATCTGTTACTTTAGTACCTCTGTAAGCTTTTCCTTTTAAGATACCTTTTTGTACTTTTCTATATTTTGTTCTTTTTGGTGACAACATTTTTAGTTACCTCCTTTTTCAGTTTTTTTTGCAGGAAGTACTTCACCTTTATATATCCAAACTTTAACACCTATAATTCCGTATGTAGTTTTTGCTTCAGCAAATCCATAGTCTATATCAGCTCTTAAAGTTTGAAGAGGAATTGTACCTTCATGATAATACTCTGTTCTTGCTATTTCTGCTCCACCTAGACGACCAGATACAGCAGTCTTAATTCCTAGAGCTCCTGCTTTCATAGTTTTTTGTATTGCTTGTTTCATAGCTTTTCTAAAAGATATTCTTTTTTCAAGTTGTAAAGCTATGTTTTCTGCAACTAATTGTGCAGCTAAGTCTACATCTTTAACTTCAACAATATTTAAAGATATTTCTTTTCCTATCTTTTTACTTAATTTATTTTTTATTTCTTCTATAGCTGCTCCGCCTTTACCAATTATCATACCAGGCTTTGCTGCATATATATCTACTAAAACTTTATTACCTTTTCTGGCAATTTGTAATTTATATATACCAGCTGGTTTTAATAAGTCTTTAAGATATGTACGTATATTATAATCTTCTACTAGATTATTAGAGTAATCTTGCTTATTAGCATACCATGTTGAAGACCAGTCTTTAATTATTCCAACTCTAAGTCCGTGTGGACTAACTTTTTGTCCCATTATAACTTACCTCCTTTATGCTTCTTTTAACACAACTGTAATGTGACTAGTTCTTTTTCTTATTCTGTTAGCTCTTCCTTGAGCTCTTGGCATAATTCTTTTCATTGTAGTTCCTTGGTTAGCATATATTTCTGAAATATATAATTTAGATTCATCCATTTGATTATTATTAACTGCATTAGCCATTGCTGATTTAACTAATTTTGCAACCATAGGTGCAGCTGCTTTATTAGTATATTTTAATATTGCTAGTGCTTCTTTTGCATTTTTTCCTCTAATAGTATCAATAACTATTTTTACTTTTCTGGCACTAATTCTAGCATGACGTAATTCAGCTCTTGCTTGTTTTTCTTCCATTTCTTAAGCTCCTCCTTTTTTTAAAGTTTATTAGTTTACTTTAGTCTTTTTATCTCCTGCGTGTCCTCTGAATAATCTTGTAGGAGCAAATTCTCCTAACTTATGTCCTACCATTTCTTCTGTTACATATACTGGAACATGTTTTCTACCATCATGTACTGCTATAGTGTGACCAATCATTTGAGGATATATAGTAGAGGATCTTGACCAAGTTTTTATAGCTTCTTTTCTATCTTCTTCATTTAATTTTTCAACCTTTGCTAATAATCTTTCATCGCAATAAGGTCCTTTTTTAAGTGATCTTGACATCTTTTATACCTCCATATACTATTTTCTATTTCTTCTCTTAACAATATATTTATCTGTTCTATTATTATTTTTTCTTGTTTTATAACCGTGAGCTGGTTTACCCCAAGGAGTACGTGGTCCAGTGTGTCCAACTGGTGCTCTACCTTCACCACCACCATGTGGGTGATCAACTGGATTCATAACAGAACCTCTAACTGTAGGTCTTATTCCCATATTTCTTGTTCTACCTGCTTTACCAAGTTTAACATTTTCAGCTTCTAAGTTACCTACTTGACCTATACATGCTCTACAATCAACACTTATAAGTCTCATTTCTCCAGAAGGCATTCTAATATGTGCATATTTTCCTTCTTTTGCCATAAGTTGAGCTGACATACCAGCACTTCTTACAAGTTGTGCACCTTTACCTTTATGTAGTTCTATATTATATATCATAGTACCTACTGGTATTGCATCTATTGGCAGACAGTTTCCTGGTTTTATATCTGCTTTATTTGAAGATATAACTTTATCTCCATCTGTAAGTCCTAATGGAGCTATTATATATGCTCTTTCTCCATCTTCATATTCTATTAAAGCGATATTTGCAGTTCTGTTTGGATCGTATTCAATACCAATAACAGTTGCTTCCATATCAACTTTATTTCTTTTAAAATCAATTACTCTATATTTTCTTCTGCTTCCACCACCATGATGTCTTACAGTAATTTTACCAGAATTGTTTCTACCTGCATTCTTCTTTAATACAGTTAACAAACTTTTTTCTGGTGTGCTTTTTGTAATCTCATCGTTTGTTAATGTTGTTGTATTTCTAAGTGATGGAGTAACAGGTCTAAATGATTTTATTCCCATTTCTTATTCCCTCCTAGTTATTTCCAAATGCTGAACTAATTTCTTCTATTTCAGTTTTATATTTTTTATTAACTTTAGTTTCTTTTCCACCTTTAGCAAGATATTTTTCATCTGCTGGGTTAGTATCAATACTTACTATAGCTTTTTTCCAAGCTTTTGTTGACCCTTGGTGTACTCCAACTCTTTTAGCTTTTCCATCATATCTTAAAGTGTTTACTTTTAATACTTTAACTCCAAAAAGCTCTTCAACTGCATTTTTTATTTCTACTTTTGATGAATTTAATGCAACCTCAAAAGTATATTTTCCATTTGCAATTTCGCTATAACTTTTTTCAGTCATAATAGGCTTAATTATAACGTCTTCTGCATGTTTCATTATGCGTACACCTCCTCTAATTTCTTAACAGCATCTTTAGTAACAACTAATGAATCGTATTTTAATAAATCAAAAATATTCATTGTATTAACTAAAGTAGTTTTAACACCTTCAATGTTTCTAGCTGATGCTTGAACATTTAAGTTTTTCTCATCTAACATAACTAAAGCATTATTTACTTTTATATTATCTAATACTTTAAGCATACTTTTTGTTTTGATTTCATCTAAATTTAATTTATCTAAAACAACTAACTTTCCTTCTTGTAATTTTGAAGTTAATACAGATTTGAATGCAAGTTGTTTTACTTTTTTAGGAATTGAATATCTATAAGATCTAGGTTTAGGTCCTAATGCAATACCACCCTTGATCCATTGTGGAGCTCTTATACTTCCTTGTCTAGCTCTACCAGTTCCTTTTTGTTTCCATGGTTTTTTACCACCACCGCTTACTTCTGATCTTGTTTTAGTAGATTGAGTTCCTTGTCTTTGATTTGCTAAATAATTAACTAAAGCTGTATGAACAACAACATCGTTAACTTCTACACCAAAAACATTTTCGTTTAATTCAATATCTTCTACTTTCTTACCATCCATATTTAAAACGTCAACTTTTAGCATCTTTTCTCCTCCTTCCTAATTACTTTACACTTTTTCTTACTCTAACAATTGATTTTTTAGCACCTGGAATTGAACCTTTTACTAAAATAACATTTTTGTCAGTATCAACTTTTACTACATCTAGATTTAAAATTGTAGATGTTTGGCTTCCCATATGTCCTGGTAGTTTTTTACCTTTAAATACTCTACCTGGAGTTGTTGTAGAACCCATTGAACCTGGTCTTCTGTGATACATAGAACCATGTCCCATTGGTCCTCTATGTTGACCATGTCTTTTAATAACACCTTGGAATCCTTTACCTTTTGAAGTTCCTTGAACATCTACTTTATCGTTTTGTTCAAAAGCTTCTACAGTGATTTTGTTTCCAACTTCATATTCATCAACATTTTCAACTTTAATTTCTTTTAGGTATTTTTGAACTTCAACACCTGCTTTTGCAAATATTCCTTTGTGTGGTTTGTTTGCATTTTTTTCCTTAATATCGCCAAAACTTACTACAATAGCATTATATCCATCTTTATCTTGAGTTTTCTTAGCTACTACAGTTAATGGCATAGCTTCAATTGCTGTTACTGGTATAGCTACTCCGTTTTCTCCGAAGATTTGAGTCATACCAATTTTTTTACCGTAAATCTCTTTTACCATTTTTATTTCCTCCCTTAATTTTTACTTTACTTCAACCAAATTTTAATATCAGGGTTTGTCATTGCCTAAGTTTTAGGATGACCTATTAAAATTTTAGAAGTATATTATAATTTAACTTCGATGTCTACACCTGCTGGCATATCAATTGACATTAGAGCATCAACTGTTGCTTGGTTTGGTGATAACACATCAATTACTCTTTTGTGAGTTCTCATTTCAAATTGTTCTCTTGAATCTTTATGTTTGTGTGGAGAACGTAATATTGTAATGATCTCTTTTTCAGTAGGTAGTGGAATTGGACCTGAAACTTCAGAACCAGTTTTTCTAGCTACTTCAACAATTTTTGATGCTGCTTGTTCAAGCACAACATGATCATAAGCTTTAAGTCTTATTCTCATTTTTTTTGTTTGTTCTTTTGACATATGTAAAACACTCCTTTTCTATAGTTTGCCGGTTTGACAAGTTTTACACCACCCCGTGTGTTTCATATTTTACATATATTAAAACCAAATTCTACTACTGTAGCAATTTGGCAAATACACGTTAATCTATACTTGCCGCCCGATTTAAAATCAGACATGCTCCATAGAAGTTCCCTACCTCGCTGGGTAGCCACATTCTACTTCAACGCAAATCAACATCAATATTATACACGACCATTTTAAAAAATGCAAGCTTTTTATGTGATTTTATGTAAAAAATATTACAAATTTTTCAAGAATATTAATATTGCTTTATTTTATTCCTTTTTAGACAAAAAATTAAGAAACCTAAGCAAGGTTTGCTAGGTTTCTTATTTTATAAATTTAAGGTATATAGCTCCTGCAATAGCAGCAATGTTTGCTATTCCTACAATAAAAGCTGTAAGAGCTGTTTGAGGCAATCCCCAAAACATTGCCCATAGCATGACTATAGGAATAGAGATATAACCTACTATTACTATTGTATTTTTTAATTTTTTGCTCTTAATTTCAATCTCTTCTAATGATAAAGCTAAAAACAGCATTGAGAACAAATTAAAAATCTCTGCTGCTGCTACTACAGATAGTATATCGTTTTCATTAAATTGATATACACCGTAGCAGCTGTATACCTCCAATTACAACAGGACTTAAGAATAATACCCCAAGTCCTAATGCGCATATTGCAAAAATTGCAATAAGCGCACCTTCTACTCCCTCTAGAAAATTATTTCTCATAAATACTCCTCCTTTAATTAAAATTTTTTTATAATAAAATACTAATATAATTATACCATAATTTACATAAAAAGTAAAATTATACCCTATTTCTGTATATGTTTCATTACTGTTACTATTATTATATAGATATTTATAACATAGCGTTTTTTAATTGAATATTTTTGTCGTTTATGATATTATTTATACAGTTTGGAGGTATGAATATGATTAAGGTAGAAAATTTAGAAGTCCTAAATTTTGAAGGTGCTCTAAGAGGTATGAGAAACCCTTTAGAATCTTGGGATAAAAGTGATAGTTATTATGATAAAGATACAGGAAAATATGTAATTGGTCCAAAAGATTTAGCTTTAGCACTAAAACTAACTAAAGCAGGTTCAGATCATTCTAAATTTTTAAGACAAATATTTGTATCAATGGATATTACTGCTCCAATGTCTTGGTGGTGGGATTTTGATACATATAAAGTTGCTACTGTTAGAAATAGTACAAGTAGAATGCATAAACTTGGAACTAGACTTCTTACTTTTGATGATTTTAGTCTAGATGACGAAAAAGGAAACATTAATATTACTCCTTTTAGAAAATATGTTTTAGAAGATTTAAATAAAAGAATAGCACAATACCAACAACTTAAAAATGATGGAAAAAATGAAGAAGCAATGGCACTATGGAGAGAAATAGTTTTTGATTCTCCTCAAAGTTATAATTTTAGATCTACATGGACAGGAAATTATGAAATAATGAGAAATGTATATAGAGCAAGAAAAAATCATAAGCAAAGAGAATTTAGAGACTTTTGTAAATTTATTGAAGAAAACTTTCCATATAGTGAGCTTATAACTACACCAAGAGAGGGTGTGAAATAATATGGCAAATTCCAAATTAATTGTCGTTGAAGGTCCACAAGGAGCTGGTAAAACTACTGTAACAGATTTTATTAGACATGGATTAAAATATACAAATTTATATAGATTATGTGGTACAGCAGATAGTACTCCTACTGGTAAACAAAAAGCTAAAGATATGTATTTTGATTTACTAGAATATATAAAAAAAATGGAAAATAAAAGTATTAATTTACTATTTGATAGAACATTTTTTACTGAAGAAATATATAGTAGATTAAAATTTAAAGAATATGACTTTTCAGATATATATGAAAAATTACTTGATGAATTTAGTAAATTAGATTTTGATATATACTATATAAATTTATATTTAAGTGATACTAATTTATATAAAACTCGTCTTGAACGTAGTGGAAAAGCAATTACAGAATATGCAAAATTTAATATAGAAAGTAGTATACATCAACAAGAACAATACTTAAAAATGGCTAATGAACTTTCTAAAAAATATAATACAATTAAAGTATTTAATGTATCTAATGATACTGATGAAGAAGCATTAAAACATAAAATAAAAGAAATACTTAATTTTTAGTATTTAACAGACATACTTAATTGTCAACATGGAGGTTAAATATGACAAACAAAGAGATAATAACTTATATTTATAAAAAAAGAAATAGTCTAAAAGAAAATATAGATAATTCAAGAATGAAAACTTTTTTAAATTATATAGATAACCCACAAGACAAATTAAAATTTATACATATAGCTGGAACTAATGGTAAAGGTTCAACAACAACTATGATGGCAAATGTACTAAAAAATAGTGGATATAAAGTTGGTAAATTTATATCACCCTTCATAATATCTTTTAATGAAAGAATACAAATTAACAATATATTTATAACAGATGAAGAATTAAATGAATATATAGAAATTTTAGATCCAATTATACAAAAAATGGATAAAGATAACAATGCACCTGTTGGATTTGAAATAATAACTGCTATAGCATTTATGCACTTTTTAAACAATAATTGTGATATTGTATGTCTAGAAGTAGGACTTGGTGGAAGACTAGATCCAACAAATGTTATATCTTCTACTATACTTTCAATAATTACATTAATAGATTTTGATCATACTGAATTATTAGGTAATACTATTGAACAAATAGCATCAGAAAAATGTGGAATAATAAAAAAGAATAAAGTTACAATTACATATCCTATTCAAAATAAAAAAGCTTTAAATGTAATTCGTAAATTTTGCTTAGAAAATAATAACAAGTTATATATTCCAAATTTGAAATTATTAGATATTTTAAAATGTAATCACAGCATTAACTATTTTAAATATAAAGGTGCTTTCTACAAACTAAATCTAATAGGAGAATATCAAATATATAATGCTCTTATGGTTATTGTAGCATCTAATATTTTAATAAACTTAGGATATAAAATTTCTTTTTCTGCAATAAATACAGGATTACTTGAAAGTAAATTTCCAGCAAGACTTGAAAAAATAAAATCAACTATAAATACATTTATTGACGGTTCTCACAATTTAGCAGGTGCTAAAAGTCTAAAAAATTTTTTATATGAATATCGAGGAAAAAGAAACTATGCCATTATATCATTTACTAAAGGAAAAGATTATAAAGAATTTTTGAAAGAAATCGGATCATATTTTACAGAAATTATATTTGTTAAATACATTAACGATTATAAACATTCAGAAGATACTAATAATCTTTTAAAATGTGCTAAAGAACTAGAAATTAATGCTATTTCATTTGATACATTAAATGACGCATATAGTTATGTTTTATCAAAAAACAATGTTGATTTATTGTTAATAACTGGATCTTTATATTTAGCTTCAAATTTTAGAGATATGTTAACAAAAGACTAGTTTTTTATTATTTTTAGACAAATTGCTTGATTTTTATTTTCATTTATGCTAAAATGTTTAAGTAAATTGTTAACGTATTTGCAAGGAGGTGCAATTTAATGCCAAATATCAAATCAGCTAAAAAAAGAGTAAAAATTATAGAAACTAAAACTCTTCAAAATAAAGCTACTAAAAAAGCATACAAAGAAGCCATAAAAGATTTCGAAGCTGCTGTAAAAGAAAATGCTAAAAACAAAGAAGAATTATATAATAAAGCTATTAGTTTAGTAGACAAAGCTTGGTCAAAAGGTGTTTTAGCAAAAAACACTGCATCAAGAAAAAAATCAAGCTTAGCAAAATTATTAAACAAGTAATTAGATAAATTAAAAGCTCCAAACTGGAGCTTTTTTTATTGTAAATTTATTTTACTTATTATATAATCTTCATAAATATTAGAAAAAATTGGCACTCTATTATTACCATCAGCCGAGTTTCCAATACTTATTTGGGTATTTAATGCATCTATAGGACTTATTTTATGATAAATCACTTTTTTCCATTTATCATACCCTATATTATTTTTAATTTCTTTTGTATTTTCTTCAATTATTTTTTTCAAACTTACATTTAAATTTTTTATATTACATTCTTCATATGCAAATTTTGTCATATAATGTTGTATTTTCTTATCCCCATTTAAATCCACTTCAATTATAAAAGTAGGAGCTTCAATCATTTGATTAAATTTATTTAACACCTCATAATATCCATTTATAAATATCTGTATTTTCAGCCCTTCATCTTTTAATTCACTTACCGCATTTACCATAGCCATAAAGCTATTAACATTTCTACAATCAATCTTACTAATAAGCCTTACCTTCTCTTCTTTATTAATGTAATAAGCACATCTAATACAGCTCTTAAATAGAGCTTTTCCTATATTAGGGATTCTCTTTTCATAATTATTATTTAATTTTGTTAAAATTCCTGTTATTATTAATATGTTTTCATTTTTTGTAGGAAAATATGGATTATCAAAAATATTTCTGTTATTTTCATACTTTAACGTTGTTATCCCTAATAAATCATTATGATTTTTACAAACAAGTATTACAGGATATTTACTAACATTATAAATCATGTCTTTTAAACTTGGTATTTGAATAAAGTCTCTATTTCCTAAATAATTTCTGTCATAAAAATATGTAATATTAAAAAGCATTCTGTTTATTTCTTCTTTTTCTTTTATACTTTGAAAAAGAAAAAAATTTACTTTTGCTTTATTTAAATTTTCTTTATTAAATTTTTTTGTTTGCACCTCCATTTCATTGCTACATTTTTCAAATAACAATTTTTTAAATACATAGCCACACCTTCGTGGTTTTTCTTTTTCCATAGAAATTCTCCAATTCCGTCGCCACACGACTATAATATGAGCTTTCATATTACAAGATAATTCTAGTGTTTTTAAATTAATTTGTCAACTATTTTTATATAATAAAACCAGAATCATTTATCATAATCCTGGCATTCCTACTCTATACTGACCTCTAGTTTGAAGTCCTCCTATTCCATTTATTCCTTCTCTAGTATTAGATATTATATTTTCAAGAGGCACAAATTCATTGACTGGTGTATATGCTATAGTCTCTGCAACTATAAGTGGATCCATCATATCGATAAGTACTCTTTTAGGAGCACTTGCAAAATTTGCACCTGCTGAAATTATTGCTTCATAATAGCTCTGACATGCTCCTGCAAAAATAACTAAATTGTCTAAATTATGCTCATACTTACGTGCTTCTAAGACAGCTTGTATATAATATTTTGAATTTTTATAATTATCTATATTATAAATATCATTCCTTCTTTTCATAAAAGCGTCATGCCCCGTAAGTATCAATATTTCGGGTTTTATTCTTTGAAGAAGTCCATACACTTGTTTATATTGTTCCTTTTCCTCTATATTTAAAACATATGCAGTTATTCCAAATTTTTTATATAAGTCTTTACACTTACTTGAATACTCTTCATCTCCATCTATATGTAATACCTTACCTGGCTTTTTATATGTTTTATCTTTTTGATATGTATTATATCCTGCATCTGATATAGTATCTCTCATATATTTCATTTTATTATATTTTCCATACATATTATTATATGATCTATTAAGTCTTACTCGCCTTGACATCTCTATATTTCTTAATTTATTTTCAAGTTCTTGCTTACCTATAAGTTTTAAATCATATTCTTCTGCATCAGCAATTATTCTTACTGTTATTCCAACTAAATCTACTATACCATTAGGATGAATATTTGTTATTCTAAATAACACATCATAATTATATGATTTTCTAGCGACTATGTCCCCTATTTTAAACTTTGACAAAAATATCACCTCAAGATATTATATGTTTTTTTATCTTTAAGGTGATTTATATATAAAGTTTTTATTTACACATTATTTAATATATGTTACACTAATTATAGGAGGTATACTATATGAAAAGTAAAATCGCCTTGGTAATATTATTATTAATAATACTTGTTTTAGGAGGATTAGATATATTCTTTGGATATAAATATTCTTCTCAAAGAAATATAAATACAGATATGGCAACACAAGTAGATGATCTTAATGCACAAATAACTAATTTAAATTCTCAAATTGAAGAGTTAAACAGAGTAAATGAAGAAATACAAAATTCCACTGAACAAAATGAGACAACTAATGAAACAAAAAGACTTAGAATATATTCTAATGCAAATAATACTTTGCTGTTATATTTAATAGAAAATGACAATCCACCTAGTTTATCTGGCTTTGTAAATAATATGGAAAACACTAGATACATACTAGTTTGGAGAGCACCACAAGCAATGCTAGAACAAATAACAGGATATTATCTAGAAGAAAACGGAACAATTAAACTTAATGTACTTGGAGATAATGGAAAATGTGGAGTGTTAAACCATAATTTTGGTGTTACTGTTGAAGACACAAATTCTGGAAGCAAAAACTTAGTTTGCTCATATAACGGAGAAAGTATACTATTTGGTAATGAAACATTTACTCTTAAGTAGAGATTGATTCTCTACTTTATTTTTACATCAAAAAGAGCAACCTTCTTGGTTGCTCTTAATATTACTTAACAGTGTATGGTAAAAGTGCTATTGTTCTAGCTCTCTTAACAGCTTCTGTTATTTTTCTTTGATGTTTAGCGCAAGCTCCAGTTACTCTTCTTGGTAGAATTTTACCTTTATCACTTACATATTTTTTTAATTTTTCAGCATCTTTATAATCTATTGTATCTATTTTTTCAGCACAAAATACGCAAACTTTTTTTCTTGGTCTTCTAAAAGATTTTTCACCTTTTGCGCCTCTTTTTTTATTATCAGCCATTTTCTTATCCTCCTATCAACTAATTAATTAAAATGGTAAATCTTCTGTATCATCAACAGTAATAAATTCACCATCCATACTAGATGAAGGTATATCCTCAGATGTTGCTTGGTCTCTTCTTGAATCAGCAAAATATGCATTTTCAATTATATAATCTGTAGCATATCTTTTTTGACCAGTTTGATCTTCCCAAGTTCTATTTTGGATTCTTCCTTCGACTAATACTTGTTGTCCTTTTCTATAATATTTTGCACAAAATTCTGCAAGTTTTCCATAAGCAGTTAAATTAAAAAAATCTGCTTTTCTTTCACCATTTGCATCAGCAAACCTTCTATTTACAGCAATAGAAAATGTAGTTACTGGTGTATTAGTATTTGGTGTAACTCTTGCTTCAGGGTCTCTTGTTAATCTCCCTAAAAATTGAAATTTATTCATTTAATTACCCCCTATATTAGTCTTCTAATTTTACAATCATATGTTTTAGAACTATTTCATCTAGTCTTAGAACTCTATCTAATTCAGCAATAAATTCTGGTTTTGCTTCAAATGTAAATAATGTATAGAATCCTTCTTTTTGCTTTTTGATATCATAAGCAAAAGTTTTCTTACCCCATTCCTCTACATTTGTAAGTTCGCCATTAGCAGAAATTAATTCTTTCATTTTTTCACCAAAAGCAGCCATAGCTTCTTCAGATGCATTAGCTGAAAGTATTATAACTGATTCATATTTATTCATGACTTAACTCACCTCCTCTTGGACTTCTGACTATGCACTAAACATAGTAAGGAAATTAACTAGACGTAATTATACCACATAATTATGTAATTTGCAACTTTTATAAAACTAAAATATAATTTAAATTATATTTCATGTTGACTTTGTAACTTATTGATTATATAATACATATATTAATAATGATATATTCTCTTTGAAGGAGGAATGATATTATGAAAATTGAAAAGATAGATAATAATAAAGTAAAAATTACTCTTTCGTTTGAAGAATTAGAACTAAGAAATATAACTTTAGCTGATATAGAAAAAAATAATGCTGCAGCCAAAAGATTATTTACTAGTCTAATTGAAGAATCTAATCTAGATGAAGATTTTGAATTTGAAAATTCACAACTTTTTATAGAAGCTTGTTCAGATAATAGTAATACATTTATTTTAACTATTACTAAAATTGAAGATTTACCTGATATTAACAAATATTCAAAAAGTTATCATAAAGTGCAATATAGGATAGACTCACAGTTATATGAATTTTTATCTTTAGATATGCTTCTTGATTTTTGTAATATTGCTAAATCTGAAAATTTATTTTTTGGAAAAAATACATTATATAAATATAAAAATAAATATTTTTTACTATTTAGTGATAGTGCGATAAAAAATAAAAAATTTATAAAAACTTATGTAATAATTAGTGAATATTGCTCAAGATACTTTTCAGATAATTTGTATTATACAATAATAAAAGAAAAAGGAGAAAAAATAGTATCAAATAGAGCATTACAGAGTTTAATAAAAATCTAAAATCAGGTTAATACCTGATTTTTTTCATACAGATATCTTTTAATAAATAAATTATATATTATTTACAGTTAGATATATTCATAAAATAAATGGGATTTTATCTAACAAAAAAATTAATAGAAATAAATAATTAAGAATTAAAAATAATAAATATAAAATAATATAAAAAAAATTCTGATTTGAAAAATAATACTACTTATAATCATTATGATGCAGTCATTAGCTTCTATAAAAAGTAACATAAGTATAATTTCTTTTTCTCTATTTGTCAATAGTTTTTATAAAAAAATACAACAATTTACATAAAATTAAATTAAAACTACTATAAAATCCCTTTAATCTTGATTATTTCAACATATTTTGATATACTATTAGCATAGGTGAATTTTGTATGAATAACGATAAATTAGTAAGCACCAGAATACTAGTTATCGATGACGATATAAATATGATGGATGTTCTTTCTGTCGTATTAAGAAGATATGGGCACTTTGTAAAAACATACACTGAACCTTTATCCGCTATTGAAGAATTACGAAAAAACAACTATGATATTTTAATTGTCAACTATCTGATGACTCCGGTAAATGGTGATAAAATTGTAGAAACGGTCAGAGAATTTAATAAAGAAATATATATAATCCTAATGTCTATTCATAAAGATTTAGCACCATCAATAGAAGTTATGCAAAAGCTTGATATCCAAGCTTATTATGAGAAAAGTAACAGGTTTGATAATCTAATAATGCTAATACAAGGTGGTATAAAGTATATTGAACAAATCAATAAAATAAAAAACATGAATTCAAAACTAGAGCATTATTTAGTAGATTTTGCTAAAATATTATTGCAGACAGTTGGAGCTAAAGATCACTATACAGAAGAACATTCACGTAGAGTTACTCTATTTGCAGATATATTTTCCAAGTACTTAAAGCTTTCTCGAAGGCAAATATCTGATTTACAAATAGCAGCAGCTTTCCATGATATTGGCAAAATAGGTATCCCCGATAATATCTTACTTAAAACAACACGTTTAACTGATGATGAATATCAAATCATTAAAACACATCCTACTATTGCAGCTAATATATTTTCTGTATCAGATATATATAAAGATATATACCCTATAATGTATTATCATCATGAACGCTATGATGGTAAAGGATATCCAACAGGAATTAAAGGCAAACAAATACCATTACTTGCAAGAATACTCTCAATTTGTGATTGTTTTGATGCAATAGTATCAAAAAGAACTTATAAAGAAGGAGCAAGTATAGAATTTGCATTGTCAGAAATAGAAAAAAACGCAGGTACACAATTTGATCCAGAACTTGCTCCAAAATTTATTGAAATGGTTAATAATAATACAGATTATATAGAGAAGATCTTTAAAGAATTTTAACTCTTTAAAGATTTTCTATTCTATATATATACCAATTACTTTAAAAATATCTATATCTGAATTTTTACAATTCATTTTATATCCAATTACTGTTATCTCACAAATATTCTCATAGAGTTCATAAAGGTCAGAAAATATCTCTTTATTTATTAAATATTTGTCTTTTCCTATGTAAAAATTATTATCTGTTAACTTACTTATTATTCCAGAATTTCGTTTTATCCTATCATCTAATGGTATTTTTTCTAAAATGTTATAATAAAAACAATTATTTTTAATACTTGATACATCTTCTATATTTATATATCTTTTTTCACATTCTAAATTACAAAGAATTCCATGTTCTTTTGAAACGGATATTTTAGTTTCAGTATTACATTCTTTTTTTTCTTCTCTTTTTAAAACTTCATTTTCTATTTCTGGTCGTATCCATGTATTACCATTGGTTGTGTATCCTCTTTTTTCCGAATACTCAAAAAAGTCTATATCAAAACTTATATTTTTAATGTTTGCTGCTATACACTTTATAACATTTTTATTTAAATATATATATAATCTCATAATCCTCTATTATTATTTTATTTAATCAACGCATATATATTCCCTTATTGCTTCAAACTTTGAATTTCCTATTCCATTTACATTTAAAATATCTTCTATATTTTCAAATTTTGTATATTTTCTATATTCTATTATATTGTCCGCTAATGTGTCTCCAATCCCTTTTAATTCCTTTAGCTCTTCTTTACTTGCAGTATTTATATTTATAAGATCTGTTTCATTTTCATTGCTAATAGACTCTTGTTGAGACATATTGGGTTCAGCATCCTCTTCTTCAATTATTTTAGGAACATCTATTTTTTCAGCATCATTTAATTTTTCAGCTAAATTCAATTCAGATATATCTGCATTTTCATTAAAACCGCCACATATATCTATTAAATCTACTAATCTAGATTCTTCATCAATATAATATACCCCTGGATTTTTAACTTCACCTGATATATATACTGCTATTTTTCCTTCGTATTTTTCTTTTTCTAATTGATTGTCATTTACTAATATTGAAGATTTTTCTTTTGAATTTTGAATTATTAGTGATATTATAGATAAAATTAAAATTATAGAAAAAATTATAATTGATTTATTTTTTAGAATAAATTTTTTAAAAGAATAAAAAATATTTTTTGTCGACATGTTTCTCCTTTCTTTTAAATAACAAGAAGCTATGCCTTAGGCATAACTTCTATATATTTAAACCAGATTTTATTATACTTACTATAAAATTATAATTATATAATAATTTTATAACAAAAGTTTTATCTATATATTCTTCTATTGTAGAAAACATTGGTAAAGGAGCTATAAAAGATAAAATTGCAAGTAAAATCCAAATCTTTAAAATAACAGACAATGCTCCAACGGCTGTTCCTCCAATACTATTTATTGAAGAAAGTATAGGTAAATTAAACACTAAATTTAAAACCATTTGTAAAATATAGCAAATTAATTTAACAACTAGAAATATAGCTATAAAACTTATTCCTTTCATTATAAACATTGTAACTGTTTTTGATGCCTGTGATATTTGCTCTGATGTTGTTACATTAGAAATTATTGCTCCATAAAATGATTCGTCTACATTTTTACCTTCATCTATCATTTGCTCAATATTATTTTCTACAATATTATTTACTGAACTTCCTATTCCAGATTCATATAAAGCATTTGCTACAGTTGATTGCAATACAAAAGCTAATATTAATGCAAGTATTAATGAAATAAAACTAACAACAATTCCAACTAGCCCTTTTTTATGTCCAGATAAAGCTCCTAACACAATCAATCCAATTACTACTAAATCTAAAACTATCATTTCTTCCTCCCTCTATAAATTAATTATATAAATTTTATTAGTATAAATTAATGCTAAACTTTTATCATTATTAAATACAATTGATTCTTTAGGTGTAAAATTTGTTTGCCTATTTCCAAGATCTACGCCCCATTTATTTAAAATATGCACATAATCTTGATAAATATAATAATTAACATAATCACTACTTATCATATATTTTGGAACTGAATCAACATATGTACTACTAATTACCTGTCCATCATAATTTACATTTTCAATAATATATCTATCTTCATTAATTTCTCTTTCTAAATATGTATAATAATTGTTATTTATATCAACAAATAAAAGTTGTGTATTATCAAATTCTTTTAAAGTATTTACATTAGAACTATTTATATCTATTGAAACAATACTATCATCTAATAAAGCATATATGTTTTGTCCTTCAACAATAAATTTATAAAGAAAACTATTATCTAAAGATATAATATCTTTAATTTGTTCATCTTGATTTTTTGTTATATCAATCATTCTAAGTTTTATTCCAATATTAGATGATTCAGACACTGCCTCAGCAAATATAATTTTTTTTGCATTTTCTAACATTTGTAAAGATATAATATTTTCTTGTGATAAATAAGTATCATACTTGCTATTTCCCTTTTTATCATATACTGATATTACATTATTATACCCAGATTCATTAGAATACTCTATAGCTATGTTTCCATATTTATCTATAAAAGAATTTTTTATTGTTCCATCAATTTTTTTATTTAATATTTCATTTTGATTTTCAAATAAATATATCCTTCCAGTAGAATTATTTGTAACTAACATATACTTTTCTTCAACATATATTTTGGGTGAAAAACTTTCAGAAAAATTATAAGTCCAAGTAACTTCACTTTTTTCATTATATAGAGTTATAGTATTATTTGAATACACATACAACTGGTCATCATACATTCCATATATATCACTATCTTTTGTAACAAGCTCTATTTTGTTATCTTCAATTGAAGTACTTGTATTATTATTTATATTTATTCCAAATATTGGTCCATAATTATACAATAGCCATACAATCAATATAATAAATGCAAAAATTATTAATATAGTACTACTACTAATTTGATATCTTATCTTTGGTCTTTCTATCATCTTGCCGTTTGCATTTCTTTCAAATCTATTAATTCTTTTATTTCTTTGCCTTTTTAATTCTTCTTTATTTTTATTTACTATCTCTACTCCCTTAGCTATATCATCTTCAAAAGATGGATCTATATTATTTACTTCGTCTAAAAATACAGATGAATTTTTATTCTTTTTTCTCTTCCCCATAAAAATTCTCCCATTCTCTTGGCTCATAATATTTTGTACCTAGCAGCTTATCTGGTAAATATTGTTGCTCTACTTTTCCGTATTTATAGTCATGCGGATACTTATAGCCTTCACTATATCCAAATTGCTCCATATCCTTTGCTGGCGCATTTCTAATATGCATTGGTACTTGTCCTATATCTTTTGTTTTAACATCCTCAAGTGCTTTATTAATTCCTCTATATGAAGTATTAGATTTAGGACTTAATGCCACAGTAAGTGCTGCTTGTGCAAGTAAAATTCTCGCTTCTGGCATTCCTATTTGATGTACACCATTCATAGCAGCCACTGCGACCTTTAAAGCATCACTATTTGCAAGACCCACATCCTCTGACGATTGTATTACAATTCTTCTTGCAATAAACATAGGATCTTCTCCTGCATCTAGCATTCTTGCTAAATAATGTAATGTTGCATCAGGATCTGAACCTCTCATAGATTTAATAAAAGCAGATATTATATCATAATGTGAATCATCTGTTTTATCATATACAGCTTTTTTTTGCTGTACACAATTCATTGCCACATCTCTATTAATTACAATTTTACCAGATTCATTCATATCTGTTGTTATAACTGCAAGCTCTAATGCATTAAGTGCTGTTCTTACATCACCATTAGAACACATTGCAATATATTCTAACGCCTTATCTTCAATATCTAAATTATAATTACCAAGACCATTTTCTTTATCTTGTATACAATTTTTTAATATTTTTATTATATCATATTGTTGTAGTTCTTTAAACTTAAATATTGTAGATCTAGAAATAAGAGCTTTATTTACAGAAAAATAAGGATTTTCAGTAGTTGCACCAATAAGTATAACTGTTCCCTTTTCTACATGTGGAAGTAATGCATCTTGTTGTAATTTATTAAACCTATGTATCTCATCTATAAAAAGTATTACTTTACCTGTTGGATTTGTAAATATGTTTTGTGCCTCATCTACAACTCTTTTTATATCACTTACACCTGCAGTAGTTGCATTTAAAGTAACAAATTTATTTTTAGTAGTACTTGCAATTACTCTAGCAAGAGATGTCTTTCCACATCCAGGTGGTCCCCAAAATATAGCTGATGTTAATTTATCTGCCTTAATTAACCTATACAATAATTTATCTTTTCCCACAATATCTTCTTGTCCATAAAAATCTTCTAATTTTGTAGGCTTCATTCTATACGCAAGTGGCTCCATAATACACCTCTTTTATTCCATAAGTTCTTAATTATTATATAATAAAACTTGCTTATTATCAAGAAAGATTTAACATAATATAATAATATATATAAATGAACAAAATTTAATTAAAAATTTATCTAATTATATTTTAAAATATATTCATTTTATTGAAAAAAAGAATATATAATTATATAATATTTTTACAATGAGGTGATCTATTTGAATAATATTAATGAAATTAGAAAAGAATATATGAATAATCCTCCTTTAGGATATTCTAAAGAAGATATCTATGAAATGTCTGATGAGGAAATATTAAGAATATATGATAGTATGAGTGAAAGTGTAAAAAGAATAGAATATAAATGCAGAAGTTGCGGATATATATGCCACATTCCAGAACATATGGTAATAAAGTTTGATGAAATGTTTGGTGATACATCCTTCCCTCCTAAATTTAGTTGTTCTAAATGCCCTATTGGTACTATGTATCCAATTTATTATAAAGGTGTCAGAGGTAACACCTTTAAATTTGGAGAATAAAAAAATATACACCTTAAATGAGTTTCTTTGACATTTAAGGTGCTTTTTATATTAAAATTTACTTTCTATATTTTCCTTAGTAAGTCCAAAATATTCATACACTGCCTTTGCACTACCTGATTTTCCAAATCTATCAGGTATTCCTATTTTTTCTAACTTTTTAGGATAGCTCTCAGATAAAACATTTGATACTATACTACCAATTCCACCAATTGTACTATGATCTTCAATTGATATCAATTTGTCAGTTTCTTTAGCACAATTTATTATTGTCTCTTTATCTACAGGCTTTATGCTATATAAATCTACTACTCGTATATTTATACCTTTTTCTTTTAAATCATTTTGTGCATTTAAAGCTATTGATACAGTTGGTCCATAAGCGAATACAGTTCCATCATTGCCTTCTCCAAATATATGTGAACCACCAATTTTAAATTCATATGTTTCATCATATATATCTTCTACATCACTTCTTCCAAGTCTTATATACTTTGGTCCTTCTTCATTCATGCAAACTTTTAGTATTTTTTTTGTACTTATATCATCTGCTGGAGATAATATCTTCATATCTGGTACCACATTCATTAAAGCAACATCTTCTATGCATTGATGAGTAGGCCCATCTTCACCTACCATAACACCTGCATGAGTTGCACATAAATTTACATTTACATGTGAATACGCTGCTGTATTTCTTACCTGATCATATGCTCTTCCTGCCATAAATATGGCAAAAGTAGATGCAAATACAGTTTTACCAGATAAAGCAAGTCCACATGCAGTACCTACTAAATCCTGTTCTGCAATTCCAACATCAATATGTCTTTCAGGATACTTTTCCATAAACATATTAGTTTTAGTAGCACTTGCTAAATCTGCATCTAAAACTACAACATTTTCATCTTTTCCAACACTCTCTAAGAATTCACCATAAGCTTTTCTTGTTGACTTCATTAAATCACCTCATCTATTATATTATTAAAATTAAAAAGTTCTAATGTAGCTACATCATTTTTTAACATATCATTATACATTTGAAGTTCATTTACTTTATTTATGTTTTTTTTCTTTTGATTTATCTTATCTAACATACTTACATTTTCACTATTTATTTTATTATAAAAATCCTTGTTAAAGAAAAATGGAATTTTCGTATTATTATCTATTACTGCAAGAGAATTATTAGTTAAGTCTCCTAGTTCATACTCATCAGACAACTTATTAATAAATTCATCTATTTTATCTGACATATATCCACAATTTTTAGTTATATTTACTATTTCAAGTATGCTCTTATTTTCAGGTATATATTTTTTATTTAATACCTGCACTTTTTTTAGATTATAATTTTCAAGTAATACTTTCTTATTTTTATCTCTACCTATTATCCTATCAAAAATGTTTATTTTCTTAGACAGTTCTTTTATTTTAAGATCTAAGTATTTTGTTTCTTCATCTCTTATTAATTGATTTGCCTTTTGTGCTATCTTATTTATATATTCTCTAACCTTCAAATCTCTATTTTCGCTAACAAGTTCATTTATATTTTTTAGTTTTATATCATCTAAATATAAAATATTGCTCAATAATTTATATTCACCTTCCATATTTTCTTTATTATCACTTAACTGTAAAAGTATCTCATTAGCTTTATCTATATATTTATTTAGTTCATATATTATACCATTATCTGAATCTTTTTCTTGATCTATATTTATTCCTATATTTTTTGCAAAATTATATTTATTTTTAAGCTCATCATTGTTTTTTACAATTGTTTCATTTATTTTTTGTACTCTTGTTTTTATTTTTTCTATTCTAAAGCTAATATCATTTATTGAGATATTATTCATTCTATCACCTATTTTAAAAGCTCTTCTATAGCTTTTTTATATTCTTCTTCATTTGGTGCCTTACCATGCCATGAAGCAATGTTTTCCATAAAAGATATTCCTTTTCCTTTTACAGTATTAGCAATAATAATGTTAGGTTTACTAGATAATTTTGCATTATCTATAGATAATAATATTTCTTTAAAATTATGTCCGTCAATTGTTTGCACATTCCATCCAAAAGAAGAAAATTTTTCCTCTAACTTATCCACACATTTAACATCTAGAATATTTCCATCAATTTGTAACTTATTATAATCTAAAAAAGCTATTACATTATTTAATTTGTATTTATTAGCAGTCATACATGCTTCCCATATCTGGCCTTCTTCTATCTCACCATCACCCAATAAACAGTAAACATACCCTTCTTTATTGTCTAATTTTTTAGCAAGTGCCATTCCATTTGCAATGGACAATCCTTGACCCAAAGAGCCACTTGAAACGTCTACACCATTTATCTTATTTGTAGGATGACCTTCTAAATAACTATCTATTTTTCTTAGCGTTTTCAAATCTTTATGAGGAATAAATCCCACACTAGACAAAACAGCATAATATGCAGGTGCTGCATGCCCTTTAGATAATATGAATTTATCTATTCTTTGTCCTTTTTCATCTACATTCAAATTCATCTTATCATGATATAGTGCTACTAATATATCGGTACATGAAAGTGAACCACCTGGATGTCCAGATTTAGCATTATATACCATTTCAATTATATCTTTTCTAATTTTTTTAGAAATAGTTTCTAAATTACTAATTTCCATATAACTACCTCCATTATATTTCTTTTCTTAAAATATCTAAATATCCTCCATCTGATATATCATATTGTTTTAAATTAATATTTTTTATTTTTTTTATTAATTTATCTAGCGAATCAATTCCATCTTTATAATATAATATATATCCTTCTTTTTCTAATTCTTCACATATTTCTATTTGATGATCATTTATATGCTCACCATATTTTTCAAGTCTTGGTATAGCTATTATTTTCTTATTTTTCTTTAAAGCTGAAAATATAGTTCCTACACCACCATGAGTTATAACAAGATCTGCTTCATCTATATATTTATCCATTTCATCCAAAGGAATGAAATCAAAAGTATGTATTCTTTTACTTTCAAATTTAGTATACCCAATTTGTGCAATTATTTCTTCTTTTTTTAATTCTTTACTCTTTTTTATTAATTCAAAAAATCTATTAAACTGTTGTTTTTGTGTACCTACTGTTACTAATACCATTATATCAACCTACCTATATACTCTGCTTTATCAAATTTTTTTGCAAGTCCTTCCCACTGCACATAAAATTTATCTGCTATTTTATACACATTATTTCCTGTACCAGAAAGCTCCTTAATTTTTGCCATTGATTCTATATATATTACTTTTGCTCCGAAAAATTTACCAACATAGCAAAAAAAACCACCTATTTGAGCACCTGTTGATACAATAGTATTAGGTCTAAATCTTAATACTATTTTTATTGTTAAAAAAATATTATAAATTATTGTTAACACATATTTAATTTTATTTTTACAAGGACCATATTTTAAAAACTTTACATTATATTTATCTTTTAATTTATCTGTAACATCCGTTTTTTCTGTAACCAATAAATAATTATATTCATTAAATAGTTTTTCTAACTTTAATATTTCTGTTAAATGTCCTCCTGAACTTGCTGCAAATATAACTTTTTTCATTCTATTCTCCTTTTACAATAAATTTAATATTATATTTATCTTCAAAATATAGTTTATTTATTTTCTTTGGACCAATACAAATTGATACATATTTTTTCGAAACATTTATTATTAGTTTACTATCATCAATTCGTCTATTTTTTATCTCATATTCTATCTTATCTCTTACCAAAGCAGACATTACATACTCTGCTAAATTATCACTTACTGGACCACGTAATTCTTTATTTTTTGCTGTTATTTCATCTGTTGACTGAAGTCCTAGTCTAATTATACTAATATCTGTTTTTTGACATTCATAAATTACTGCTTTACATCTTTTTACGGCTTCATTTATAGATAATGGCTTATATTCACCGTTTTCATACATTGAATATAACTCACTATCAGCAATTACATATACTGGATAAATTCTAAGTTGCTGAGGGTGTAATTTAAGACATTCTTTTATTGTGTAAACTTCGCTTTCTCTTGTACTTCCAGGAAGTCCTATCATAATTTGATGTCCAAGTTCTATATCATAGTATCGTATCAATTTTGATGCATTAACTACATCTAATGCTGTATGACCTCTTTTAGATAAAGCTAAAATTTTATCATCCATAGATTGAACACCAAGTTCTATAGTCTTTACATTATACTTTTTCATAACATCTAGTATTTTACCATCTATATAATCTGGTCTTGTAGAAATTCTAATTGCATCTACTAATCCTTTTTTAACATAACCATTTGCCACCTCTAAATATTCTATTTGTTTATCCATAGGTATGCCAGTAAAACTTCCACCAAAGAAAGCTATTTCTATTTTCTTTTTAGAATTTGAATAATATTTTAAATATTCTTCTATTTTATCTTTTACATCTTCACTTGTAACATCTGTAAGCTGTCCACTAATCTTCTTTTGATTACAAAACACGCAATTGTTTGGACATCCTTTATGTGGTATAAAAATTGGTATAGTATATTGTTTTCCTTTTTTTAAAAAGTTTTTTAGCTCATCTTTTAGATCTAAATTAATCTCCAAAATGCTCTCCTCCATTAAGTAATGCTTGATGTGCTGCTTCTTGCTCTGCAAGTTTCTTACTTTTTCCTTGACCTTCTCCTATTTTTTTATCATTGAAATATAAATCCATTGTAAATAATTTATCATGCTCAGGTCCTTCTTCTTTTTGCAACACATATTCAATTTTAACATTTCCATGTTTTTGCAATAGTTCCTGCAACTTAGTTTTATAATCTGTATTTAAACTTCCACCAGATAATACTGTTTTTATCTCCTTATCTAAAAGCTCTAGGCAAATATATCTAGCTACATCGTAACCCCCATCTAAATAAATAGCACCAAGTATTGCTTCAAAGGCATCCGCAACTATTGCATCTTTTAACATACCATTTGAATTTTTTTCACACTTTCCTAGATATATATATTCTTGTCCATCAATTCTTTTTAAAGCCGCACTTAATGATGCCTCACATACTATTGAAGCTCTTTTTTTTGTCATTTCTCCCTCAGATAGCTCTGGTTTATGTGAAAATAACAAATCTGAAATTATATGTTCAAGTATTGCATCACCTAAAAATTCTATTCTTTCATTATATTCATCGTAATCTGGATTTGTATGCTCATATGCATATGATTTATGTGTAAGTGCCATTTTTAATAACGATTTATCATTAAAAATATATTTTAATTTTGATTCAAAATTAAGTAATCTATTTTCTTCTTTCATAAATTTTCTCCTTAAATGTTTTACATATAGTATTATACCACATTTTAAGAAAAAAAAAAGCACCTCAATATTTAATATACTTCTTATAGCTAATTAAATATTAAGGTGATTATCATAATATTATTGATGACTTTCAATATATCCAACTACATCTCCTACAGATGTTATTTTTTCTGCTTCTTCTTCTGGAATTTCCATGTCAAATTCCTCTTCTAAAGCCATTATTAACTCAACTATATCAAGTGAATCAGCTCCTAAGTCGTCGATAAAAGTAGTTTCAGTTGTAATTGAATCTGTATCTTCAATTCCTAATTGTTCACTAATTACTTCTTTTACTTTTTCTAAAACTGTATCCATTTTATACACCTCCTTAAGTATTTCTTTTACACTTTATATGACTATATAAATAAAAATATTCTAAACATAACACTATTATCTAATATTTATTTAATAATGTCAAGGAATTTTATAAAAATAGCCAAAAAAAAGATAGGATTTCTCCTATCTTTAATTTTAAATTATTCTTTAATGTCTGATACTGAACCAGCACCAACTGTTTTACCACCTTCACGAATAGCGAATTTTAATCCTTTTTCAATAGCTATTGGAGTGATAAGTTTAATTTGCATAGTTACATTATCTCCAGGCATTACCATTTCAGTTCCAGCAGGTAGTTCAATAACTCCTGTAACATCTGTTGTTCTGAAATAGAATTGTGGTCTATATCCGTTAAAGAATGGAGTATGTCTTCCACCTTCTTCTTTAGTTAGGATATATACTTCTGCTGAGAATTCAGTATGTGGATGAATTGAACCAGGTTTAGATATAACTTGACCTCTTTCAATTTCATTTCTTTGAATTCCTCTTAAAAGTACACCAGCATTATCTCCAGCTTCAGCTGAATCTAATGATTTTCTGAACATTTCAATACCTGTTACTACAGTTTTCTTCTTTTCATCAGATAGACCAACGATTTCAACTTCTTCACCAATTTTTAATGTTCCTCTTTCAATTCTTCCTGTTGCAACTGTACCTCTACCTGTTATAGTAAATACATCTTCAACTGGCATTAAGAAAGGTTTATCTACATCTCTTTGTGGATTTGGAATGTATGCATCAATTGTGTCTAATAATTCTTTGATACAAGCATATTCTGGTGCATTAGGATCTGTTGAAGTAGACTCTAATACTTTTAATGCTGATCCTTTAATTATTGGAGTAGTATCTCCTGGAAAATCATATTTAGATAATAAATCTCTTATATCCATTTCTACTAATTCTAATAATTCTGGATCATCAACCATGTCACATTTGTTCATAAATACAACTATGTAAGGAACACCAACTTGTCTTGCAAGTAAGATATGTTCTCTAGTTTGTGGCATAGGACCATCAGCTGCAGAAACAACTAGAATTGCTCCATCCATTTGTGCAGCACCAGTGATCATGTTTTTAACATAGTCAGCGTGTCCTGGGCAGTCAACGTGTGCATAGTGTCTGTGTTCTGTTTCATATTCAACGTGAGCTGTAGAGATTGTTATACCTCTTTGTCTTTCTTCTGGAGCTCCGTCGATTTGGTCATAAGCTTTATATTCAGCTTCGCCTAATAAGCTACAATATTTTGTAATTGCAGCAGTTAAAGTAGTTTTACCATGGTCAACATGTCCGATTGTACCAATGTTAACGTGTGGTTTAGTTCTTTCAAACTTAGCTTTTGCCATTTTTTTATTCCTCCTTAAATTTTTCAACTAACGTGCACAATATGAGTGCATCAATTACTGTTATTGTACTACACTTTTACTATTTTTGCAATAGAAAAAAGTGTAATTAGCTCTTTTTTGACAATTTGTAACACTAGTCATTTTTATTTCTTTGAGCTACAATTGTCTCTAAAACTGATTTTGGAACTTCTTCATAATGAGATGGTTCCATAGAGTATACTCCTCTACCTTGTGTCTTTGATCTTAAATCAGTTGCATAACCAAACATTTCAGAAAGTGGTATAAATGAATGTATAGTTGTTACACCTTGCTCTGTATCCATACCTTCCATTCTTCCACGTCTTGAGTTAACATCACCTATAACATCTCCCATATATTCTTCAGGAACTGTTATATCTACTTTCATTATAGGTTCAAGTAATACAGCTCCACCTTGGCGGCAAGCTTCTTTAAATGCCATAGATCCAGCAATATGGAATGCTGCTTCTGAAGAGTCAACTTCATGATAAGATCCATCAACTAATGCAACTTTAACGTCAACAACAGGATATCCTGCAAGTATACCAGCTTTCATTGCATCTTGAACACCTTCATCAACTGGTTTTACATATTCTTTTGGTACAACACCACCAACAATTCTTGATTCAAATGAATATCCTTTTCCAGCTTCATTTGGTTCAACTTCTAGCCATACATGTCCGTATTGACCTTTACCACCAGATTGTCTTATGAATTTGCCTTCAACCTTAACAGGTTTTCTAATAGTTTCTTTATATGCAACTTGTGGTTTACCAACATTAGCATCAACATGGAATTCTCTCTTCATTCTATCAACAATTATGTCTAAGTGTAACTCACCCATACCAGCAATAATTGTTTGTCCAGTTTCTTGGTTTGTATATGTTTTAAATGAAGGATCTTCTTCTGCTAACTTTTGTAAAGCAATAGCCATTTTTTCTTGATCTGCTTTAGTTTTTGGTTCAATAGATACATCAATAACTGGTTCTGGAAATTCTATAGATTCTAGAATTATTGGATGTTGCTCATCTGTCAATGAGTCACCAGTTGAAACATCTTTTAAACCAACTGCACATGCTATATCTCCAGCATATACTTTATCTATATCTTGTCTTGAGTTAGCATGCATTTGAATAAGTCTTCCTATTCTTTCTTTTTTACCTTTGTTAGCATTTAATACATATGATCCTTTTTCTAAAGTTCCTGAATAAACTCTAAAGAATGTTAATTTTCCAACATATGGATCTGTCATTATTTTAAATGCTAACGCTGCAAAAGGTTCATCATCAGATGATTTTCTTTCAGCTTCTGTTCCATCCTCTAATATTCCTCTTATATGTGGAATATCTGTAGGAGCAGGCATATAATCTACAATATCATCTAATAATTCTTGAACACCTTTATTTTTATATGAGCTTCCACATGTAACTGGAACTAAAGTGTTTGCAATTGTAGATTTTCTAATTGCTGCTTTTATTTCTTCAACAGTGAATTCTTCACCATTTAAATATTTCTCCATTAAATTGTCATCAACATCAGCTAAGTGTTCAATTAGCTCAGTTCTATATTTTTCAGCATCAGCTTTCATGTCCTCTGGTATAGCTTCTGTTCTAACATCTTGACCTAGTTCATCATAATGCACGTATGCTTGCATTTTTACTAAATCTACTATTCCTCTAAAATCATCTTCTTTACCAATAGGTAAAGCTATAGGAATTGCATTAGCTTTTAGTCTATCTCTTAATTGATGTACACAAAGCATAAAATCTGCCCCTGTAACATCCATTTTATTTACATATACCATTCTTGGTACACTATATTTATCTGCTTGTCTCCAAACAGTTTCTGTTTGTGGTTGAACACCACCCTTTGCAGCTAAAACTGTAACTGCACCATCTAATACTCTAAGAGATCTTTGAACTTCTATTGTAAAGTCAACGTGTCCTGGAGTATCTATAATGTTTATTCTATTATTTCTCCAAAAACATGTAGTAGCAGCAGATGTGATTGTTATACCTCTTTCTTGTTCTTGAGCCATCCAGTCCATTGTAGCTGCACCATCATGTACTTCACCTATTTTATGTGTTTTACCAGTATAAAATAGTATTCTTTCTGTTGTTGTTGTTTTACCAGCATCAATGTGAGCCATGATACCGATATTTCTTGTCCTCTCAAGAGGATACTCTCTTCCAGACATGAAATTTTATCCCCCCTTCTATTAATTATAATACTACCATCTGTAGTGTGCGAATGCTTTATTTGCCTCAGCCATTTTATGAGTGTCTTCTTTCTTTTTGAAAGCAGCACCTTGACTGTTTATAGCGTCCATAATTTCTCCTGCTAGTTTTTCTTCCATGCTATGTTCATTTCTTTTTCTAGCATATTCAACTAACCATCTTATTGCAAGAGTTTGCTTTCTATCAGCTCTTATTTCCATAGGTACTTGATATGTAGCTCCACCAACACGTCTAGCTTTAACTTCTAAAGCTGGTGTTACATTATCTAAAGCTTGTTGAAATGCATCTAAAGCTTCTCTTCCTGTTTTTGAAGCAACTATATCAAAAGCACCATATACTATTTTTTGAGCTGTAACTTTTTTACCATCCCACATAACTTTATTTATTAGTTTTGAAACTACTTTAGAGTTATATTTTGGATCTGGCATTACTTCTCTTCTAGAAATATGTCCTTTTCTTGCCACTGTTCTTCCCTCCTTGTAAAAATTTTGAATTTCATAAAAATTCATAGGTACTCAAAAATATTTAATTCTTGTAAGTGCTAGGTTTAATATTTTAAACTTAAGCGCCTAACTTAATTATTATTTTTTCTTTGCTTTTTTTGCACCATATTTTGATTTTGCTTGTACACGATTTGCAACACCTGCAGTATCAAGTACACCTCTAACAATGTGATAACGTACACCTGGTAGATCTTTTACTCTTCCACCTCTAATTAAAACAACACTGTGTTCTTGTAGATTATGTCCTATTCCAGGAATATACGCTGTTACTTCCATTGTGTTTGTTAATCTTACTCTGGCAACTTTACGTAATGCAGAGTTTGGCTTTTTTGGAGTTTGAGTTTTAACAACTGTACAAACACCTCTTTTTTGTGGAGATGATTGATTTGTTGCAGCTTTCTTTCTTGAGTTGTATCCTCTTTGTAAAGCTGGTGATTTTGATTTAGTTGTTTTATTCTCTCTTCCTTTTCTAACTAACTGATTAAATGTAGGCACTTAAATTCACCCCTCTTTCTTTATTTATTAATATATGTACACCAGTACGTCTAATATTATACTAAAATTGAAAATAAAAGTCAATGATTTATAAAAATGTTACATAATTTTTTTGCATAAAAAAGCCTAAGTTTTTTTAACTTAGACTTCTATTTAAACTACACATTTTCTATTACATTTGGTATACTTAAACAAATTCCAACACTATTACCTTGATAACTAAATTTATATTCATATTCATCTGTTATAACATTAGAAATTTCTGCTATATCTGAAAATTTATATCTTTCAACTTCAATATACTTTGGTATACCTGCGTAATTTGGATCATATACCTCTATTTTATATTTATTCATATTTTTAGAGTCTGCAAGAAGTTTTACTCCAAGCACAGTGTAGTCATCATTTATTCTTATCATAATAGGACTACCACTTGAGATTGTACTTTGTAGTTGTGCAAATGCAGTATCATTATTATCATAAAAATAGAATTTTTCATCTCTATATTTTGTTATATCAAGTCTTGCAAGTGTTTTTAAAAGTTCTACATCAGATTGATCAAGTCCTAGATCTTCTTGTTCGTCTTCCGGTAATAAATAATTACTCATATCAAAAATTATTGATTCGTAACTATTAAATCCTGCATTTTCTCCTTCATAAGGAACTGAATATGTGCTAAATCCTAATGAAAGTAATTCTTGCTTTTGTGCCGCACTTATACTTAATAATCCTCTACTTACCGAAGAACTCCAAAAGTCTGCCGGCATTTGTGCTAGAACAGTTAATGATACTGGTGTGTATGTTCTTAATGTATCGTTTTGCTTAGTGCTTATACTAGTTGGTCTAGCAGCTGGCGCACTTATTACTGTTCCATCATTTGTTGTAATAGATTTTGCTTCCAAGGCATTTGGCAAATCATTTTCAAAAAACATCTTTGTATATAATACCATGCCATATCCATACCCATAGTTTACCTGAGTATTTGAAAAATTAGAAAATGAAAATCCATCTCTTCCTACTAAAAATCCTGAATCTGCAAGAACCACAGAATCATCTGCCCCGTCATTATCTGAATCATATAGATTATAATTCAAATCAACAGCTATTGCATCAAATATAATATCTAAATCTTCTGCAGTGGCTGCAAAATAATATTTTCCATCAGTTTGAGTTGCTATTTCTTGCAAATTTTCTTCATCAATAACACTACCTAAACCTACAGTATATATTTTTACTCCTTTGCTTTTTGCAACTTCAATTTGACTTTCCAAAAGCTTATTATCATATCCTGATACATTACTTGTATCTGATCCGTCAGACAATAAAATAATATATCTTCTATTTATTTGAGCATTATCTGCAAATTGTAAAAGTCCACCTTGCAATGCAGCACCTATATAAGTACCTGAAAATGTCTCAGGTTCTGTTTTTATACTGTTTACTCTATTTTTTACTGCTACTTTATCTGAAGATAACTTTATCAATTCATCATATTCAAAAGTAAATTTACCAGCTCCAAATCTATAATTACCTTGTAATTTATCTATCAAATCGTTAACTGCATCTACTCTTTTAAAATCAACATCATTTTCTTCACTATTTGCAACTTCAGATGCTGGATACATCGATCCTGAATTATCTATTACAAATACAAGCTCAGTCGCTAAATTTGATGTTAATTTTGAACTATCAGCTATAAAATATTTACCAAGTGTATCTACAGAAAAAGTCACTGTATCATCTGCTTCATTTACTGTTGTTCTTATTTTTTCAAATGTATTTTCATCATCATTTAAAGAATATACAGCTAAATTACTAGGAGTTATCCCTTTACTAGAAACAGTATTTTTATCATATGCTATAGTTATTTGTGTACTCTCTAATTCTACTTCTGTATAAAATGAATACACACCATCAACAACAGCTGAAACATTATCTAAAGTTTCAGTTGAATATTTATCTACTGAAGTTTGAGTAAAATTCCCTTTTCCAGTCATGTTCATAGTAACATTATCTGATTTAAATACATGCTCAAGTCTTCTTTCACCATCTTTTACCCCATCACCTTTACTATCTTCTTTTAAAGGATCCAATCCAAAGATTATTTCATCACCATCATATAATCCATCATTATCAGTATCAACACTTGTTTGACTTGTTCTACTATTTGATCCTTCATATAAGTCTGTAAGTCCGTCTCCATCAGTATCTTGGACTAATATTTGATAGTTACTAGATTTATATAAATTAGATAATTCATTTCCTAAAACAGTTACATACTTTATTCCGCTTGCTTCACTATTCTTAGCAGTAATAGAATATGTTCCTTCATCTGTAGGAAGCTCCCATAAAACTGTTCCATCTTCATTATACTCTAGATTTCCTGCACTAACTTCCCATTCAAAATCACTCTCTAAAACTTCATTATTTTTTTGAGCAGTAGCTTTTAACTCTAAAGTTTTGGCTTTAGTTGCGATTATATCTCCAAGTTCCTGATCTACATTAGATATAGTAATTTTTACAGGTTGAAACAGTATAAAAATAATCATTAGCGCTATAAGTAGTACAATAGCTATAATACTAATAATTATTAAGGACTTTCTATGATCGTCTATAAAATCTAATGTATCGTCTCTAAAATCTAATAAACTTTCCTTAAAATTATTCATACTATCATTTCTCCTTAGTATATTATACATAATTATTATATATTATATAAAAAATTAATTCAACTAATTCTTTGGTATTATTATTGCATTTTCTATATTATAATAATACATTTTTGAACCATTTAAAAAGCTATTATCTATTCTTCTTAAAGCCACAAGTATAGATGATATAGTCTCACCCACATTACCTTCAAGATAAAATTCAATATAATTTTTATTTTCAAAATCTTTATATATATTAGATAATTTACTGTTTATACTATCATTTGAATATACTACATAATCATTGTATATATAATAATTATAATCTAAAGTATTAGCTTTAGGCAAAAGTTCAGGATTGTCAAATGAAGCATTTTTTAGCATACGCTCATCAGATAAATTAAAATAAGCATGTGTTATTATTCCTGTTTCTTCCACAATAGATCTAGACGAAGTAAGATCAACATGATACCAATCTCCATCTATATTAACCAAGTTCCACGCATGAGGGTTACCATCTAACACTCCAAGAACAATAATGCTATCTATTCCAACCTGATCATATAAAATTTGTAACGTTTTAGTAAATCCATCACATACACCTATATTTTCTAAAAAAGGTCCTTCTGCTGTATGATATGCTCTTGGTAAATCTTCTAAATCAGAATATGTTACATTTTGTGCTAATTTATCATGAATATATAATTCTTTTTCATAATCAGATAAATTTTCTGTACCAGATATATATTCCTGTATTTTTTGCTTTATCATATCTATTTTTGTATTAACTTCTTCAATAGTTGATTCTGTATAATTAAGTTTTATATAACCTATATTTCCATCAAATCCAGTTAATGTATAAGTTGAATACTGTGATTGCAAATAAAAAACCTCTGGATGATCATTTATAAAAGCTGCAATAGCAATAGAGACTTCATTTGCAAATTCTTCTTTGCTACTTGCTTTATAGTCTCTTATAGCAAACTCACATTGAAAATTTTTGACAGCATTAGCTATAGAATCATATATTTTCTTTTGTGAATCTGTAAGCTTATCATAATAATAACTATTCATATTTATAGTTAATTCATTTATTTCAAATGATTCATTATATTGCTCATATTCAGTTTTAGCTTCTTCAATTTTTAATCTAACTGTATTGCCTGTTTTACTTGGAATATCAGTAAAAAAAGATATATATAACACTACTATTACAGCAAATATGGTTACAAAAAAATTACAAAATGATCTTATTGTCTTTTTCATAAGCTTTCCTCTCTATTTTATATTATTTTATTATAAATATATTATTTTTTCAATAAAATAAGCATAAAAATAGATACATCTAAAAATGTATCTATTTTTATTTTTGCTATTCTACTACATTATTTGCAGCAGGAGTAACAATATCGTTACTCATATCACTAATTATTGTCTTTTTTATAATTTCATCATCAACATTAGGAGAATTCTTTTTGTTTAACTCTTCTTCTGTAACAATCTCAATATCATTAGAATTTACTATACCTGTTCCTGCTGGAATTAAACGTCCTATTATAACATTCTCTTTTAATCCTTGTAATTTATCTACTTTTCCTTTTATTGCAGCATCAGTTAATACCCTTGCTGTTTCTTGGAATGATGCAGCAGATAAGAAAGAATCTGTAAGTAAAGCAACTTTAGTAATACCAAGTAAAACTTTTCTTCCTTTTGCAGGTTTCTTGCCAGCAGCTATTGCATCTTTATTTGCTCTATTAAATTCAACCATATCAATTGTAGAATCAGCAATTAAATCAGTATCTCCTTCTTCTTCTACATATACTTTTCTTAACATTTGACGAGCAACAATTTCAATATGTTTATCATCTATGTTAACACCTTGTGTTCTATATACTTTTTGAACTTCTTCTATTAAGTAGTTTTGAACAGCAACTTCACCTTTTATACGGATAATATCATGTGGATCTAGTGAACCTTCTGTTAATCTGTCTCCTGCTTCAATTTTTTGTCCATCTACGACTGCAAGTCTTGCACCATATGGAATTAAGTATTTTTCAGCAGTTTTTTCATCACCAACAACTGTTACTTCCTTGTTATTTCCATGTGTTCCTATTGATACAGTACCGTCAATTTCAGAAACTATAGCAACACCCTTAGGCTTTCTAGCTTCAAATAATTCTTCTACTCTAGGAAGACCTTGAGTTATATCTCCTCCAGCGACACCACCAGAGTGGAATGTTCTCATTGTTAATTGAGTACCTGGCTCACCTATAGATTGTGCAGCTATAATTCCTATTGCTTCACCGACAGAAATAGGCTCCCCTGTTGCTAAGTTTTTACCATAACATTTAGCACAAACACCTCTTTCAGATTCACATGTAAGTGCTGATCTAATTTTTACTTTTTCTATTCCTGTATCAATTATAATCTTAGCAATCTTATCTGTAACATATGTGCCATTTGGAACAATTATATCTCCATTTTCATCTAATATATCTTGAGCTAAATATCTTCCTTCTATTCTCTCTTCTAATTTTTCTATTGCTTCTCCTGACTCTTTAATTGTCTCAACAATCATACCATTGTGAGTTCCACAATCGTCTTCCATAACAATAACATCTTGGTTAACATCAACAAGTCTTCTTGTTAAATATCCAGAGTCAGCAGTTCTTAAAGCTGTATCAGCAAGACCTTTTCTAGCACCATGTGATGAAATAAAGAATTCCAAAACATCAAGACCATCTTTAAAACAAGACTTGATAGGTATTTCAACAGTTTTACCTTCAGTATCGGCCATAAGTCCACGCATACCAGATAATTGTCTAATCTGAGTTGGATTACCTCTTGCACCAGTATATGCCATCATTTGGATTGGATTTAATTTGTTTGGGTTACTCATAACTGCAGCTTGAATATCATCTGTAGCTTTTGACCATACTTTGATAGTTTCATTATATCTTTCTTCATCAGTTATAAGACCACGCTTATAGTTTTTACGAATAGCTTCAACCTTAGCATCAGCATCAGCTAATATCTGAACTTTAGATTCAGGTACTTCTATATCCGCAACGGAAACTGTTACAGCTGCTTTAGTTGAGTATTTGTAACCATTTGCTTTAATATTATCAAGTACTACTGATGTAGCAGTAATACCATGTTTAGATATACATTTATCTATTATAACTCCAAGTTCTTTCTTTCTTACTGGAAAGTCTATTTCTAATTTTAATTTGTTTTCTGGTATTGTTCTATCAACAAATCCTAAATCTTGAGGTATGAAACTATTAAATATAATTCTACCTGGTGTTGCATCAATTATACCAGTTAATTCTTCTCCGTCAACATTTCTTGTTACTCTAACTTTTATTGCAGAATGAATTTCAAGTATTCCTTGATCATAAGCCATAAGTACTTCATCTTCATTAGAAAATACTTTTCCTTCTCCACGCTCACCATCAACATCTACAGTCAAATAATAACTTCCTAAAATCATATCCTGTGATGGAACAGCAACAGGCTTACCATCTTGTAATTTTAACAAGTTGTTAGAAGCAAGCATCAATAATTTTGCCTCTGCAACTGCTTCAGGTGATAGAGGAACGTGAACAGCCATCTGGTCACCGTCAAAGTCTGCGTTAAATGCAGTACAAACTAATGGATGTAATTTTATTGCTCTTCCTTCAACAAGTACAGGCTCAAATGCTTGTATACCAAGTCTATGAAGAGTAGGAGCACGGTTTAACATAACAGGTCTATCTTTTATAACATCTTCTAAAACATCCCATACTTCTACATTCATTCTTTCAACTTGAGTTTTTGCATTTTTGATATTTGTAGCAATTCCTCTTGCAACTAGTTCTTTCATTACAAAAGGTTTAAATAATTCTAGTGCCATTTCTCTAGGTAAACCACATTGATATATTTTTAATTCTGGTCCAACAACAATAACTGAACGTCCAGAATAGTCAACTCTTTTACCTAGTAAGTTTTGTCTAAATCTACCTTGTTTTCCTTTTAACAAATCAGATAGAGATTTTAATGCTCTTCCACCCGCTCCTGTTAAAGGTCTACCACGTCTACCATTATCTATTAAAGCATCAACAGCTTCTTGTAACATTCTTTTTTCATTTCTTACAATTATATCTGGAGCTTCTAATTCTAGTAGTCTTTTTAATCTATTATTTCTATTTATTACTCTTCTATATAAATCATTTAAATCAGATGTAGCAAATCTACCACCATCAAGTTGTACCATAGGTCTTAAATCTGGTGGGATAACTGGTAAAGCTTCAAGTATCATCCACTCTGGTCTATTACCAGATGTAATAAATGCTTCTACTGTATCTAATCTTTTAATTATTTTTTGTCTTTTTGCACCGTTTGTTTTTTCAAGTTCTTTTCTTAATTCTTTTTCTAATTTTTTAAGATCAATTTTTGAAAGTAATTCTTTTATAGCTTCTGCTCCCATGCCTACTCTTATTGAGTCTGGTCCATATTTTTCAAGAGCTTCTCTATATTCTTTTTCACTTAATATATCACAAGCTTTAAATCCAGTATCTTTTGAATCAAGAACAATATATGAAGCATAATATAATACTTTTTCTAATGCTTTTGGTGATATATCAAGGATTGTGCTCATTCTTCCTGGAATTCCTTTGAAAAACCAAATATGAGATACAGGACAGGCAAGCTCAATATGACCCATTCTCTCACGTCTTACCTTTTTCTTTGTAACTTCAACACCACATCTGTCACAAATTATTCCTTTATATCTTACTTTTTTATATTTTCCACAGTAACATTCCCAGTCTTTTGTAGGTCCAAATATTTTTTCACAAAATAGTCCGTCTCTTTCTGGCTTAAGTGTTCTATAGTTGATAGTTTCTGGTTTTTTTACTTCTCCTTTAGACCATTCTCTAATTTTATCTGGAGAGGCAAGACCTATACTTATTCTATCAAAATTATCCATATCTTGCATTTTTTTATCCCCCTTACACCTAATTATTATTCTTCATCATCTGAATAACTATCTGACTCATAATCATCAGAAGTTCCAGTATCCAATTCTTCATTTGTAAGTTCTCCGTCTTCTTCTACTGACATACCTCTAAAATCTTCTTCAGTTACAAGACTAGTTGTATCTTCTAAATTTGGAACTATTGAATCGTTATCATCTTCTACAGATTCTTTCATTTCTATTTGCTCATCTTGCTTATATAATTTAATATCTAAAGCTAAACTTTGTAACTCTTTTGTTAATACTCTAAATGATTCTGGTATTCCTGGTTTTGGAATGCTTTCACCTTTTACAATAGCTTCATAAGTTTTTAAACGTCCTACAATATCATCTGATTTAACTGTAAGAATTTCTTGTAGTATGTAAGATGCACCATAAGCTTCAAGTGCCCAAACTTCCATTTCACCAAATCTCTGTCCACCAAATTGTGCTTTACCACCTAGAGGTTGTTGTGTAACTAAAGAGTATGGTCCTATTGAACGAGCATGTATTTTATCTTCAACCATATGATATAGTTTAAGCATATACATATATCCAACTGTAACTTTTTTATCAAAAGGTTCACCAGTTCTACCATCACGAACAACAAATTTTCCATCTGGATCTAACCCTTTAGATTCAAATAATTCTCTAATATCAGATTCTTTAGCACCATCAAATACAGGTGTTGCTATTTTCCATCCATATAATTTAGCTATATATCCTAAATGTACTTCTAAAACCTGACCAACATTCATACGAGATGGAATACCTAGAGGATTTAATAGTATTTGAAGTGGTGTACCATCTGGTAAAAATGGCATATCTTCTCTTGGTAAAATACGAGAAATACATCCTTTATTACCATGACGTCCAGCCATTTTATCACCAACAGATATTTTTCTTTTTTGAGCTATATATATTCTTACAACTTTATGAACTCCTGCAGCAAGCTCATCACAATTATCTCTTGTAAATATTTTTACATCAACAACTGTACCAGCTTCACCATGTGGAACTCTTAAAGATGTATCTCTAACTTCTCTTGCTTTTTCTCCAAATATTGCTCTTAAAAGCTTCTCTTCAGCTGTAAGCTCTGTTTCACCTTTTGGTGTAACTTTACCTACAAGTATATCTCCTGGAACAACTTCTGCACCAATACGTATAATACCGTTTTCATCTAAGTCTTTTAATGCTGCGTTACCAACATTTGGTATATCTTTTGTTATTTCTTCAGGTCCAAGTTTTGTATCTCTTGCTTCACAGTCATAATCTTCGATATGAATAGAAGTTAAAACATCATCTTGTACTAGATCTTCAGAAATTAATATAGCATCCTCATAGTTGTAACCTTCCCAAGTCATAAAACCAATAAGCAAGTTTTTACCTAATGCCATTTCACCATTTTGTGTAGAAGGTCCGTCTGCTATAACTTCTCCTTTTTTAACTTTTTCTCCCTTTCTTACAATAGGCTTTTGCATAATACAAGTGCCGGCATTTGATCTTTGATATTTTATTAAGTTATACTCGTCTTTTCCAGTCTTAGTATCAACTACTATTTTATCTGCGCTGACATAAGAAACAACACCATCATGTTTTGCAACAATAACTATTCCAGAGTCAACTGCAGCTTTATATTCAATACCTGTTCCACATATAGGACTATCAGTTTGAATTAAAGGTACTGCTTGACGTTGCATGTTTGCACCCATAAGTGCTCTGTGAGCATCATCACTTTCTAAGAAAGGAATCATTGCAGTAGCTACAGACACTAATTGTTTTGGTGATACATCCATCAAATCAACTTTTTCTCTTTCAATTTCTTCAATTAAGTCTCTAAATCTTACTTTAACTCTCTTGTTAATGAATCTCTTTTCGTTATCTAAAGGCTCGTTTGCTTGAGCTACTATATATTTATCTTCTTCATCAGCAGTCATATATCTAATTTCATCAGTTACTACACCTGTTTGTTTATCTACAATTCTATATGGAGTTTCAATAAATCCATATCTATTTATTTTTGCAAATGTAGAAAGTGAAGATATAAGACCTATATTTGGTCCTTCTGGAGACTCTATAGGACATAATCTACCATAGTGAGTATGATGAACGTCACGTACTTCAAATCCAGCTCTTTCTCTTGACAAACCACCTGGTCCTAATGCAGAAATTCTTCTTTTATGTGTAAGTTCTGCTAATGGGTTTATCTGATCCATAAATTGTGATAATTGAGAGCTTCCAAAGAATTCTCTTAATGATCCAACAACTGGTTTTATATTTATTAATGTTTGAGGTGTCGCAACATCTAAGTCTTGTGTAGCCATTCTTTCACGAACAACTCTTTCAAGTCTTGCAAGACCAATTCTAAATTGATTTTGTAATAACTCGCCAACACATCTAACACGTCTGTTTCCTAAGTGATCAATATCATCTGTTGAACCAAGACCAAATCTTAAATTCATAAAATAGTTTATTGATGCCATTATATCATCTAATGTAGCACATTTTAAAACTAATTTTTCTCTATTTAATTTTATTTGTTTTCTTAGTTCTTTTTCATCAGCATCTCCAACTTTTTCTAACAATTCTTTTAATGCTGGTATATATACATCTTCTTTTATTACTTCTTTATCTATATCTATACCTAAGTATTTAGATATATCTACTGTGTTATTTCCAATTATTTTTATTTTTTTATCATCTCTTGTAATGTATACAATGTTTACACCAGAGTCTTTTATCTTTTGTGCAACTTCTTCTGTAATTGTTTCTCCTGCAGAAACTAATATTTCTCCATCTTCATTTATAACATTTTCTGCAGCAATCTCTCCAACAGTTCTTTCTGCAATACTTAATTTTTTGTTATATTTGTATCTACCTACTCTTGCTAAATCATATCTTCTTGGTTCGAATAAAAGTCCAAATAATAATGATTTTGCAGCATCTACATGTAATGGCTCATTAGGTCTTATTTTCTTATATATTTCAAGTAAAGCTTCATCTTGTGTCTTTGCAAGATCTTTATATAAATTTTCATTAATTAAATCATCTTCAAATAAATCCATTATTTGTTGATCTGTTTCTATTCCTAATGCTCTAATTAATGTAGTAAGTGGAACTTTTCTTGTTCTATCAACTCTTGCATAATACATGTCTGATGAATCTGATTCTAATTCAATCCATGTACCACGAATAGGCATAATAGTACCTGAGTATAAAAACTTACCAGTTTTATCTCTTTGTGCATCAAAGTACACACCTGGTGATCTTACAAGTTGTGATATTACAACTCTTTCTGCACCATTGATTAAGAATGTTCCGCTATCAGTCATAACAGGTAAATCACATAAAAAGATTTCTTGTTCTTTAATTTCACCTGTTTCACGATTAATTAAACGTACTTGTACTTGTAATCTTGAAGAATAACTAGTATTTCTTGCCTTTGCTTCTTCTATAGTATATTTTGTTTCATCTTCTAATCTATAGTCTACAAATTCAAGTAATAAATTACCTGAAAAGTCACTAATAGGTGAAGCATCAGATAAAACATCCTTAAGTCCTGATTTTAAAAACCATTCATAAGAGTGTTTTTGAATATCAATTAAGTCTGGCATATCGATGACTTCTTTGATACTTGAAAAGCTCATTCTTGTTGCTTTTCCATTTTTTACTTCATGAATACGACTCATTTCCATACCCCCAACTACGTTGAAAAAAAGACAACAAAAAGTCAAACTAGTCTACATAATAAAAATTTGTCAACTAATTTGATTTCTTATATATCTTTTTTTCTTTAACTATTTTTTATGATTTTTTTCAACTATTTCAACCATCCTTCATATTCAAGTTTACATAGTAATTTCAATTAGAAATAACATTTGCACTATTATATCATATAAAAAATTAAGTGTCAACATAAAAATTCATTTTTATTTTTAAATTTTAACAAAAAATAGAACTTAAAAAATTAAGTTCTATATCTCACCTTCTTTTAATCTATCTGCTCTATCAGCTGTAATTAAAGCTTCTATCATTTCGTCCAAATCACCATTTAAAAAGTTTTCTAATTGATATATTGTATAATTTATTCTATGGTCTGTTACTCTACTTTGAGGATAGTTATATGTTCTTATTTTTTCACTTCTTGCTCCACTTCCAACCTGAAGTCTTCTTTTATTAATTATTTCACTATCTCTTTCTTCAACTTCTTTTTCATAAAGTTTAGCTCTTAGCATTTTCATTGCTGTTTCTTTATTTTGAAGTTGTGATCTTTCATTTTGACAAGCTACAACTATTCCTGTTGGAATATGTGTAATTCTTATAGCAGATGATGTTTTATTAACATGCTGTCCACCAGCACCACTAGATCTATATGTATCAATTCTTAAATCATTAGGATTAATATCTACTTCAACATCTTCTACCTCTGGAAGCACTGCGACAGTTGCAGTAGATGTATGTATTCTTCCACTTGCTTCAGTTTCAGGAACACGTTGAACTCTATGTACGCCACTTTCAAATTTTAGTCTACTATAAGCTCCTTTTCCTTTAATCATAAAAGATATTTCTTTTATTCCACCAATTTCAGTCTCATTTAAATCCATAACCTCAACTTGCCATCTTTTTAATTCTGCATACATTGTATACATTCTATATAAATTGTATGCAAATAGTGCTGCTTCTTCTCCACCAGCTCCAGCTCTTATTTCTATTATTACGTTACTATCATCATTTTCATCTTTAGGTAATAGTAATATTTTTAAATCCTCTTCAATTTGTGGTAATTTTTCTTTTAGTGAATAATATTCTTCATTAGCAATATCTTTTAAGTCTGGATCATCCATCATTTCTTTAGCTTCATTCATATTTTTTTCTATTTTTTTATACTCAAGATACTTATCTACAACATCCTTCATACTAGCTTGTTCTTTCATATACTTTCTCCAAGTATTCTGATCCGCTATTACTTCAGGATCTGAAATAAGTTTTGTAAGTTCTAAATATTTTTTATATAACTCTTCTAATTTTTCAAACATAATTCTCTCCATTCAATACAAATTTACTTTAATATTTTAACATATTTTATGTATTTTTTCAACCATATATATAGTTATATTAGTACTCGAACAAAAGTAACAAATTTTATTTGTTACGCTCCAAAACTATCTCTTAATTTTGGTGTTTTTATTAAGATGTTGTATTTAAGTTTCCACCTAATATCTTTAGGCCACCCTTTTCTTAATTGGTCGTTGTTCTCGACCATTATCCATCGCTATTTCTAGATTTGGATTACTTATTTTTATATATTTTCTTAATATATTTAAACTTCCATTTATATCTGCATTTATTTTCTTTCCATTATTTGTTACAAATATTCCTCTACTTATTCTTCTTTTCTTTTTATAATTTTCTTTTGTTATCTCTTCTTTATCTATCGCACTCACTCCTGATGTATATTTCTCACTTATCTTTTTTACTTCTATTCCTTCTAATTTTGCTTTATATTCTATCTTTTGTGTTAATATTTGTATAGGTACTTGTACAAAATTTGTATTATATTTCATTCCTTGTTTTATATCTTTTAAATCTCCTATTACTATCTTTGAACATTTGTTTTTCTTTGCATACTCTATTACCATTTTTGATACTTTATGCATATATGTATTCATATAATTTCTTCTATACTCATATAACTTATTTATTCTTTTGGTATTTGGCACATGTTTCTTATTTTTATTTTCTTTTGATAGTTTATTTATTCTTTGTAATTTGCTTATTTCATTTAATATATATTTATTTTTACTCTTTGCCTCTTTTCCTGATACAAGCAATGAATCATTATTATCTCTATTTGTACATGCCACTATATTATTTAGTCCTAAATCTATTGACATTATGTTTTCATATTTACTTTTGGCTTTTTCTTTCTTATCATATACTATATTCATCTCTATTTTCTCTCCTATTTTTGTTATCCTTATCATTTTTATACTTTTAAAATTTACTAGCTTTTTCAATTTATATGGTATTGAAAAATTTAAACTCTTGACTTTATATTTTTCTTGCATTTTCTTTGAAAGAGATAACTTTAAAATATTTTTATCCATTCTTACTCCATATTTAGTAATTATTATTTCTTGTATATTTTCTCCTTTATATCTTGGCTTTCTTGGTTCTCCCTTAAATTCTGTTTTATTTTTTTTATACTCTTCTATTGATTTTAAGTAACTTTTATAATTTTGTACTACATTTATTATTACCTGTTGTAATGTATGAGAATGTAGATATTCACTATGCCAATTATTTTGTCTATATTCTTTATATATTGGACTAGATATTATATTTATACTCTTATTTATATTTATTTGTTTTTCTTTTTCTCTTAATTCATGTAAAAGTATATTATATACTTTTGTTGTATGCCACATTATATCATTTATTATTTCTTTTTGTACATTACTTATTTTACTTACAACATATTTAAAACCTAATCTCATATTCTCACCTCCTTGTGAGAATATTATAATTTAAGAACATATGTTTGTAAATACTTTCTTTTTATTTTTTGTCATTTTCCGTCGCAATTTTTGACAAAAAATCAATTTTTCCTAGTATACAAAAAATATAGAGATGAATTTTCACTCATCTCTATATTTATTTTTATTTTGTATCTTGTTTATTTATTGCAATTACATTTCCTCATTATTTATTACATCATTATTTTGCTTTACTGAAATATTACTATTTTTTAAGGCTTTTTCTAATTTTTTATTTGCAATTACTGAACATATTATACACATAATTAAATACACTATAATAATTACTATATTAATAGACAATGTAAACATAAAATATGATACAGCAAAAGCAATACTTTTTGATATCAAAAATTGCCTTTTAATATTTTTTTCTTTATTTAATAATATTTTAGTATTTCCAAATGCAATTTTAGATGCTAATAAAGCTGAAATAATAGGAAATAATACTATTTCTATTACTCTAACCCATGCTTCAAGCTTGAATATAATATAACAACTATCCACAATTAGTATTATAATAAAACTAAACGTAATAAATAAAATTGCAAATAAAACTACTGCCCAGCCTTGTGTTCTTTCCTTCATTATTAATCTACCTCTTCATTTAATATCTTAAGTTGTGCCTCTAACATAGACTGTACTTTTATCTTATATATTCTCATTTGATTTTTCTTTGTTTCAATGTCTACTTCAGCTTTTATTATTTGCCTTTGTAAATCTTCTAGTCTCTGTTTTGCATCAAGTTCTGCACTGCTTTTAATAGTCTCCGCTTGTTTTTCAGCAGCAAGCTTAATACTATCAGCTTCTGTTTGTGCATTTTCAACTGTTTTGTCTATTCCTGCTTCTAAAGAGCTATAGTGATCCACACTTTGTTGCAGTGTTTGAACTTGTCCTCTAAGTTCATTATTTTCTCTATATAGTTTTTCATAATCATTCATAACTAAAACTAGAAAATCTTCTACATCCTTTATATCATATCCACCAAGCTTAGCTTTTTTAAATACCTTATTATCAATATCTATTGGTGTTAGCATAATTATTAACCCCCTTATTATAATCAAAAAACAGGTCAAAAGACCTGTTTTTATTGCAAAATTACTTTAGCCAAGAAAATGATTGCTTTTGATCTTGTTGTTTATTATATTGATTATTTTCTAAATCATTTTGAATTTCAACAGTTCTTGGAGTCATTAAATATATAAGGCTTGATACTTTTTGAATGTTTCCTTCAATCATAAATGTAGCTCCACTTAAGAAATCTAATACACGTCTTGCATCTTCTTTGCCAACATTTTCAAGATTAATTATTACTGACTTTTTACTTTTTAAATAAGTTCCAACTTCTTCTACATCATTATAACAAGTTGGTTGTGTAATAACCATTTTTGAAGCTGACATACCATTATTTACAGATATAACTTTTGTTGGCCTATTTCCATTTCCTTCTTCAACTTCTTTTACTGAAGCTCTTGCTCTACTGCGAGCTCCTCCTTGTTGACTATACATTTCTTCTTCTTCATTTTCATCAACATATCCATCATTTTCATAATTTTCAGCATAATTATCATCATAATCTTCATCATTATTATTGCCAATTCCAATAACTTTTAAGAACTTATTCATTATTTCTGCTCCCATAAAATTAACCCCCTACGATACTTTGCCTAAAAAAGCCGTTAATATCTTTGTCTACAACTTTATCATAAATATATTATAATGTCTACAATTTAACACATTTGTAACATAATTTTAATTAAAATATGACATTGGGTCAACTGCACTTCCATTTACTCTTACTTCAAAATGTAAATGAGCGCCATATGAATTTCCCGTATTTCCACTATATCCTATTATTTGTCCTTGACTTACTGTCTGTCCTGGACTTACTGCAACACTAGATAAATGTCCATATAAAGTATATAATCTATTTCCATCAGATCCAACACCATGATCTATCATTATATAATTACCATATCCATATCCATTAGCTGCTGTAAAAGAGTGATCTTTATATCCTCCAGAAGTATATGGTCCGTTAGGATCATTTGTTACTGTAAGTGCTGTTACTACTTTTCCAGAGGCAGCTGCCATAACTTGTGTTCCTCTAGATACTCCTATATCAGTACCTGAATGCCATGATGGATATCCACCTGGACTGTACCAACCAAATCCTGCAGTTATATATGAACTAGTTGTTGGCCATAAGAAAATTCCAGAAAAATATCCATTATTTTGCCCATTTTCAGCAGCAGCTTTAGCTATTTCTGCTTGTAGATTTGCTTCTGCTTCTTCTTGCTCTTCTAGTAGTATCTTAGATGCTGCAAGTAGCTCAGCTTTAGAAGAGTTTAAATTATCCACTATGGCTTGTCTCTCATTTTTTACACTTTGTAATTCATTTGTAGATTTCTCTACATCATATGATAGCTGCTCTAGAGATAATTTTCCTTCCTCTATATTGTTTTTCAAATAATCTGTATATTCTTTTTGAGATTTCATATTACCAATTAATGATTGATCATATTCTAAGATACTAGTATATACATTAAGTTTTGAAAAAAAGTCTCCTATTCCATTAGATGTTATTAAAATATCAAAAACACTTGGTATTCCATTTTCATATATTGATCTAAGTCTTGTTGTATATATATCTTCAGCACTATTATATAATTGAGCTGAATTCTGTAATTCATTTTGATATTTTTCAATTTGATCGTTTAAAGTGTCTACTTGTGTTTGTAACTGGTCTAATTTATCTGTATAAGTAGCAATTTCAGAGTCTAATATACTTATTTCATCTAAGTATCCAGCTACCTCACTCTCAACAGCATTTATTTCATTTTCATTTGCTTCTATTTGATTTTTTATACTATTTAATTCATTTCTTGCATCACTTACTGCATCAGCATAGCATACATTATTAATATTTAAACTTAACGTAACTGCACCTAGAGCTAATATAGCTCGTCCTGCTTTACCTTTCGTTTTCAATATATATCTCCCCCTTCTTATATATATTAATAATATGTAAATGATACACTTGGGAAAAATTGTAAAGGATCTACTCTTGTACCATTAACTCTTACCTCTAAATGTAAATGAGGTCCAGTAGAATTTCCCGTTGTACCTACATATCCTATAAGCTGACCTTTTTCAACTACTTGCCCTTCATCTACTGCTAAAGAACTACAGTGTCCATATAATGATATATATGAAGAATTATCATCTATACATTCACCATGATTTATTATTATATAATTTCCATAACCATAATTACTATATCCAGACGTAGTTACAGTTCCTGCCTGAATTGCATAAATTGGTGTACAATTAATTCCTGCTCCTGCAATATCTGCACCAGTATGGGCACTTCCAGCTGGATCTACTAAATTATATACTTCTCCAAATCTTGTTGTAATAATTGTAAATCCAGGTGTTGGATATGCAAAATCGGTTCCTGTAAATGTCGAAGATGTGCCATTTCTTATTTGCTCAGCTACTTCATCTATTACTTTTGCTACTTCATTATCTATATCTGTAATAGCTTGTTTTCTTTTTTGAGTAAGAAGTTCAGCCGCATTTTGTAATTCTCCTTGCTTTTGTTCAAGCTCTGTCATTTTATTTACTTTTTCTACTCTTTTTTCTTCTAAATCTGCTTTTACTTCTTCAAGACCTTGTTGTAAAGCTTCTAACTGTTTTTTATCTAATTCAATGTCTCCTTTTATATAATTAATATAATTTTGTCTATCTTGGTATGTATTCATTAATGTTTTATCATGCTCTAAAATCATACTATATATATTTAATTTTACCATTAAATCTGTAAAACCATTAGAAGTTATTATAAGCTCAAAAATACTTGGAATCCCATTTTCATATATTGATCTTAACCTATTAGCATATGTACTATTAACTATGCTATAATTTTCATTTGCATCTTCTAAATCTTTTTCTAGTTGCTCTAACCTGTCTTCCACATCTGCTATTTGTTCTTCTATTCCTGCTAAATCTTTACTATAGCTTACTACTTCACTATCTATTTGTGCAACATCATATGCATATAAAGCTAATTCTTTTTCAACACCTGTAAGTTTTTGAGAATTTTCTAATTGTTCTTGCTTTACATCTTCTAATTGTTGTTCATATTTAGATAATGTATCTGCTCCATATACTATAGGAAGAATACTCAAAAATAATATAGTTATATAAATTATACTATTTTTCTTTATTCTACTTATCATTTTCTTCCTCCTATGCTTTTAGATATTTTTTAAGTGATATTGAACTACCAAATATACCGATAAATAGCCCTAACGCAATATATGCTCCCAAAATTTGATACCATATAGTTGAATAAGGTATAAATCTAAAAATTCCTAAAGCATAACTCGAATTTAAACTTGCATATAAATATACATATACTATTGAAATAATTATAAATGAAATTAGTGCTGAAACTATTCCCATTATTGCACCTTCTACTATAAAAGGCTTTACTATAAAACTATTTGTCGCACCAATATATCTCATTATAAATATTTCTCTTTTATTTGAATAAACTGCAAGTTTTATTGTGTTAGAAATTATAAATATACTTACTACTAATAATACTGTTCCTACTCCTAATAAAAATATATTCGCAACACGTGATATAGATATTACTGCATCTATTGTATCTGCATTATATTTTACATTATATATTCCTTCTATTTTTTCGACTTCTGTTTTTATCTGTTCTGCTTCTTCAATATTTGTAAATTTAACTATAAATGAAGCTGGAAAAATATCTAATCCCTCAAGCCCTTCTAAAAAATATTCTTGATCTTTAAACTGATTCTTTGCATCCTCATATGCTGCATCTTTATCCATATACTCTATTTCAGATACTCCAGGAATTTGCTTTATTTCATCTTCCATGTATGCAATATCTTCATCTGTCGCATTATCTTCAATAAAAGCTTGTAAACCTTGTTCAAGCCTTAATGTTTCTACATTTTGATTTACATTTTGTAATATTATAATAAATATACCTAGTATTAACATTGTAGCACAAATAATAAGCATCGTAGATATCGTTTTAGAACCATGTTTATTTAAGTTATTATACCCTTCTTTAATCAAATAAGAATTTGTTGTCATCTTTAGTACACCCCTCTCGCATCATCTTTTATAACTTTACCATGATCTAAAGCAATTACTCTTTTATTTAGCTCATTAACAATATCTTTTGCATGAGTAACTACTAAAATAGTTGTTCCTCTTGCATTAATTTCTAGTAAAGTTTTAAAAATTTCTTCTGCTGTCTTTGGGTCTAAATTTCCTGTAGGTTCATCCGCAATTAATATAGGTGGTTTTGTAGCTAAAGCACGAGCAAGTGCTACACGTTGTTGCTCACCACCAGATAATTGATTAGGATAATAGTTTTCTTTTCCTGAAAGACCTACCATCTGTAAAACTGTTTTTAATTGTGTCCTTATTTCTTTTTCAGATGCTTCAATTACTCTTAAAGCAAATACTATATTTTCTGAAACTGTTCTGTCATATAATAATCTGAAATCTTGAAACACAAACCCAATTTTTCTTCTTAAAAACGGAATATCTTTTTTCTTTATTCTAGTTATGTCTTTTCCATCAATTAAAATTTTTCCAGATGAGGGTTCTTCTTCTTTTATCATAAGTTTTAAAAATGTAGATTTTCCTGATCCTGATGGTCCAACTAAAAAAGCAAACTCTCCCTTTTCAATTCTCAAGCTTACATTATCTAGTGCACATACACCATGATCATATTTTTTCGTAACATTTATAAATTCAATCATTTTGTTTTCCTTTCATATATCAATTATACACTCTTCCATTAAAATATTATCATAAAAGAAAATTTTTGTCTACCTTGTTCTACATTTTTTGCATTTGCTTAAGTACTTTACGAATTATATCTTCTACACTATCATCTTTTATATCTATTTTTTCAAGTACTTCTTTAATTTGTTTTTGTGTATAACCAAGTACTTCTAATGCAGTAGTTGCTTCTTCAATGTTTGGATTAATTTTCTCTTTTACTTTATTTTGTATTTCGTCAACCTTTTCTTTTAATACTTTATCTTTTAATTCAAATATAATTTTTTGAGCCATTTTAGGTCCAATTCCTGGTACACTTTTAAGTGCAGCTATATTTTCTGTTGCAATAGCTACACATAAGCTTTCAGTATCAACCTTTGAAATTATACCAATTGCAGCCTTTGGTCCTACACCACTTACTGTAATTAATTTTTTAAAAAATTCTAAACTTTCACTAGATTTAAAACCAAAAAGTTTCATTTCATCTTCTCTAACATGTAAGTATGTATATATTTTAACCATTTCTCCTATATTTAATGTATATATATCTGATTCTGGTATATAAATTTCATAACCTATGTCATTTACATCCAAAATTATTCTATTACTATATATTTTATCTATTTTTCCTTTAAAAAAAGCGTACATTAATTTCACCTCTGATATATTTTACACAAAAGTTAAATTAAAGTCAATTTATTCGCATATTATCTACTACATCTAAAATATCTTCAAATTCACCATTCATTATTTTATTTATTATTTCCTTTTTCTCATCAAAATCTACATTTTCTTTAATTAAAATAATTTTTAACTCTCCTTTATTTTCTTTTTCTTTATCTATAAAACAACAATTGTGCATAGTAAAGCATATTGCAACTATACCAATTACTGATATACAAAATATTATATAACTCATAAAATCACCTATTGTATTATATTAACACCTCAAAAAAATGTTAAAAAATAACAGGCTACATTTATGCAACCTGTAATTCTTTCTTTAGAAAGTTTCAACTTTTTTGAAAGGAACAACTAAATATTCGTGTTCTGTTTCAAACATTATAAAAGCTACTCCTTTCTTTTCTTCTAATGAGGTAACTTCATTTAAGGCTATAACGCCATAAAATGATACTACTCCTTTCTCATTAGTATATTTTACGAAAAGTGGATCTTTTCGTATATTCCTTTTTAAAAGGTCTTGACCCTTTAAATCTTGGATTTCTTTCATATTAGAATCTAATATACTGTTAGATTCTATTAATTTTGCGGTATATTCATCTCCATCAAGAAGGAATTTTTCATATCCTTCTTCTATTTCTTCAGTCTTTCGACTGAATTTCTCTTTTATCCCACTTACTATGTGAGATAATTTTGAGGATTTCTCCTCTCTTTGAGCCTCTTTATAAGCTCTTTTTTCTTGCTTTTGAGCAAGATCTGCAGCTTTTTTAGCTGCTTTTTGCTCGTTTTTTTCACGAGCTTTATTAAGGAGTTCTTCTTGGTATTCCTCCTTAATACAATTTCTTATTAGTGCTTCTTTTATCATAAATGAAGCACCTCCTTTCTTAATAATTTCTTTCAGATTTTTTTCGATCAACCAATCTATATAATTAATAGATTTAAATCAAAAATATCTACATATATTATACCATTTTTTCTTAATTATGTCAATTTAATATGTATAGTAAAAACAAAAGAGACTATTTTATAGCCTCTTTAACTTTTCTATTGCCTCTTTTACATGAGTAATATTTAATCCTCTTCCTTTATACATAGACGTTTGTATTATTTTATCTTCTAATCCTACATAATCTTTAAAGAAGTCATCATCTATAATTATATAGTTATTTACATCTTTGTTATTATCTAGCCATTCTCGTATTTCTTTTCCTCTTTTATCTCCATAATTTATTGTTGCATCATATACTTGTAAATTATATTTACTAAATACTTTAATTAAAATATCTAAGTCACATATTTTCCAAGAAGAAGTTATAACAATTCTAGCATTAGTTTTATCTACTATTTGCTTTAAATTTTTAATACATACAGTATCTAACATTTCTTCTTGTTTTAATGTTCTTTTTAATTCATTATGTTTTTCTGTTAAATATTCTATTGAATTTAATACACCATCAACATCAAGAAATATAATATTCATATATCTCACATCCTTTTATATTTTTCTATTATATATCATAATATAATTAGAAATTCAATATAAAAGAACATATTAATTGTTACATAAACTCACCATAATTTTTAAGCATATATGTATAAATACACTCTAAATATGAAATTAACAATTCAACATCTTCTAGTCTCATATCTGCATAATCTATTGTATTATACTCATCATTTAAAGTAACCATATAATTTAACAATTTATCATCTTTATCAAAATATGCTTTTGATGCTGGTATAGGACTTGCAATTTCTAAATTTATTTTATAATTTTTTAATATAAATTTCTGATTTATAAAGTCTATTATATTCCTAATACTATCATATGCTTCAACATAATCTTTATTTTTTATTTTTTCATAAACATCATTGATTTTTTCATTTAATATCTTATTTTCCATTAATTTTTCTAAACTCATAACGTACTCCTTTAACTATCTTTCAAATTATCTTTCCATTCGTGATATAAAACGTCTTTTAAAACTAGCATTGCATCAATTTCATAATATACATAAATTTCTTTTAATTTATTAATCATTTTTTTATTTTTTGGATATTTGTTATATAATTCAAATTTAATTATATAAATTCTAATATAAAACTTTTTTCAATTCTTTTAGCCATTCTACTCCTTCATCATATAGCTGACCAAGTTTTTCAATATTAAAATACCTTAGTTCATCAACCTCTTCTTTTTGCAATTTACAATCGTTTATATCTATATTTTTTCTAACATAGAAAATATTAAAATATGCTGTTTCACTTTTATTAACACATAACATTTTCATTTCATCTTTATTTAAAAGTACGCCAATCTCTTCATATGTTTCTCTTATTCCTGCTGTAATTGGATCTTCATTATAATCTATTTTTCCACCACAAATTCCCCATTTTCCTGGATCAATCTTTTTAAGCTTGCTACGTCTTTCAAGTAATACTTCATTTTCATTATTAATAATAAGTACACCAACTATTGCAACATAATATCCTTGCGGAATAAGAGACTTATCATCTATTTCTGGACTTGTCATTATTTTTCCTGTTCTATTTCCATCTTTGTCTAGTAATTCAAATTTTTCCATTTAACTTCTCCTAACATATTACTTATTATATCATATGCAATCTATAATTTATATAATAAAATTTTATTAGTTACTTTTTCTGCTTAATACTATTTCTAAATATTTATTTTCTGTAGTATCAAAATAGTGACTATCTTTTTCCATAATTATTATTATTTTATCTGTGGCATCAGATGGTGTCATATTAAAAATCTGAAAATAATTTAACTCTGCATTTGAACCTACACTCATTCCACCATCTCCATCTGAAGAATTTGCTGGATAAAATTTCTCTCCAAAAGAATTTACTATATGATAATCATATAAAGGTGTTATTCCATTATCTACTATATATTCAAAAGTTAAATATTCATTTCTTATCTTTTCTAATTTTTCATAAATTATTTCATCTGAATCATCTTCATTGTAATATTGTTGTCCCCATTTTGTTTTAAATTCTATTCTTATTCCTGTCTGAGATAAATTTGCTCCTAACAATTCTAAATTTTCATCATTACTACTTTCTAAAGTATATACTTCTGTTTTTCTGTTATAAAATTCTTCTGGAAGATCTACTTCTATATTCCAATCACCATTTATTGTATCTATTTTTTCTCCAAAA